>NZ_JAKKFG010000042.1:0-485617 GCF_022230905.1 Micromonospora salmantinae
GGTGCGCGGGCCGGGCGGTGCGTGATCAGCGGGAGACCGCCCAGGCCAGCACTCCCGCCAGGATCAGACCGTTGAGCCCGGCCAGGGCCAGGTACGCAGCGGGTGGGATCTTCTTGCCCCGGCGGACGAAGTAGACCAGGACGGCGGCGTAGCCGAGCAGCAGGACGGCGATGACGACGAGGAAGTAGAACACCCGACGACCTTAACGACACCTTCGTCGGGCTGACCCTGCGCCCGGCCTGCTCGCGCTCCGCGATCTTGCACTTGCTGTCCCGACGAATGGGGCATCCCACTCATGTCGACAACCGAAACTGCAAGATCGGCGCGGCGGGGGATGCCGCAGGGGCGTGCCGGCGGACGGGGACCTTAGCGGCCCCGGCCGCGTAGGCCGAGTTGGCGCAGCTCCAGGGCGGCCAGGGCGTCGACTGTCGCGTCGTCGCCGCGCCGCCACGCCTCGGCGACATCCGGACCGATTCGGGTCAGTTTGCCCAGTGGCTGGGTGGCCAGCGCGCGCAGGGCGAGCAGGTCCCGGCCGGCTGGCCCGGCGGCCAGCTTCGTCGCCGATCCGGCCCGGCGCATCCAGCGGACCCGCAGCGGCAGCCAGCCGAACAGCACGATGCCGAGCGGGAAGATCAGCACCGCGATGGCGAGGGCCAGGGCGAGCTGGTCGACCAGCTGCTGCTGGTCGCGGCCGGCGTCGGCGAGCGACCGGGCGGCGTCGGCGGCGCGCTGGAACGGTGCGGTGAGTTCGTCGCCGACCAGTGGCACCCGGCCGACCTTGCTGCCGGCGTCGCCCAGGTTGTCGGCGAGCCCGCTGCCGGCGCCCTCCAACTTCTGCCCCGGCACGGCGAGCTTCTGCACCAGGTCGTGCAGCCACAGCGCGCCGCGGATCGCCGCGTACACCCAGGCGACGACGAGCAGGTCGGTGAGCAACTGACGGGCGGCGGTCGGAAACCGATCGGCATAGATTTTCACGCCGGCCAGCGTGCCACGAACGCCTGGCCCGGTGTAGCCGTGAAGTGAGCCCGGATCGCGACCGACAGGGCGCTGGTGGTCAGCGCGGGCAGGTCGGGCAGGTGCCGAAGATTTCCAGGGTGTGGCTGACGTCGGCGTAGCCGTGCTGGGCGGCCACCCGATCGGCCCAGCTCTCCACGGCCGGGCCGGCCACCTCGACCGTGCGCCCGCACACCCGGCAGACCAGGTGGTGGTGGTGCCCCTCGCTGCACCGGCGGTAGAGGTGCTCGCCGCCCGGCGGACGCATCACGTCGATCTCACCGGCGTCGGCGAGCCCCTGGAGGGTGCGGTAGACGGTGGTCAGGCCGACCCGCTCGCCGCGCTGCCGCAGCATGGCGTGCAGGTCCTGGGCGCTGTGGAAGCCCTCCATCTCGCCCAGCAGCGCGCTCACCGCCGAACGCTGCCGGGTGTTGCGTACCGCGGCGCTGCTCTCGCTCATGATCCCTCCCCGGCGTGGCTGACCGCGTCCGCCACGATGTGCGCGACGTGCTCGTCGACCAGGCTGTAGGCGATCTCCCGGCCTCGGCGGGAGCCGCGCACCACGCCCGCTCCGCGCAACACCCGCAGGTGCTGCGAGACCAGTGGTTGCGCCGCGCCGAGCTTCTCCACCAACTCGTGCACGCACCGCTCGCCGCCGGCCAGCTCACTGACGATGGCCAGTCGAATGGGAGCGGACAGGGCGCGGAGCAGCTCGCTGGCCCCGTCGAACCCGTCGTAGCCCGTCGCGCTGGTCATCCTGCAACGGTAACCAATACCACCGAGGTCGCGCTGAGCAGGCTCAGCTCAGCACGACCTCGTGAGGTTCCGGTGTCGGTGCGGCGGTCGGCGTCGTCCGACGGCGCACGGCCCGCCAGACGGCGCCGGCCACGGCCACCACCAGGAACGACGCGATCGCCACCAGCACCACCGAGGCGCCCGGTGCGGTGTCCGCCGTGGCCGCCACCCAGACACCCGAGCCGGCAGCGAAGAGCCCGAGCGCCATCGCGGCGGCCATCGTGCTGCGGAAACCCCGGGTGACCTGCTGGGCGGTGGCGACCGGCACCACCATCAACGCGCTGATCAGCAGCACGCCGACGGCCCGCATGGCGATGGTCACGGTGACCGCTGTGGCGACCGCGATCAGCAGGTTCAGGGTGCGGACCGGCAGGCCGGAGACCCGGGCGTACTCCTCGTCGTGGCTGACCGCGAAGAGTGCCGGCCGCAACCCGATCATCGTGACCAGGATCGCCGCGCCGAGCACCGCGATGGTGGTCAGGTCGGCGGGCGAGATGGTGGTCAGCGACCCGAACAGGTAGGCGTTGAGGTTCGCGCTGGTCGCGTCGGAAAGGCCAACCAGGAGTACGCCGCCCGCGATGCCGCCGTAGAAGAGCAGAGCCAGAGCCAGGTCACCGGAGGTACGCCCACGGGCCCTGACGATCTCGATGGCGATCGCGCCGATGGTGGCGGCGATCACCGCGACCAGCACCGGCGAGCGGTTGAGCAGCAGCCCCGCGCCGACGCCGGTCAGCGCCACGTGCCCCACACCATCGCCGATCAGCGCCAGCCGGCGCTGCACCAGGTAGATGCCGAGCGCCGGCGCGGCCAGGCCGATCACCAGCGCGCCGATCAGGGCGCGCTGCATGTAGGGGTACTGGAAGAGTTCCATCTGTCAGTTGCTCCACAGCCCGGCGGGCTCGTCGTAGCAGTGCGGGTGCACGTGGTCGTGGTCCGGCTCCGCGTGATGGCCGGCCGGGTCCGGCACCGCGCCGTCGTGGGCGATGCGACCCTCGTGGACGACGACGGCCCGGCTGATCACCGGTCGCAGCGGGCCCAGCTCGTGGGCGACGAGAAGCACAGTTCCGCCGTCGCCGACGAAGTCGCGCAGCGCGCCGGCGAACGCCTCCTGGCTGGCCGCGTCCACCCCGGCGGTGGGCTCGTCGAGAACCAGCAGCTCCGGCTGGCCGGCCAGGGCGCGGGCGATCAGGGTGCGCTGCTGCTGGCCGCCGGAGAGCGTGGACACCGGGTCACCGGCCCGGTCGGCGAGCCCGACCGCGCCCAGCGCGGCGTCGACGGCGGACCGGTCGGCTCGACCCGGCGGACGCAGCACCCCGCGACGGGCCAGCCGGCCGGAGGCCACCACCTCGCGGACGGTCGCCGGTACGCCGCCGCCGGCGCCCAGGCGTTGCGGGACGTACCCGATGCGTGCCCACTGCCGGAACCGGCGCAACGGCCGGTCGAAGAGGGTGACCGAGCCGGCGCTGATCGGCACCAGCCCGAGCACGGCGCGGATCAGGGTGGACTTGCCCGAGCCGTTGGCGCCGAGGATCGCGACCACCTCGCCGGCGGTCACCGTGAGCGAGATGTCCCGGAGCACGGGGCGGCCGTCGTAGCCGACCACCCCGTGCTCGACAGTGATGACAGGTGAGGTCACGAGCAGCTCAAGGCCGTCTGCAGGGTCCGCAGGTTGGTGCGCATCACCGAAAGGTAGTCCCCGTTGCTGCCGGCGGCGAGCCCTTCGATCGGGTCGAGGACCGCGGTCTTCGCGCCGACCTGACCGGCGATGGTCTCGGCCACCTTCGGGCTGACCAGGGTCTCGAAGAAGATCGTGGTGGCCTGGTGCTCCTTCGCCTCCTCGATCACGTGCGCGAGGCGCTGCGGCGAGGGCTCGACGTCCGGGCTCAGCCCGGTGATGCCGACCTGGTCCAGCTGGTAGCGGTCGGCGAGGTAGCCGAACGCGGCGTGGCTGGTCACGATCTCCCGCCGCTGACAGGTCGCCAGACCGTGCTTGAACTCGCCGTCCAGGGTCGTCAGGTCGGCGCGCAGGGCGGCCGCCCGGGCGGTGTAGTCGGCGGCGTGGTCCGGGTCGGCCTTGCCGAGCCGCTGGGCGAGCTGGTCGCCGATGCCGGCCAGTCGGGTCGGGTCGAGCCAGACGTGCGGGTCCTTGCCGCCGCTCTCCTCGGCGTGCCCCTCCTCGCCCTCGTGGTCGTGCCCGCCGGCGGACGCGTCCAACAGCGGCTGGACGCTGGTCACGTCGAACGCCCGGTCGCCGCCGTTCTGGGCCACGGCGTCGTCCACCGCCGGCTGGAACCCCTTGAGGTAGACGATCAGCTCCGCCTCGCTGACCTCACCGACCTGGCTCGGGTTGAGTTCCAGGTCGTGCGGCTCGGCGCCGGGCTTGGCCAGGTTGGTGACCCGGACCGCGTCGCCGCCGATCCGTTCGGCCAGGAACTGGAGGGGGTAGAACGCGGCCACCACGTCGACTCGCTGGGGGTCGGCGCCGGCGGCGCCGCCGGTGGAGCAGCCGGCCCCGGCGCCCAGGGCGAGGAGGGCGGTCGCGGCGGCCAGGACACGGTACGTGGCGCGGTTGGTCATGTCGTCAACTGTCCGTGGCAACGATAATGATTGTCAAAAACGCATGATTGCATGTCAGAGGAGCTTCGCGAGGCCCACAGTCACCAGCAGGGTGAGCATCACCAGTCGGATCAGCCGGGTCTGTGGCGCCTGAACCGCCCAGGTCGTCGCCAACAGGGCGATCAGGACCCCGGCGAGCGCGAGCGTGAGCAGCCCGCCGATCACCCCGGGCGTGAAGAACGCCACCAGCACCACCACCAGGGTGAGCAGGAACACCGACGTCGGGTTCGCCCCGGCCAACCGGGCGAGCAGAGGGCGCTGCGTACGCTGCATCCCACAGACTCTACGAGGAGGAACCCCCGGTGCTGGTGACCAACCGGTTCGTGGTCGACGTCGATGCCGCCGACGGCTTCACCGAACGGGCGCACGCCGCCCTCACCGCGCTGGCCGCCCGGCCCGGCTACCTGCGCGGCCAACTGGTCCGGGCGCTGGACGACCCCCGGTACTGGTCACTGGTCACCGAGTGGGAGTCGGTCGGCACGTACCGGCGGGCGCTGGGCGCCTTCGAGGTCAAGGTCAGCGCCGTGCCGCTGCTCGCCGAGTCCGTCGACGAGCCCTCCGCCTACGAGGCGCTGGCCACCGCCGCCCCCGGCGGGGCCGTGGTCGTCGCCGAGAGTGATCGGGCTGCGGGTCCTTACCGCTGAGCCGCCGGACACTACGCTGCTCCTATGACCGCACCCGCCCCGCCACCCGGTCCCGGGGTGGCTCCGCCGTTCGCCGCGCCGCCCACCGAGGGCCGCCGGACCCGGCTCTGGATCGGCCTCGGCGTCGGCGCGCTCGCCGTGGTGCTCTGCTGTGGCGGGGGTGGCACCGCCGTCGTCGGCCTGGCCGTCAGCGGAGTCCAGGCGATCCGGGAACAGGCCCGCACCGTGACCGGCGACTACTACCAGGCGCTGGTCGAGCGAAACTACGGGCGGGCGTACGACCAGCTCTGCGACGACGCGCAGCGGCGGGAGTCCCGGCCGGAGTTCGAGCGACGGGCCGCCGCCGAACCGCAGGTGACCGCGTTCCGGGTGGGTGAGGTGGACACCACCTACCTGACCGTGCCGGTCGACGTGACCCTCGACGGTGGCGACCGGGAGCGGCAACAGGTCAGCCTCGGCCAGGACGGGCAGAGCGGCGGCGTGGAGGTCTGCGAGGTCAGCTGACCCGTCCCCGGTATTCTGCTGGGCTCGGGGGGACGGTGGTCGTACCGTTGTCCCGAACCGACCGTTCCATCCACATCTCGCCCCCGCCGACCGCCAGCCGGCGTAGGAGGAAACATGCCAGCCGACCGTATCGATGCCGTCGTCAGCCTCGCCAAGCGCCGAGGCTTCGTCTTCCCCTCCAGTGAGATCTACGGAGGCACCCGATCGGCGTGGGACTACGGTCCGCTCGGCGTGGAACTCAAGGAGAACGTCCGCCGGCAGTGGTGGAAGACAATGGTCCAGCAGCGCGACGACGTCGTCGGCCTGGACTCCGCGGTGATCCTGTCCCGCAAGGTGTGGGAGGCGTCCGGCCACATCGCCGAGTTCGTCGACCCGCTCACCGAGTGCCAGTTCTGCCACAAGCGGTTCCGGGCGGACCATCTGGAAGAGGCGTACGCCGAGAAGCACGGCAAGCCGCTCACCTCACTGGCCGAGCTGAACTGCCCCAACTGCGGCAACAAGGGCACCTTCACCGAGCCGAAGATGTTCAACGGCCTGATGAAGACCTACCTGGGCCCGGTGGAGAGCGACGAAGGGCTGCACTACCTGCGCCCGGAGACCGCGCAGGGCATCTTCGTCAACTACAAGAACGTCGAGACGGTCGCCCGCAAGAAGCCCCCGTTCGGCATCGCGCAGACCGGCAAGTCGTTCCGCAACGAGATCACCCCGGGCAACTTCATCTTCCGGACCCGCGAGTTCGAGCAGATGGAGATGGAGTTCTTCGTCGAGCCGGGCACCGACGAGCAGTGGCACGAGTACTGGCTCCAGGAGCGCTGGAACTGGTACCTCGACCTCGGCCTCTCGGCGGACAATCTGCGTCTGTTCGAGCACCCCAAGGAGAAGCTGTCGCACTACTCGAAGCGGACGGTGGACATCGAGTACCGCTTCCAGTTCGGTGGCACCGAGTTCGCCGAGCTGGAGGGTGTCGCCAACCGCACCGACTTCGACCTCTCCACGCACAGCAAGCACTCCGGCGTCGACCTGTCGTACTTCGACCAGAGCAAGAGTGAGCGCTGGATGCCGTACGTCATCGAGCCGGCCGCGGGTCTGACCCGCGCGGTGCTGGCCTTCCTGTTGGAGGCGTACGACGAGGACGAGGCGCCGAACACCAAGGGCGGCGTGGACAAGCGCACAGTGATGCGGTTCGACCCGAGGCTCGCCCCGGTCAAGGTGGCGGTGCTGCCGCTGTCCCGCAACGAGGCGCTGTCGCCCAAGGCCAAGGACCTCGCGACCCTGCTGCGCAAGCGTTGGGTGGTGGAGTTCGACGACTCGCAGGCGATCGGGCGCCGCTACCGCCGGCAGGACGAGATCGGCACCCCGTTCTGTGTGACCGTCGACTTCGACACCCTGGACGACAACGCGGTGACGGTGCGCAACCGGGACACCATGGCCCAGGAGCGCGTCTCCCTGGACCAGGTCGAGCGCTACCTGATCGAGCGTCTCCCCGGCTGCTGAGACTCTGCGCACGGGGCCTCGGCCGACGCGATAAGCGCCGGTCGGGGCCCCGTACACTTGTCCGGTGACTGCCTCGACCGTGCCCGCGCTGCGCCCGCTGACTCTCGGCCAGCACCAGGTGTGGCCGCCGGTGGTGCTCGCGCCGATGGCCGGGATCACCAACATCGGGTTCCGTCGGCTCTGTCGCGAGCAGGGTGGCGGCATCTACGTCTGCGAAATGATCACCACGCGGGCGCTGGTCGAGCGCAACCCGAAGACGTTGCGCATGATCGCGTTCGGCGACGACGAGAAGCCCCGCAGTCTCCAGCTCTACGGCACCGATCCGGAGATCACCGCCGCCGCCGTGCGGATCGTCGTCGAGCGCAACCTGGCCGATCACATCGACCTCAACTTCGGCTGCCCGGTCCCCAAGGTCACCCGACGTGGGGGCGGCGCGGCGCTACCGTGGCGGCGCCGGCTCTTCGCACGACTCGTGCGGGCCGCGGTGGCTGCCGCGTCACCGTCCGGCGTGCCGGTCACTGTCAAGATGCGCAAGGGCATCGACGACGACCACCTGACGTACGTCGAAGCCGGGCTCGCCGCCCAGGACGCCGGCGTGGCAGCGGTGGCCCTGCACGGGCGCACGGCGTCGCAGCGCTACTCGGGCACCGCCGACTGGGACGCGATCGCCACCCTGAAGCAGGCCCTCGACGTGCCGGTGCTCGGCAACGGCGACATCTGGGAAGCCGACGACGCGCTGCGCATGGTGGCCCACACCGGCGTCGACGGCGTGGTCATCGGGCGCGGCTGTCTGGGCCGACCGTGGCTCTTCGCCGACCTGGAGGCCGCCTTCAACGGTCGGCCGGAGCGGCGGCTGCCCACCCTCGGCGAAGTGGCGGTGACCATGCGCCGGCACGCCGAGCTGCTTGTCGACCAGTTCACGGCCGGCGCCCGCAACCCGGCCCGAGGTGAACGGGACGGCTGCACCGACTTCCGCAAGCACGTCGCCTGGTACCTCAAGGGCTTCCCGGTCGGCGGTGAGCTGCGGCGCTCGCTGGCGATGATCGAAAGCCTGGCGCAGCTCGACGACCTGCTCGGCAAGCTCGACCCGGCCGAGCCGTTCCCGGTCACCGCCCTGGGTCAGCCGCGCGGGCGTACCAACTCGCCCGGCAAGGTCTTCCTGCCCGAGGGCTGGCTGGCCAGTCGAGACGACGACACGGTCCCCGAGGGCGCCGAGATGGACGACTCCGGCGGCTGAGCCCTTGGCCGGTCGGCCGGAGGTGCCCCGCGACCATCCCTCCGGAACGCAGGCTCGCCGCGGAGTCGTGCCGGCGCGCCGGTCACCCTCGAGCCCTCGGGTCGTGGCACTTGGTCTTCCTCGCCACTCCGTGCGGGCTGGGCAGATGAGTTCGGCGCCCTATCGAGCTGATGTCGTGAACGAATCACCAGTTCGGCTCGGGCGGCCCTGCCTCTGATTCGTCTACGGCATCAGCTCCAAAGGACCCGTGGGCGCGGTCAGTGGGGTTGCCCGCTGTGGGGTTGCCCGCTGTGGGTAGGCGCGGCTTGGTCCGGTGGGCGGCGTGCCGGGGTGAGTGGCTGGGGTTGCCCGCTGTGGGGTGGCCCGCTGTGGGTCGGCGCGGCTCGGTCCGGTGGGCGGCTTGCCGGGGTGAATGGCTCGGTCGGCTCGGATGCCCGTCGACTTCGTTCGCGCCTGACGGCGGGCGCGTGGACTTGGCTCGTCGCGCTGCCCGTGCTGCCCGTGCTCGGCCGGCGGGGCTAGTGGCCCGGGCGTGCCGAAGGGCCGGACCCTGGTGGGGTCCGGCCCTTCGGTGTGTGCTGGGTGTGTGTGGTGCGGGGGGTCAGCTGGTGGCGTAGCCGCGGGTGGCGATCCAGTCCGCGAGGTGTTCGGTGCTGATCCAGTAGGAGGCGGTGTTCGCATCGGCGGAGTCGGCGATCTTGACGGTGTTGCCGTTGTCGCGGTAGCCGACGACGCTGATGTAGTGCCCGCCTTCGTAGGAGTGGGTGACGCCGTCGGTGTCGGTGCTGGTGCCGGCGATGTTGGCGACCACGGCCCGGCCGTCGTCGACGGTGCGGACGATGTCGGCGCGCAGGGTGTCGGTCTGCTTGGTGTCGGCGTCGGGGGTGCTGATCTCGACGGAGCGGTAGGCGTTGGTCTTGCCGGTTTCCTTGTTCAGCACGGGGGTGATGTCGTTGATGGAGTTGGTGCCGGCCTCGGTGGTGCCCATCTCCTTGGCCATGGCGTCCACGCTGATCTCCTTGCCCTGTACGGACAGGGCGTTTCGGGTCGCGGCGGGCCCGCAGTAGTAGAAGTTCGGCTGGGCCTCGTAGCGCACGCCCAGTTCCCGTTCGCCGTGGCCCTTGCGGTCGGTCTGGGTTTGCGCGGCCGGGGTGCTGGTGGTGGGTGCGGCGAACGCGGTGGTGACGGGGCCGGCGATGGCGCCACCGGTGAACGCGAGACCAGCGGCGGTCAGGGCGGTCTTACGGATCAGATCGGTACGCATGATGGCGTGCTCCTCTGCATCGGGGGTGCCCGCACCACACCCGGGGGTGGGTGGTGCGGGGAAGTTCGTGGCGACGCCGGCGATCCGGGGGGACCTGCTCGGGCGTTGCGGGGGATGTAACCGGGGCGGCCTGCCGGGTGTTCCCGGGCGGCTGCCGCGCCCCACGACCGGGACAGTCGCGGTGGTCTGCCAGGTATAACGACCCGGCCCGGCCCACGATTCCGCCACGGGGGTGGCCCCGACTACCCGACACCAGCGGTCAAACCGGACAACCCGAACGCCGGGGTCAGGGCTTGGCGGTGTCGGTCTGGGGTGTGGTGCGCTGTGTCGGGATGGTCGGTGCGGTGGGCCAGGGGATCTCGGGCGCGCGGTGGAAGGTGATCCCGGCCGTCGTCCAGCGCGGGCCCTGGCTGGCCAGGCGGTCGCGGAAGCCGGCCCAGTCGTGGCTTGCCCGGGGTGACCAGCCCAACTCGGCGATGGCCGGGAGGCGGGGCAGGAGCAGAAGTTCGATGTCGGCCAGCGAGGTGACCGATTCGGTCCAGAGTGGGGCCTCCACACCGAGAACCGCCTCGGCGGGTACGCCGGCGACGTGCATGCCCGGATCCCAGTCGTACGCCTTTCGCACGTCGATGAGGCCGGCCCAGTCGTGCCCGATCGGGGTGTCCGGGGCGTACTTCATGTCCAGGTAGGCGTGGTTGCCGGGGGAGACGATCAGCCGGGCGCCCCTGCGTACGGCGTCGACGGTGGTGGGGTCTTCGCCGTTCGTGCCCCACCACTGCAGGACCCGCCCGTCGAGGTGGGCGGCCGGCGCGAGCTGGTGCCAGCCGACGACTGTCTTGCCGAGGTCGGCCACGATGCGCTGGACCCGCTCGACGAAACCGGTGTAGACCTCGCCCTTCACCTTGAACGCCTCGTCGCCGCCGATGTGCAGCCAGGGGCCGGGGGTGAGCGCGGCCACCTCGCCCAGCACGTCGGCGACGAAGTCGTACGTCCGCTCGTCGGCCGGGTCGACGTAGCTGAAGCCGACCTCGGTGCCGGTGTACGGCGGCGGCGCGATCTTGTCCGGTGCCAGCTCCGGGTACGCGACCAGCGCCGAGTTGGTGTGCCCCGGGAGGTCGATCTCCGGGACGACGGTGATGTGGCGGGCGGCCGCGTAGGAGACGATCCGCTGGTAGTCGGCCTTCGTGTAGTGCCCGCCGGGGCCGCCGCCGACCTCGGTCGTCCCGCCGACGGTGGTCAGCTTCGGCCAGGAGTCCACGGCGATCCGCCAGCCCTGGTCGTCGGTGAGGTGCAGGTGCAGGTGGTTGAGCTTGTAGCGGGCCAGGTGGTCGACCACCCGCAGCACGTCCTCCACGGCGAAGAAGTGCCGCGCGACGTCGAGCATCGCGCCCCGGTAGGGGAACCGGGGTGCGTCGGTGATGGTCCCGCCGGGCAACGCCCAGCGTTCGGTGACCGGGCTGGGGCTCTCGATGGCCGCCGGCAACAGTTGGCGCAGCGTCTGTACGCCGTAGAAGAGGCCGGCGCCGGTGGCGGCGGTGACGCGTACCCCGTCGGTGGCGATGTCGAGGCGGTAGCCCTCCGCGCCGAGGTCGGCGGTGTCGTCGAGCACCAGCGCGATGCCACCGGCGGGCTCCGGCGTGGTGGCGTCGGTGACCGGCAGCGGGTAGCCGGTGGCCGGACGCAGGAGCTGGGCGAGCTGCTCGGCGACCGCAAACGCGGCGGGGTCGGCGCTGGTCACGATGACCGCTTCGGCCGGGAGCGCCCAGTCGGCGGTCGGGTCGGGCCGGGCCTGCTGTGGGGCGGGCACGACGTCGGTCAGCCGGTGCGGGGCCGCCGGGGCGAGCAACGTGCCGGCGGTCTGCTCGGCCGTGCGGGCCAGCGTGGCCGCGTCCGGTTCCTCCGCCGACAGCGGCGCGGGGACGGCGGTGGGGCCGGGGGAGGGGGTGGTCGACACGGCGGCGACTCCGGGGGGTGTATTCGCGTCGGTTATGGCAAAAGTGAGGTTCACCGGCTGGCGTGGCGTCAAGCGTACGACGCTCGGCCGGGATGCGTGATGGTGCGCATGGAAGCGTTCCCAAAAACCGGTACGAACACGGATAGTCGTGATGGCTGTGCCAATTGTCACCGAACGGTCCCAGGTCACTCGATGTTCGCTTAACCTTCGCCCACCGATCGACGTTGACCCCGGGATTACCGGCGGTCCGTCCCGGGGAAGAAGAAAACTGAACCTTCGTTAAGTGTCAATCCGGCGCGTGTGTTGTGGAGGCTCTGGTGGCAGCGCAAGAGACCGTCGATCACAAGTACGTCTACGACTTCTCCGAAGGCAACAAGGAACTCAAGGAGCTGCTCGGCGGCAAGGGGGCAAACCTCGCCGAGATGACCAACCTGGGCCTGCCCGTCCCGCCCGGCTTCACCATCACCACCGAGGCGTGCCAGGCGTACCTCGCGACGGGACGGGAGCCGGACGGGCTCGCCGGTCAGATCGAGGCACACCTGGAATCGCTGGAGCGCGCGATGGGCAAGCGCCTCGGTGACCCGCAGGACCCACTGTTGGTCTCCGTCCGCTCCGGTGCCAAGTTCTCCATGCCCGGCATGATGGAGACCGTCCTCAACGTCGGTCTCAACGACCAGAGCGTGGTGGGGCTCTCCGCCCAGGCGGGACAGAACGACAGGTTCGCCTGGGACTCCTACCGGCGACTCATCCAGATGTTCGGCAAGACCGTCTGCGAGGTGCCGGGCGAGGAGTTCGAGCACGCGCTCGACGAGGCCAAGCACGCCAGGGGCACCCACAACGACCTGGATCTGGACGCCGACGACCTGCGTGGGCTGGTCGACGCGTACAAGAAGATCTTCTTGAAGCACACCGGTCGGGAGTTCCCGCAGCAGCCACGCGAACAGCTCGACCTGGCCATCCGGGCGGTCTTCGAGTCGTGGAACGCCGAGCGCGCGGTGCTCTACCGCCGCCAGGAGCGCATCCCGGCCGACCTCGGCACCGCGGTCAACGTGGTGACGATGGTCTTCGGCAACCTCGGCCCGGATTCCGGCACCGGGGTCGCGTTCACCCGTGACCCGGCCAGCGGCGCGCAGGGCATCTACGGCGACTACCTGGCCAACGCCCAGGGCGAGGACGTGGTCGCCGGCATCCGCAACACAGTGCCGTTGCAGGAGTTGGAGCAGCTCGACAAGGCATCCTACGACGAGCTGCTCGGCATCATGGCCCGGCTTGAGGAGCACTACAAGGACCTCTGCGACATCGAGTTCACCATCGAACGCGGCAAGCTGTGGATGTTGCAGACCCGGGTCGGCAAGCGCACCGCCGCCGCCGCGTTCGTCATCGCCGGGCAACTCGTCGACGAGGGTCTGATCGACCTGGACGAGGCGCTGCACCGGGTCAACGGCGCGCAACTGGCCCAGCTGATGTTCCCGCGCTTCCAGCTCGACCACGAGTTCCAGCCGGTCGCCAAGGGCATCGGCGCATCGCCCGGCGCGGCGTCCGGCACCGTGGTCTTCACCTCCGCGCGGGCCGTCGAGCTGGCCGCCGAGGGGGAGTCGGTGATCCTGGTGCGCCGGGAGACCAACCCGGACGACCTGAACGGCATGATCGCCGCGAAGGGCATCCTCACCTCGCGCGGCGGTAAGACCAGCCACGCCGCGGTGGTGGCCCGGGGCATGGGCAAGACCTGCGTCTCCGGTGCCGACGAGATCGAGGTGAACGTGCCGGCGAAGCGGTTCACAGTGGCCGGGCAGACCGTCACCGAGGGCGACGTCGTGTCCATCGACGGCACCACCGGCAAGGTCTACCTCGGCGAGGTGCCGGTCATGCCCTCCGAGGTGGTGCAGTACTTCGAGGGCAGCCTCGACCCCGAGCACATCGACAACGCGCTGGTCCGGGCCGTACACCGGATCATGACGCACGCCGACGGGAAGCGGCGGCTGGCGGTCCGCACGAACGCCGACACCGGCGCGGACGCCGCTCGGGCCCGGCGCTTCGGCGCCGAGGGCATCGGGCTGTGCCGCACCGAGCACATGTTCCTCGGTGAGCGGCGGGAGCTGGTCGAGCGGCTGATCCTGGCCCGGGCCCCGGGCGAGCGGGAGTCGGCGCTGGCGGCGCTGCTGCCGTTGCAGCGGGCCGACTTCGAGGAGATCTTCCGCGAGATGGACGGCCTGCCGGTCACCGTCCGGCTCATCGACCCGCCGTTGCACGAGTTCCTTCCGCCGTTGGAGCAGCTCGCCGTCAACGTGGCGGTCGCCCAGGAACGCGGCGAGGACGTAGCCAAGGAGGAGGCGCTGCTCGCCGCCGTCCGGCGGATGCACGAGGAGAACCCGATGCTCGGGCTGCGGGGCGTACGCCTCGGCCTGGTCATCCCCGGCCTGTTCGCGATGCAGGTCCGGGCCATCGCCGAGGCGGCGGTCAGTTGCGCCCGCGACGGGGGCGTGGCCAAGCCGGAGATCATGGTGCCGCTGGTTGGTGCCGTGCAGGAGTTGGAGACGGTCCGCGCCGAGGCCGAGAAGATCATCGCCGAGGTGGTCGGGGACAGCGGCGTCGAGGTGCTGATCGGCACCATGATCGAGGTGCCCCGGGCGGCGCTGACCGCCGGGCAGATCGCCGAGGCCGCCGAGTTCTTCTCCTTCGGCACCAACGACCTGACCCAGATGGGCTGGGGCTTCTCCCGCGACGACGTCGAGGGCGCGTTCTTCTGGCGCTACCTGGAGTTGGGCATCTTCGGCATCTCGCCGTTCGAGTCGATCGACCGCGACGGCGTCGGTCGGCTGGTGCGGATCGCCGCCGAGGAGGGTCGGGCCGCCCGCCCCGGGCTGAAGCTCGGTGTCTGCGGTGAGCACGGCGGCGACCCGGACTCGGTGCACTTCTTCCACGAGGTCGGCCTGGACTACGTGTCCTGTTCGCCGTTCCGGGTGCCGGTGGCCCGGCTGGAGGCAGGTCGGGCGGTAGTGGAGACCGGCGGGTCGGACAGCCGCTGACGCACGTCGGCGGCGGCCTGGTCACCCGGCCGCCGCCGGCGCTCAGATCGGCGGACGACGCCAGGTGGGTCGGGACGAGCGGCGCAACTGCGCCGGCAGGGTCGCCATCGGGGTACGCGTGGCCAGCGGGGCGTGCGCGTCCGGTACGGAGGTCGCGCCGATGCCTCCGCCACGAACGTCCAGGAACGACCCGGCGCGGCGGGCCACCGCTCGCGCCTCCTCGTGCAGCGCCTCCAGGTCCCCGGCCGCCGAGATGGTGACGAGGGTCAGCAGGGCGCTGCGCCCGGCCGGATAGGTGACCACGCAGCCTGCTGTGGTGCAGACGAACGACTCCCGGAACTCACCCTGCCGGACGGTGTCGGCCACCCGGTGCCCGAGCCCGAAACTCGCGGCGGCGAGCGCGGCGAGATGGGTGGCGTCGGTGCTGGGTAGGTCGCTGGAGATGAGCAGGCCGTCGGTGCCCGCGAGCACCGTGCCGGCGATGTCGGGTCGGCGCTGGCGCAGCAGGCGTAGCTCCGTTCCCATCACCGTGTCTGCGTCCACGAGCGTTACCCCTCACCGGTCGGCTCTGCGTGTCAGTCGGCTGGTTACGTTCCGCGCTGGGAAGGCTACCGGTGGCGACTTCCGGCCGCGAGCCCGTAACCCTCGGCGATCGGTCGGCAACTGGGGGCCAATCGGTGGTTGTGCGCCCTTCATCGATGCGTCGTGAGCCTGTCGAGCAGTGCTGGCGGGCGTAATCTTGGCTCGCTCGCACACGGCCGATTGGGCGCCGCGTCGAACGGGAAGAGGTGACTGCATGACCAGTGTCTGGGAGAGCCTGACTGTCGACGCCCGCGATCCGGCCCGACTGGCTCGTTGGTGGGCCGAGGCGCTCGGCTATCAGGTCGTCACCGAGACACCGAGCGGAGTGGAGATCCGCCAGTCCCCGGACCAGTTGCCCGCCCTGTTCTTCGGCCCCGTGGCCGAGGGCAAGGAGCGCAAGAACCGGCTGCACCTCGACCTGCGCCCCGCCAATCAGGAGGCTGAGGTCGAGCGCCTGGTCGACATGGGCGCCCGGCACGTCGACATCGGTCAGGGCGACGTCGAGTGGACGGTGCTGTCCGACCCGGAAGGCAACGAGTTCTGCGTTCTCCGTGAACGCGAGGAGTGAGCCGGTCTTGCGAGCCCCGCAGTCGCGAACTGTGGCGGCTCCGTGAACGCGAGGAGTGAGCCGGACGCGCGGTTGGTCGAGGAGCCGCCCAAGGACACCGGACATCGCCGGTCGCCGTACGAGCGCGACCGGGCCCGGGTGCTGCACTCGGCGGCGTTTCGCCGACTTGCCACCAAGACCCAGGTGCACACCGCCGGCACCGACGACTTCCTGCGTACGAGGCTGACCCACTCGTTGGAGGTGGCCCAGATCGCCCGGGAGATGGGTGCCCGGCTGGGCTGCGACCCGGACGTGGTGGACGTCGCGGGGCTCGCGCACGACCTCGGGCACCCGCCGTTCGGGCACAACGGCGAGGCTGCGCTGGATCTGCTCGCCACGCCGTGCGGTGGCTTCGAGGGCAACGCGCAGACCCTGCGGGTGTTGACCCGCCTGGAGGCGAAGGTGCTCGCCCCGGACGGCTCGTCCGCCGGGCTGAACCTGACCCGGGCGTCGCTGGACGCGATCGGCAAGTACCCCTGGCCGCGCCGGCCGGGGGAGCGCAAGTTCGGGGTGTACGCCGACGACGCGGCCGTCTTCGACTGGATCCGCGCCGGTGCGCCCGGCGACCGGCGCTGCCTGGAGGCCCAGGTGATGGACTGGGCCGACGACGTCGCGTACTCGGTGCACGACGTGGAGGACGGCATCCACGGTGGCTACGTCACGTTGCACCCGCTGCTCACCGACGCCGACGAGCGGGCCGCGCTCTGCGCCGACGTGGCCGCCGCCTACTCCGGGGAGTCCGCCGCGGACCTGGCCGAGGTGCTCGTCGATCTGCTGGCCGGTCCGCTGCTCGCCCCGTTCGCCGGGTACGACGGCAGCCATCGCGCGCAGGTCGCGTTGAAGGCCACCACCAGCGGGGTGACCGGGCTGTTCGTGTCCGCGGCGGTGGCGGCCACGGAGGAGCGCTTCGGTCCGGGCCCGCACCGCCGCTACGCCGCCGACCTGGTGGTGCCCCGCCTGGTACGGGCGCAGTGCGCGCTGCTCAAGGGCATCGCGCTGCGCTACGTGATGCGTCGCAGTGGCTTCCGGGGCCGCTACGAGCGGCAGCGGACGATGCTGGCGGAGTTGGTCGCCGCGCTGGTCCGGCGCGCCCCGGACGGGCTCGACCCGATCTTCGCCCCGCTGTGGCGGGCCGCCGCGGACGACCGGGCCAGGCTGCGGGTGGTGATCGACCAGGTCGCCTCGCTCACCGACCCGGCGGCGGTGACCTGGCACACCCGGCTGGTCGGCAAAGGGACACCCCCGGGCGACCACGAGCCAGCTTAGGCTAACCTAACTGACATGACGGAACGCTCCAGGAACGTCACCTCGGCCCGGGTGCTGCGCACCGAGCGGCCCACCCCCCACCTGATCCGGCTCGTCCTCGGTGGGGACGAACTGATCGGCCTGCCGGTGGGCGAGTTCACCGACCACTACATCAAGGTGGTGTTCCCGCAGTCGGGGGTCGCGTACCCGCAGCCGTTGGACCTCGCCGCGATCCGCCGGGACCTGCCCCGGGAGCAGTGGCCCCGGCTGCGCGCGTACACGGTGCGGCGCTGGGATCCGCTGTCCGGCGAGCTGACCGTCGACGTGGTGCACCACGGCGACGAGGGGTTGGCCGGCCCGTGGGCCGCCGCGCTGTGCCCCGGCGATCCGGTGCACTTCGTCGGCCCCGGCGGCGCGTACGCCCCGAGCCCGGACGCGGACTGGCATCTGCTGGTCGGTGACGAGAGCGCCCTGCCGGCGATCGCCGCCGCGTGCGAGCGCCTACCGCTGGGCGCCCCGGCCCACGTCTTCGTGGAGATCGCCGACCCGGCGGAGGAGCAGAAGCTGCTCAGCCCGGGGGCAGTGGAGCTGACCTGGTTGCATCGCGGCGACCGCCCGGTGGGCCAGGCGCTGATCGAGGCGGTGCGGGCGTTGGAGTTCCCGGCCGGCCAGGTGCACGCGTTCGTGCACGGCGAGGCCGCCTTCGTCCGGGAGCTGCGCCGGCTGCTGCGCGGCGAGCGGGGCGTGCCCCTCGACCGGCTCTCCATCTCCGGCTACTGGCGGCGCGGCATGGACGACGAGGGCTGGCGCTCCACCAAGGCCGACTGGAACCAGCAGGTGGCGGCCGAGGAGACGGCCATCCCTCAGCCCGCCGCGGTGGCCTGAGCGCCGCTCACCCCTCGGGGGTGTTCATCTCCCTGCCGGCCCGGGCAAGGCGCCGGCTGAGCAGGACGGCGTACCCGACGACGGCCAGGGAGAGCAGCGACAGCATCACCTTCGGCTGGTGCACCGTCGCGGTGATCAGGCTGACCGAGAGCACCCCGTAGGCGGCGATCGCCAACCGGGCGGCGCTCGGTCGGGTCCACAGCCAGTACAGGGCGAGCCCGCAGGCCGTCCACACCACCATCGAGGCGCCCAGCAGCAGCCGCAGCTCCAGCGGCAGCCGGCTCGCGTTGTCGTCGACCAGCCGCACCACCTGCCCGAGCGACCAGCCGAGCAGCAGCAGCGCGCCGCCCAGCGGAATGTGCAGGTAGCTGTACGCCTGCCCGCCGCGCAGCCGGCTCTGGAGCAGCCGGGTGGTCACGAAGGTGGTGTAGACCCACCAGACCGCCGCCGGGATGAGGAAGGCCATCGCGGCGGTGAGGATCATGTGTGGCGGGGGGTGGTCCGGCACGGCGAAGAGCAGGCTGGCCAGCGCGCTACCCAGGACGATGATGGTGAACTGGCCGATCCGTTCCGGCAGGTGCCTGTTGTCCACCGGCCAGCGGTTGAGCCAGCGCACCCCCGCCCAGGGTGTGGCCAGTTCGATGACCATCGCGACGATCCACAGGACCGGGCGCAGCTCGGTGGGCACTGTCAGCGACACCAGCCAGATCAACCAGCCCGACCCGAAGCCGATCAGGTAGACAGTCGTCACCATTCGGGCCTTCGCGCTGGTCGGCCAGGCGCGCAGGTACAGCAGGAGCAGCACGCCCCGCACGATCAGGTACCCGACCGGCAGCAGGACGCTCTCCGGGACCTCGTCGACGCCGAGGGTCATCGCGCCCGCGCCGACCAACGCGACAAGCACCAGCAGTCGGTGCAACGCGTCGTCCGGATCGAACCGGGTGTCGTAGTACACCTGCCCCATCCAGGCCCACTGGATCACCACGAAGAGCCCGATCACGGCCAGCACTGCCCTCGGCGACGGGGACGGTTCGTTGCCCAGCCGGGCCACCACCGCCGCCAGCGCGTACACGAAGATGAGGTCGAGGAAGAGCTCCAGCCAGGTGGCGTGCCGGTGGCCGGCCTCGTCCGTCTGCGGGGTCTGCCCGGGTAGCCCCATCCGAGCGGCCAGCCATCTCGGCAGGCGGGGGGCTTCGGTCCGTACCCGGCGCATCTGGTCATGGTCCCCGTGCGGACCCGGCCTGCGGGCCGGAACCGCCCAGCCGGCAGCGGCCGCCGCCACACCGGCGTCCCCCGGCCGGCGTGTCGTCGGTCCGGCAGGGCAGGATGTACGGCGAGGGGGTGGCACATGGCTGGGCGGATCCGGGACGAGGACATCGCACTGGTCCGGGAACGCACCTCGATCGGGGATGTGATCTCCGAGACGGTCACCCTGAAGTCCGCCGGCGGCGGCAACCTCAAGGGCCTGTGCCCGTTCCACGACGAGAAGAGTCCGTCGTTCAACGTGTCCCCGGCCCGCAACGTCTGGTACTGCTTCGGCTGCGGGGCCGGCGGGGACGCGATCAAGTTCCTGATGGACGCCGACCACCTCAGCTTCGTGGAGTCCGTCGAGCGGCTGGCCGGCCGCGCCGGCATCCAACTGCGCTACATCGAGGACGACAAGGGCACCCCGCGCCCCCGCCCGCAGCAGGGTCAGCGGCAGCGCCTGGTCGCCGCGCACGCCGCCGCCGTCGAGTTCTACAGCGCGCAACTGAGCACCGCCGGCGCCCGGCCGGCACGGGAGTTCCTGGCGCGACGGGGCTTCGACAGGGCCGCCGCCGAGCGCTACGGCTGTGGCTTCGCGCCGGAGGGTTGGGACCCGCTCACCAAGCACCTGCGCCAGCAGGGCTTCACCCACCAGGAGTTGGTCACCGCCGGGCTGTCCCGGGAGTCCCGTTCCGGCACCCTGATCGACAGGTTCCGTCGCCGGTTGCTCTGGCCGATCCGCGATCTCGCCGGCGACGTGATCGGCTTCGGCGCGCGCAAGCTCTTCGACGACGACGACGGCCCGAAGTACCTGAACACCCCCGAGACGCCGATCTACAAGAAGTCGCACGTGCTCTACGGCATCGACCAGGCCAAGCGGGAGATCGCCAAGCAGGGTCGGGCGGTCATCGTCGAGGGTTACACCGACGTGATGGCCTGTCACCTGGCCGGGGTGACCACTGCGGTGGCGACCTGCGGCACCGCCTTCGCCGCTGACCACATCTCCGTCCTGCGTCGGCTCCTGTTCGACAGCGACGAGGTGGCCGGCGAGATCATCTTCACCTTCGACGGCGACGCCGCCGGGCAGAAGGCCGCGCTGCGCGCCTTCGAGGACGACCAGCGCTTCGTCGGGCGCACGTTCATCGCGGTCAGCCCGGACAACATGGACCCGTGCGACCTGCGGTTGGCCAAGGGCGACCTGGCGGTGCGTGACCTGGTCGCCCGCCGCGAGCCGCTGGTCGACTTCGCGCTGCGGCACGTGATCAGCCGCTTCGACCTGGACACCGTCGACGGCCGGGTCGAGGCGATGCGTCACGCCGCGCCGCTGGTCGCGCGCCTGAAGGACCGGGAGAAGCGCCCGGAGTACGTCCGTAAGCTCGCCATGGACCTCGGCATGGAGATCGAGCCGGTGCAGCGGGCGGTGCTCGCCGCCGGCAACACTCCGCCGTCCAGCGCCCGCGACGCGGCCCCCGCCGCCCGGCCCACCTCGGCCCGCCCCGAGCCGGCGGTGGACAGCCCGCAGTCGATGGTCGAGCGGGAGGCGCTCAAACTCGCCCTCCAGCAACCGGTCCTCGCCGGGCCGATGTTCGACGCGGTCGAGGCCACCGAATACCGCCACCCGGTTCACATCGCGGTCCGTACGGCCATCGCCGCGGCCGGTGGTGCCGCGTCGGCGACCGGCGGCGCGGTCTGGATCGAGTCGGTCCGCGACGCCTGCGAGGACCTGGCGGCCGCGGCGCTGGTCGGGGAGTTGGCAGTCGAACCACTGCGGATCGACGGCGAACCGGACCCGCGCTACGTGTCGATCACGATGGCCCGGGTGCAGTTCGGGTCGGTGACCGCCCGGGTCCGGGACCTCAAGTCACGCATCCAGCGGATCAACCCGGTCAACAACAAGGACGAGTACTTCGCCGCCTTCGGTGAGCTGCTGTCCCTGGAGCAGCACGCCCGGGCGTTGCGCGAGCAGGCCGCGGGAGGCCTCTAGATGGGACTGTTCAGCCGCAAGCCGAAGCTGCCGCCGGCCGACCGGCCGCCGCTGACCGCCGACGAGCGGGTGTTGGCCTGGGCCGCCGCCGGCAACGGCGAGGGCGACGGGGTGGTGGTCGCCACCAACCTCGGGCTGTGGTTGCCCGGTCGAGGGCACCGGTTCGGTTGGCACACCATCCTCAAGGCGGTCTGGTCCGGCCGGGAGCTGACAGTCACCCCCGCCGAGCCGCTCGTCGAGCGGGACGGCTACACGGTGGTCGCTGACGGCCCGGCCGAGACGTACCTGCTGCTCGACCCGGGGGAGTTGCCGCACCAGGTGCGGGCCCGGGTGACCCGTTCGGTCGCGTACACCGAGCACCAGCCGGTGCCCGGCGGCGCGGCGCGGGTCGCGGCCCGGCGCGTGGCCGGAGTCGACGGTCTGACCTGGACGGTCCGACTCGACCCCGGCACTCCGACGGGCGACGAGGCAGTGCTCGCCGAGGCCGACCGGCTGGTCGGCGTGGCCCGCGCCGCCACCGCGCCGGCCGACGTCTGACCGGCCGGGTCAGTTCGCGCCCAGGTCCTTCAGCGCCTTCTCGGCGCCGCGGTGCAGCGGAACCGGCTGGGTCCTGCGGGCGGTCTCCAGCGAGATGCCCCGGGCCGCAGGGTTCGCCTGGGCCAGCGTGTCCCGCTTGTCGAAGACCGTCCGGGTGATCGCGCAGGCGACGTTGGCGTCCAGGTCCTTACGGACCAACAACACGTTGGGTACGACGATGGTCGGGGTGTCGGTGGCCGTCTTGTACGCGTCCCGGCCGATCGTCCCGGCCTGGTAGGCGGGGCTCAACGCGGTCATCTTCGGCAGCAACGGCGAGATGTCGACGAACTTCACCGAGTCGCCGGCAGTGGTGAACAGGTCGGTGAGGCCCCCGGTGGGCAGACCACCGGACCAGAAGAAGCCGTCGACGCTGCCGTCCTTGATCCCCTCGACGGTCTTGGTCAGGTCCAGTCGCTGCGCCCGGATGCCAGTTGCCGGGTCGAGGCCGGCGGCCTCCAACAGCCGGTTGGCGATCACCTCCGTGCCGGACTTCGGTGAGCCGGTGGAGATCCGCTTGCCCCGCATGTCGGCCACCGAGGTGATCCCGGAGTCGTTGCGGACCACCACCTGGGTGTAGTTGTCGTAGATGCGGGTCAGCGCCTGCACCGGCTGCGGCGCGGTGAAGCTGCCCTTGCCCTCGACCGCGTTGACCGCCGTGTCGAACAGCGAGAACGCCACGTCGTACTGGCCGCCGACCAGTTGCTCGACGTTCTGCACCGAGGCGCCGGTCTCGGCGGCGGTGCCGGTGAGCTTGCCACCGGTCGCCCCGGACAACTGCCCGGCCAGGGCGTTGCCGACCACGTAGTAGACGCCCGTCGCGTTGCCGGTGGCGATGCCGACGCGGGTCTCCTTCGTCACCTCGCAGGTGACCTCGCTGGCAGTGTCGTCAGTGGCCGCGCCGCCCTGCTGACCTCCGCAACCCGCGGCACCGACCGTGACGAGGGCGAGCACGCTCAGGCCCGCCGCGAGCCGTACGTCGATTCGTCTCACAGTTGTTCCTCCACAGGATTGGCTGGTGATCCGGACGATGACCGGTTGGCGGCGCCGCGTCGGACGAACACGCCCGCCGCCGCGACGACGGCCAGCGCCGCGCCGACAGTGACCGGGACGGGTTCGAGCCAGAGCAGTGTGACGCCGGCGACGGCGCCCAAGACCCGTTCCGGGGCGCCGGCCGGGCCAACGCCGGGCAGCCAGCCACCGGCGGCGACGGCGAGCACCGCCACGCTGAGCGCTGTGACTGCGGCGGCGAAGGCGATCCGCTGGACGCCACCGATGCCGAGCAGACCGAGCCCGGCCGGCGTGATGACGAACGCGATCGGGGTCAGGTACGCCGGCAATGCGTACCGCAGGGTCTGCCACATGGTCGGCACCAGCCGGCCGCCGGTGACCGCGGCGGCGGCCACCGCGGCGAGCGCTGTCGGTGGGGACACCTCGGACAGCACCGCGAAGTAGAAGACGAACATCGCCGCCGCCGGCGCGGCGACGCCCAGGTCGAGCAGGGCCGGACCGACGATCACCCAACCGATCACGAACGACGCGGTGACCGGCACGGCCAGGCCCAGCAGGCTGAGCGCGACGGCGGCGAGCAGCGCGGTGAGCACCAGCACCAGCGTCGGGTCCGATGTGGCCGCCTGCGCCCCGCCGATCAGCAGCGCCGCCGCCTGCGGCCCGAGGCCGGTCTTCGTGGTGGTCGCCGTGATGATGCCGGCGGCGGCGCAGACAGCGGTGACGGCGAGGACGCCGCGTACGCCGGTGACGAGCGCGGTCACCAGCCGGCCCGGGGTGAGCCGGTGCGCGCGCTCCTCGTTCCTGGGGGCCAGGAACGACAACGCGACGGTGAGCACGACGGCGAAGACGACGGCTCTCGTCGCGGACACACCGATCGCGAGGAACACGATGATGGCGATCAGCGAGGCGAAGTGGTAGCCGAACCGGGCCAGCAGCCGCCAGGGCGAGTCGACGTCGATCACCACGGGGCGCACGCCGGAACGGCGAGCGTCGATCTCCACGGCGAGCAGGATGCCGAGGTAGTAGAGCACCGTCGGTACCGTCGCCCAGCCCAGCACCTGGAGGTACGAGACGCCCAGGTACTCGGCGATGATGAACGCCGCCGCACCCAGAGTGGGCGGGGAGAGGATGGCGCCCACCCCGGCCGCGGCCAACATGCCGCCGGCCCGCTCCGGCGGGTAGCCGGCGCGGCGCAGCAGCGGCCAGGTGACCGCGCCGATGCTCACGGTCGTCGCCGCGCCGGAGCCGGAGACGGTGCCGAGCAGGAAACCCGAGGCCACCGCCGTCCGGCCGGCGGCGGTACGGGAGCGTCGGAACGCCGCGGCCGACAACTCGACGAAGAACCGCCCGGCCCCGGACAACTCCAGCACCGCGCCGTAGATGGTGAACAGCACGATGTACGAGGCGGCCACGTCGAGTGGCGTGCCGTAGAAGCCGCTGTCGGAGTTGTAGAACGCGTCGACCAGCTGACTGAAGTCGAGGCCGGCGTGCGCGACCGGCCAGGACTGCGGCAGCAGGCCACCGTAGTAGCCGTAGCCGAGAAACAGCAGGCAGACCGCGGGCAGGATCCAACCGGTGGTACGTCGACACGCCTCGAGCAGCAGGAGCAGCAGAACGGTGCCCAGCACCAGATCCGTCGGCGCCAGTAGGCCCTGCCGGTCGAGGAACGCGTTGTAGCCGCCGCCACCGCTGCCGATCCGGATCGGCAGGACGGGATAGAGACAGGCCGCGACGGCCAGCGCGCCCAGAGCCCAGTCGGTCACTGTGGGCCCCGACGACGCGAGTGCCGGGACGCGCCTGTCGCTCTCGGTGGTCTCGGCGTGGTTGGCGCGTCGTCGCCGGGCGCGGAGGCGGGCCGGTAGCCGCAGGTCGGCCGGGTAGGCGAGGAAGACCAGCGGGAGTACGCCGGCCAGGAAGATGATCAAGTAGTACTTGCTGCCCTGCGACAGCGGGCGGAACACCTGCCACAGGGCGAGAGCGCCGACCGCCAGCGCCGCCGTGGTGAGGAGCAGACCCGCCGGCCCGGAGAGCACCCGTCCCGGTTTCTCGTCCTCGAACTGGGCGGCCAGGTCCCGAGTCGTCCGCTCGGCCACGCCCGTCCCGCTCGCGTCTGGCCTGCTCGCGCCGGGCTCTGTCGGCTCGGCTTCCGGTCGTGGTCGGGGTGGCCCGCCGCCGGGGCTCGCTGCGGGCCCATCAACGGGAGAGTTGGCTGGTCGGGCAGGTGACGGCGAACCATCGGGCGAGCTGATGGGCGACACAAAAGGACGATACACGTCGATTGGCTGACGGGTGGGGCATCGATCGGCGTTTCGCCGCCGGTGGTACGGACACAGTGGCGGCCGACTGGTCGCCGGCGAATATTTGCGTGGAGGGCTGTCGGACCCGGCGGTTAGGGTCGGGCGGTGACTTCGGGGCGACCACTGATTCAGGCTCGCGGGCTGGTGAAGCGGTTCGGCGATTTCACCGCCGTGGCCGGCATCGACGTCGAGGTTCGCCCGGGTGAGGCGTTCGGCTTCCTCGGGCCCAACGGCGCGGGCAAGTCGTCCACCATGCGGATGATCGGCTGCATCTCCCCACCCAGCGGGGGTGAGCTGCGCATCCTCGACATGGATCCGGTGGCTGACGGGCCGGCGATCCGGGCGCGCCTCGGGGTGTGCCCCCAGCTGGACAATCTCGATCCGGAGTTGACCGTCCGGGAAAACCTGACCGTCTACGCCCGCTACTTCGGCATCTCCCGCCGGGCGGCCCGGGAGCGCGCCGCCGAGCTGCTCGACTTCGTCCAGCTCACCGAGCGGGCCGACAGCAAGGTCGAGCCGCTCTCCGGTGGCATGAAGCGTCGGCTGACCATCGCCCGCGCGCTGGTGAACGATCCGGAGATCGTGCTGCTCGACGAGCCGACCACCGGGCTCGACCCGCAGGCCCGGCACCTGGTGTGGGAGCGGCTGTTCCGGCTCAAGCAGCAGGGCGTCACGTTGGTGCTCACCACGCATTACATGGACGAGGCCGAGCAGCTCTGTGACCGCCTGGTGGTGATGGACGGCGGCCGGATCGTCGCGGAGGGCTCGCCCCGCGCGCTGATCGAGCAGCACTCGACCCGTGAGGTGGTCGAGCTGCGCTTCGCCGCCGAGTCGCAGGAGCCGTTCGCCGGCAAGCTCGACGGGTTGGGGGAGCGGGTCGAGGTGTTGCCCGACCGGGTCCTGCTCTACGTGCCCGACGGCGACGCGGCGGTCGCCGAGGTCACCGCGTTGGGGCTCCAGCCGGCGAACGTGCTGGTCCGGCGCAGCGGCCTGGAGGACGTCTTCCTGCACCTGACCGGCCGCACCCTGGTCGACTGACCGGCGCCCGGCCGTTCCTTGGCTGCGGCGTAGGCGGTTTTCCGGGTCGGCCCCAACGTGCCCGTGCCTGAGCCCACCGCTCGATTCTGCCCATGCGGCCACGGCACCCCTAAGACGCCGGAATTGGGCAACTTTGGGCGCGGTCGCACCGCTGATCTGCCGGCGGTCGCCGCTCAACGGGCTCTGGCCCAGGTGATGAACCGGTCGGTCAGTCGGTCCTGACCGGCCTGGCCGGCGAGGTCTCCGGCCGCCTCGTACAGCAACGCGGCGAGGTAGATGAGCAGGCCGATCCGGTCCTCGCGGTACTCGCCGAGCAGCGCCAGGCGGGCCGGCGAGCAGGGCCACGCCGCGCCGCAGACCCGGCAGCGCCAGGACGGGCGTGCCGCTACGTGGGGGCGGTACCGCGGCATCAGCGCCCGCCGCCGTGATGAGCCGACCTGGCGAGTCGCACGAGGGAACCTCCATCGGGGTGGGTGGGAGCGCCCCGGATCGGGGGTCACGGGGCGCTCCCGGCCTGGTTCCGCCCGCCGTCTGGATCCCGTGAGCGGTTCCGCTGCGTGACAGTCTGGTGAAGACCCGACTACGGTGGGAGGTTCCGCACGCCGACGACCAGCGCGTACGGCGATCGGCCCGGCACGGTACGGGAATGTACGGAGGGTGTCCGTGGAGAGTTCGTCCATGCTGGAGCACTTCGCCGAGGAGTTGCGACTGGCTCGGGCCGCCAGTGGGATGTCGCAGACGGCGCTGGCCGAGGCGTTGAGCTATTCCGGGGCGCTGGTCGCCAAGGTGGAGACATCCGAGCGCCGGCCAAGTCTGGACTTCGCCCGCCGGTGCGACGCCGTGTTCTCGGCCGACGGTCGGTTCGAACGCATCCAGCGGCGGATCAGCCGGGAGGCAGTGGTGCCGTGGTTCCGCGACTGGGCCGGCGTCGAGCAGGAAACCACAGCGCTGCGCTGGTTCGAGCCGCTCTACGTGCCGGGTCTGGTGCAGACCGAGGGTTACGCCCGCGCCATCCTGGCCGGTGCCGGGCTTTTCGCGGCGGACGAGGTCGAGCAGCAGGTGACCGCCCGGCTCGACCGGCAGGGCGTGCTCACCCGGAACCGGCCGCCGCTGCTCAGCGTGGTCGTCGACGAGTACGTGCTGCGCCGCCACATCGGCGGGCCGGAGGTGATGCGCGAGCAGTTGCGTCACCTTGTGAAGCTCGGCTCGGCCCTGCCCCGGGTCCGAATCCAGGTCGTGCCGCTGTCGGCCGGTGCGTACGCTGGGCTCGATGGTCCCTTCGTGATCGCCACCGCCGCCACCGGTGAGGATGTCGTCTATCTGGACGGGCAGCGCCACGGGCAGGTGATCGACCGGTCCGAGTACGTCCGGCAGATGGTCGAGGTGTGGGAGTCGATCCGGGGTGAGGCACTATCGCAGCAGCAGTCCCTCGACCTGATCGCGGAAGTGGCGGAGACATGGAGCTGACCGGCGCCCGGTGGCGCAAGAGCACCCGCAGCAACGGCAGCGGCGGCGCGTGCGTGGAGGTTGCCAGCAACCTGCCTGGGCTGGTGGCCGTCCGCGACTCCAAGGACCCGACCGGCCCCGCGCTGCTCTTCCCGCCTGACGCGTGGCGGGCGTTCGTCGGTGCCGACTCCTTCCGCCGGTAGTTAGCGCTCAGTCTCCGGCTGCTTGATCGGCCGCCCTTACCCATCGGCTCATATGCTGATCGATGACCTCCCGTACCTGGCGACGGAGGCCCGTGCCGCTCGTATCGCCCATCCCCTCGGCCGCGAAGACCGCATCGGTAAAGCTGTCCGCGTCGTTGGGAGAGGACTCGCGGAGCCGAAGGTTCTCTGCAGGGGGCAGGCAGAAGCCCAGCTTGACGCACAGCTCTTCGAGGAGTCGTTGGACTTCAGAATTCCTGTCATGAGGGTGGCCCATGGTGGACAGCTTGGTGACTCCTGCCGCGAGTCGCCAACCCTGACGCGCACAAATCCGGGCGACACGTCGGCGGGGTCGTCGTAGGGTGACCGCGGTCTGTCGTACCCCGGGGGTAGACAGGTCGTGGTGGTCGGCGCGGTGGGCGGGGTGGTCGGGTGAGTGCGGCGGGATCGGCGCGGTTCCCATGGGTGCCGGCGTACGCGGTGTTCGAGCACTACCTGGTGGGGCTTCGGCGCACCTGGCGGGCCGGGGTGTTCTCCTCGTTCCTGCTGCCGGTGCTGACGGTCCTCGGGTTCGGGGTGGGCGTCGGCGCCTACATCGACCAGGGCGTCGGCGGGGTGCGTTACCTCGACTGGCTGGTCCCCGGGCTGATCGCCTCGACAGCGCTCCAGGTGACCGTCGGTGACTCGACCTGGCCGGTGTTCAGCAACTTCCAATGGGTCAAGACCTACTTCGCGCAGGGCGCGTCGCCGCTGCGGGTGGGTGACATCGTGGCCGGGCACCTGGCCTTCGTGCTGTTCCGCGTGCTCACCACGATTGTGGCGTTCCTACTGGTCACCGGGCTGTTCGGGGCGTTGCGGTCGCCGTGGGCGGTGGCCACCCTGCCGGTGGTGGCGTTGCTCGGGCTGGCCGTCGCCGCACCGACCTTCGCGTACGCCGCATCGGTGTCGAGCGACAGTTGGCTGGCGATGCTGTTCCGGTTCGCGGTCATCCCGATGACGCTCTTCGCCGGGGTGTTCTTTCCGGTCGAGTCGTTGCCCGAGGCGCTGCGCTGGCTGGCGTACGCGACACCGTTGTGGCACGCCGTGGACCTGTGCCGCGCGGCCACGCTCGGCGTCGCCCCACAGTGGTCGATCGTCGGGCACCTGCTCTACCTGGCCGCCTGGGCGGTCGCCGGCTGGTTGCTGGCGGTGCGCGCGTTCCGTCGCAAGCTCGTCGTCTGAACAGCAACCCGAAGAGCAAGCAGAGAGGATGCCGTGGTCACGCTGATCCTGCCCCGGCTGGTCGACGTCTCCGCCGCGTCCCGGCGGTCGGCGTCGGTGGTCGGGCGCAACGTCGCGGCGCTGAAGTCGGCCTACTGGCTGCTGCTGCTCTCCGGCTTCGTGGAGCCGCTGCTCTACCTGCTCTCCATCGGGGTGGGCGTCGGCGCGCTGGTCGGCGACCTGCCGCTGCCCGACGGGCGGCTGGTCTCGTACGCCGAGTTCGTGGCCCCGGCGATGCTCGCCTCCTCGGCGATGACCGGTGCGCTCGCGGAGACCACCTTCAACTTCTTCGGCAAGATGAAGTACATGAAGCTGTACGACGGGATGATCGCCACCCCGGTACGGCCGTTCGAGATCGCCGTGGGCGAGTTGGGTTGGGCGATGCTGCGGGGCAGCGCCTACTCGGCGGCGTTCCTCGGCGTGATGGTCGCGCTGGAGTTGACAAGCGTCACCCGCGCGTTGACCGCTCTCCCGGCCGCGGTGCTTGTCGGGTTCGCGTTCGGGGCGCTCGGCATGGCGATCTCCACCTTCATGCGCAGCTGGCAGGATTTCGACCTGATGGCCTCCGCGCAGTTCACCCTCTTCCTCTTCTCCGGCACCTTCGTGCCGGCGCAGGCCTACCCGACAGTGCTGCACTGGCTCGTCGAGATCACCCCGCTGTACCGGTCGGTGCACCTGCTCCGCGGGGTCGCGCTGGGCAGTGGTGGTTGGCTCTGGCTGCTCGACGTGCTCTACCTGCTGGCGATGATGGCGATCGGTCTGCTGGTGGCTTCCCGCCGAATGGCGAGGTTGCTCTACAAGTAGGGGTTATCCGCGCCCGTCCACGGGGCATGTCCGGAGGTGACACCGCCGACCAGGAGGAGGGGCGATGACCTCGGACGAGTCTTCCGCCCAGCGTGAGCGCGAGGGTGATCCGGCCACCACGCCGGTCGGGCCCGACGCGGGCCCGGACAGCCCCACCGACCTGCCCGGCAGCGGCTGGAAGGCGGCGATGCGCCGGACGATCACCGAATTCCAGGACGACAGCCTCACCGACTGGGCCGCCGCGCTTACCTACTACGGGGTGCTGTCAATCTTCCCCGGCCTGCTGGTGCTGATCTCCCTACTCGGGCTGCTCGGCGAGAGTGCCACCCAGGGCGTCAAGGACACCGTCAACCAGGCGGTGCCGAACGACAGCGTGCAGGAGATCATCGAGGGCGCGATCAACACCGCCCAGCAGAACGGCGGCCTGGCCAGCGTCGCGGCGATCATCGGTCTGGTGGCCGCGTTCTGGTCCGCGTCCGGCTACATCGGCGCGTTCATGCGTGCGTCCAACACGATCTACGACGTGCCGGAGGGTCGGCCGATCTGGAAGACGCTGCCGATCCGGGCCGGTGTGACAGCGGTGATCGGCGTGCTGCTGCTGGTGTGCGCGGTGATCGTGGTCTTCACCGGCCGCCTCGCCGAGTCGGTCGGTGACGTGATCGGGCTCGGTTCGACGGCGGTCGCGGTGTGGGACGTCGCGAAGTGGCCGGTGCTGCTGATCCTGGTCAGCCTGATGTTCGCGATCCTCTACTGGGCCTCACCGAACGCGCGGCACGGCGGCTTCCGCTGGATCAGCCCCGGCGGGGTGCTGGCCGTGGTGATCTGGCTGGTGATCTCCGGCCTGTTCGCCTTCTACGTGAGCAACTTCGGCTCGTACGACAAGACGTACGGGACGCTGGCCGGGGTCATCATCTTCCTGGTGTGGCTCTGGCTGAGCAACATCGCGATCCTGCTGGGGGCGGAGTTCGACGCCGAGTTGGAGCGGGGTCGCGCCATCTCGGCCGGGCACTCGGTCGACGACGAGCCGTACGTCGAGCTGCGCGACGACCGCAAGCTCCGCAAGAAGCGAAATTCTGCCGGCCGCCGCTGACGGCTCAGCCCTGATCGCCCTGCGGCCACCGCCCCGCGCCAAATTGCCCCGCCACCGAGGATCGGCTGGCGGGGCGTTTGCGTGTCCGTCGATGGAACTGCGGGCGAGGGGACGCGGGCCGTCCGTGATCCTTTCCATGATCGACTAGTAGCTTTTGTTCTTTCGGACAAAAGTTGGTCTCGGAACGGTTGAAGCTCTGGACAGGCGGCGTGGAACGCTCTTACTGTGTCGGACACAACACATCGGCATTGCGTCGATGTGAACGCTGCCAAAGAAGAGGGGGCCCGGGTGCGCACCGTCGACCCCCTACACGTGCGCCTGTTGCGGCTGCTCCGCGACGAGGGTGCCGTGTCCCGGGCCGAGCTGGGCGACCGGCTCCAGATGCCGCGTCCGCGCATGCTGGCCGAGCTTGATCGCCTGGTGACGCTGGGCTATGTGGCCGAGGCCGGGCTCGCCGCATCCCGAGGCGGGCGTCGCTCGACTCTCGTCGAGCTGAACCCGAAGCTGCGCTTCGCCGCCGTCGACCTCGGCGCCAGCTCGATGGACGTCGAGGTGGTCAACGGCCGCCTCGAACCGGTGGCCCACTACGCCGAGGCGGCCGACATCCGCAACGGCCCGAAGGTGACCCTGCAACGGGTCAACGAACTGCTGCACAAGGCCCGGGTCGACGGCGCGTACGAGCGACTGGACGCGGTCGGCATCGGCGTACCCGGCCCGGTCAGCTTCCGCGACGGCGTTCCGGTCTCACCACCGATCATGCCGGGCTGGGACCGGTTCCCGGTGCGTGAGCTGCTCAGCCGGGAGCACGGCTGCCCGGCGGTGGTCGACAACGACGTCAACATCATGGCGATCGGCGAGCGGCACGGTGGTGTCGCCCACTCGGTGGACGACTTCCTCTTCGTGAAGATCGGCACCGGCATCGGGTGCGGCATCTACCTCACCGGCGAGGTCTACCGGGGCACCGACGGCTGTGCCGGCGACATAGGCCACATCCAGGTCGACTCGCACGGTCCGATGTGCTCCTGCGGCAACATCGGCTGCCTGGAGGCGCTGTTCAGCGGCGCCGCGCTCGCCAAGGACGCCGCAGCCGCCGCCCGCAGTGGCACGTCGCCGGCGCTGGCCGAGCGACTGGCGCTGCGGGGTGTCGTCACCGCGCTGGACGTCGCCGAGGGCGCCGTCGAGGGCGACGTGACCTGCATCCAGTTGATCCGGGACGGCGGACGGCGGGTCGGCGGAGTGCTCGCCGGTCTGGTCAGCTTCACCAACCCGTCCATGATCGTGATCGGTGGAGGGCTGGCCCAGCTGGGCCACATCCTGCTCGCCGAGATCCGCAGTGTGGTCTACCGCCGGTCACTGCCACTGGCCACCGGCAACCTTCCCGTCGTCCTGTCCGAGCTGGGCGGCCGTGCCGGTGTCACCGGCGCGGCGGTGCTCGCGAGCGACGTCGCCTTCGGGGAAGCCGCATGAAGCTGTTCGAGATTCCGTCGTGAGCGAGGAGGAGACTGTGGCTCTGCCCGAGGATGACCCCGCCACCGCGTCGGCCGAGGCCGTCGCCGAGGCGCCGCTGGTCGAGGCTCCCGCCGACACCGTCGCGGGCGAGGTGGTCCTGCGCCTCACCGATCTGGTGAAGACCTTCCCCGGCGTACGCGCGCTCGACGGCGTGCAGCTGGAGGTGCGTGCCGGCGAGGTGCACTGCCTGCTCGGGCAGAACGGCGCCGGCAAGTCCACCCTCATCAAGGTGCTCGCCGGGGTGCACCAACCGGATTCCGGGCAGGTGGAGTGGCGCGGTGAGCCGGCCACGTTCGCCAACCCGCAGGCCGCCATGAAGGCGGGCATCGCCACCATCTACCAGGAGCTCGACCTCGTCGAGGATCTGTCGGTGGCGGAGAACGCGTTCCTCGGACACGAGTACCGCAACTTCGGTTTCGTCCGGCGCGGTCGGATGGCCCGGCACACCCGGCAGATCCTCAGCCGGCTCGGCCACGGTGAGATCCCGCCGGGGCGGATGGTCCGGTCACTGCCGGCGGCCGGCAAACAGATCGTCAGCATGGCGCGGGCGCTGTCGCACGAGGCCCGACTGATCATCATGGACGAGCCGAGCGCGGTGCTGGCCCACGACGAGGTCGGCAACCTGTTCCGGATCATCCGAGAGCTGACCGCGCAGGGCATCGCCGTCATCTACATCTCCCACCGGTTGGAGGAGATCCGCGAGATCGGCGACCGGGTCACCGTACTCAAGGACGGCCGGACCACGGCGGCGAACCTGCCGGCGCGCGACACCCCGACCCGCGACCTGGTGAGCCGGATGACCGGCCGCACCATCGAGTACGTCTTCCCGGACCGGCCGACCGACGACCCCGCTGGCGCCGACCTGCTCCAGGTGCAGGGGTTGACCCGCACCGGCGAGTTCGCCGACGTGTCGCTGAACGTGCGTGCCGGGGAGATCGTGGGCATCGCGGGGCTGGTCGGCTCCGGTCGTTCCGAACTGCTGGAGACGATCTACGGTGCCCGCCTCCCGGAGGCCGGCACGGTGCAGATGGACGGCAAGGTCCTGCGGCCCGGCGTCGGCGCGGCGGTTCGCGCCGGCATGGGAATGGCCCCGGAGGAACGCAAGAGCCAGGCGCTGCTGCTCGGCGAGCCGATCTACCGCAACGTCACGCTGGCCACCTTCGGCCGGTACGCGCGGCTCGGCTTCACCAACGCCGCCAAGGAACGCGCCGAGGCGGACCGGATCGCGGAGACCCTGGAGCTGCGGCCCCGGGACGTCGACCGGCCGGTACGCACGCTGTCCGGCGGCAACCAGCAGAAGGTGGTGGTCGGGCGTTGGCTGCTCGGCGGCACCAAGTTGCTGCTTCTCGACGAGCCGACCCGGGGCGTGGACGTGGGCGCCCGGGCCGAGCTCTACCAGGTCATCCGGGGATTGGCCGCACAGGGCGTTGGGGTGCTGCTGGTCTCCAGCGAGGTGCCCGAGGTGCTGGGTCTGGCCGACCGGGTGCTGGTGATGCGGGAAGGGCGGGTCGTCCGCGAAGCCGCGGCCGGCGAACTCGACGAGAACACTGTGCTTGACCTCGTGATGGCGGGGTCCTTGATGGAAGGCGCACCGGCATGAGCGACGCGACTCCCACTCCCACCGCGACACCGGAGCGCCCGCAGCTTCCGGCGCAGTCGCCGCCGGTGGACCCGGCGGAGACGGCGGTGGCAAATAACAAGGCAGGATCCGGGGGCAAGCTCTCCTGGTGGCGGGGTGACGGTGGCGACGGCGCCAAGCGCAACCTCGGCCTGATCGGGGTGCTGGCCGCGCTCATCGTGGTCGGCGCGGTCACCAAGCCCGACCTGTACGGCGACCCGAACTGGGTCTGGAACAACGTCCTGGCCATTCTCCAGTTGGCCTCGGTCGTCGGCGTGGTCACTGTCGGGATGACCTTCGTGATCATCGGTGGTGGCATCGACCTGTCGGTCGGCGCGATCGTCGCGCTGGCCGGGGTCTGGTGCACCACTGTGGCCACCCAGAGCTACGGCGCCGGCGGCATGATCTTCACCGCCCTCGCGGTCGGCATCTGCGTCGGTCTCGTCAACGGTGTGCTCATCTCGTACGGGCGGCTGGTTCCCTTCATCGCGACGCTCGCGATGCTGGTGGCCGCGCGAGGGCTCGCGGCGTCGATCTCCAACAAGCAGACCCAGGTGTCGAGCAGCACCTTCATCAACGACATCGCCGCGCGCAAGGTGATCGGGATCCCGATCCTGGTCTACATCCTCGGCGCGGTCGTGCTGGCCGGTTGGGTGGTGCTCAACCGCACGACCTTCGGCCGGCGGACCATCGCCGTCGGTGGTAACCCGGAGGCGGCCCGGCTGGCCGGCATCAACGTCCGGCGGCACACCATGCTGCTCTACGCGCTCTCCGGTCTCTGCTGCGGTATCGCCGCCATCATGCTCACCTCGCAGGCAACCTCGGCACAGGCGGCGATGGCCAACCTGTACGAGTTGGACGCGATCGCCGCGGCGATCATCGGCGGGACGTTGCTCAGCGGCGGCCGGGGCACGATCGTCGGCTCGCTGCTCGGCGTCATCATCTTCGCCACCATCACGAACCTCTTCGCCATCAACGGCCTCTCCATCGAGGCGCAGAACATGGTCAAGGGCGGCATCATCGTCGCCGCCGTCCTGGTCCAGCAGTTCCAGTTCAAGTCAGTCACTCGGCTCCTCGCGCGGAACAGGGTCACCACCGCAACCTGACGCACCGCACCGTTGTCCTGGCGACGTCGAGAAAGTTCGACGGTGGCCGGGCCCCGCACACCCTCAATAAGTCAAATCCCGCTCCCAGGAGGTCATTAATGACCCAGCACAGTCGCGACCTGTCGCGCCGCCGGTTGCTCTTCGGTGGAGCCGCAGTGGGCGCTGCCACCCTCCTCACCGCCTGCACCAGCAACGAGACCCCGGCCGCCAGCACCCAGACCAAGGCCGCCGGAAACAGTGAAGGCAACAACGCCCCGGGCAAGAAGGTCGTCATCGGCTTCTCCGCCCCGGCCGCCGACCACGGCTGGATGGGCGCGATCCACGCCAACGCCAAGGCGCAGGCCGCCGCCTACTCGGACGTGGAGTTCAAGGAGGTCGACGGTGGGTCGAACTCCGAGGCCCAGCGCTCCACGCTCGGCACGCTGATCGCCCAGAAGCCGGACATCATCGTCGTGCTGCCGCACGACGGCAAGGAGGTCAACGCCGTTGCCCTCCAGGCGATGCAGGCGGGCATCCCGATCGTGAACCTCGACCGGGCGTTCCCCGACGCGCTGGCCTCGCGGCTGGTCATCAAGGGCGACAACTACGGCATGGGCGTCTCGGCCGGGCACTTCATCGGCAAGATGCTCAAGGACAAGGGCGTCGCCAACCCGGTCATCGGTGAGATCGCCGGTCTGGAGATCCCGCTGACCGTCGAGCGCAGCGAGGGCTTCAAGGCCGCCCTGGCGACCTACGGGTTCAAGGTGGGCAACCGTCGTTCGGCCGAGTTCACCTCGGACAGCGGTCAGCGCGAGGCGTCCCAGCTGCTCCAGGCGCTGCCGAAGATCGACGCCATCTGGAACCACGACGACGACCAGGGCATCGGTGTGCTCGCGGCCATCAAGCAGGCCAACCGGTCGGAGTTCTTCATGGTCGGCGGCGCGGGCTCCAAGCTCGCGATCGACGCGATCAAGGCCGACAACACCGTGCTCAAGGCCACTGTCACCTACAACCCGTCGATGGCCTCCTCGGCGGTCTCGCTCGCGCGGCTCATCGCGCAGGGTCGGGGCCTGGGCGACCTGACCGAGCTGCAGGTGCCCAAGGAAGTGACCCTGGCCTCGGAGACGATCACCAAGGAGAACGCGAGCAGCTACGACAAGCTCGGGTTCTGACATACCGGGGGGAGACCCACCTTGTCCACGACAGACAAAGAACTGCGGGTCGGCATGGTCGGCTACGCGTTCATGGGCGCCGCGCACTCACAGGCGTGGCGCACCGTGAACCGCGTCTTCGACCTGCCGGCGCGGGCCCGGATGGCGTTGATCTGCGGCCGAGACACAGCGAAGGTGGCTGACGCCGCCGACACACTCGGCTGGGACGCGTACACCACCGACTGGCGTGACCTGATCAACCGGGACGACATCGACGTCGTCGACATCTGCACCCCGGGCGACAGTCATGCCGAGATCGCTCTCGCCGCGTTGGCCGCAGGCAAGCACGTTCTGTGCGAGAAGCCGTTGGCCAACTCGGTGGAGGAGGCACGGGCGATGACCGCTGCGGCGGACGTCGCCCGGGCCTCCGGAGTGCGGTCGATGTGCGGGTTCAACTACCGCCGGGTCCCCGCGGTCACGATGATGCGCCAGTTGGTCGCCGACGGACGGCTCGGGGTGATTCGACACGTCCGTGCGACGTACCTGCAGGACTGGATCGTGGACCCGCAGTTCCCGCTGGTCTGGCGGTTGCAGAAGGACAGGGCGGGCTCCGGCGCGCTCGGTGACATCGGTGCGCACATCATCGACCTGACCCAGTTCGTCACGGGTCAGCGGATCAGCGGCGTCAGCGCGGTCACCGAGACCTTCGTCAAGGAGCGGCCGTTGCCGGCCGAGTCGAGCGGTCTGGCGGCCTCGGTGGACGGCCAGACGGCGCCCACCGGGACTGTCACCGTCGACGACGCCGCGGTCTTCGTGGCGCGACTCGACGGTGGCGCCCTGGCCACGTACGAGGCGAGCCGGTTCGCGACCGGCCGTAAGAACGCGCTGCGCGTCGAGATCAACGGCTCGCTGGGCAGTGTGGTCTTCGACCTGGAGCGCCTCAACGAGCTGGAGTTCTACGACGCGACCCGCCCGGCCGTGGAGCAGGGCTTCAGCCGCATCCTGGTGACCGAGGGCGAGCACCCGTACATGTCGGCGTGGTGGCCGCCGGGCCACATCATCGGCTACGAGCACTCGTTCACGCACGAGATGCGCGATTTCATCGAGGCGGTCGCCACCGGTGTCGACCCGACTCCCTCCTTCGCCGACGCGTTGCAGGTCCAGCTGGTGCTGGACGCGGTGGCCCGCTCGGCGGAGCTCGGCTCCTCCTGGGCCGAGGTGGAACCGACGCTGACCGCGGCGACCGTCTGACCATTGACCATCCGCGACGGCGGTGTTCGCACCGCCATCGCCCGACCGGCTTTCCGAAGCCGACCGGCGAGGGACCAGCCACGGATTGCGCCCCGTGGCCGGGACAGAGGTCGGCTTCGGAGAGCGTGCGGCCGGGCTTTTACGGCCCGGTGGCGCACGAGCAGGACGGTCGTCCGGTGCGACCGGACCGGGATTCCCCGGTCGCACCGGAGGACCGCCACCACCGGTGACCTCCGGAGGACCTGATGACACCGCCCGCCGCCGCCCCCACCCGTACCGCATCCGCTCGCCGGTTCCCGGCGGGTAGTGGTTCGGTCGGTGTTCCGGTGGGCGCGGCGGCCTGAGACGCCCGGCCGAGGCATGCCAATGCCTCGACCGGCCGGATGCGGGGGAGGCAGGGTCGAGACGCCGACCCGACCCTGCCTACCAGCCCCGTCTGCTCGCACCTGCCGGGATCCGGTCCGGCGTCGTCGCCGCCGACGCCGACGTCGGAAGCCGGTGCTGTTCCGGTGCGGGGCGAGCGGACGGGGCCCATCCACCCCGGCCCGAAACTTTCCGAAACTGGCCCGTATCTTTCCGAAACATATTCTGATATTCCTATATTTAGCGGTACCGACGGTTCCTCGTGAAGGGGAAGGAGCACCATGCGAACAGGTGTCTGGCTGGTAGGAGCGCGCGGTTCGGTCGCGACCACCAGCATCGTCGGGGGGCTCGCGCTGCGGGCCGGCCTGGCCGGGCCGACCGGCTGCGTCACCGAGCTTCCCGAGCTGCGCGGCCCGGCCCTGCCGGCCTTCACCGATCTGGTCTTCGGCGGACACGATCTGGCCACCACTCCGCTGTGCAAGCGCGCCGAGGCCCTCGCCGACGCCGGTGTCATCCCCTGGCGACTGGTCGCCGCGCTCCGCGACGAGCTGGGCGTGGTCGAGCAGGGACTGCGCCCAGCACCGGTCGGCGACACCCAGGCCGACCGGGCCGAGGCAGTGGTCCGCGACCTGACCAGCTTCCGCGAGCGGCACGAACTGGACCGGGTGGTGGTGGTCAACGTCTCCGCCACCGAGCCGGCACCCGAACCGCACCCCGCGCACGCCGACCCGGCCGCGCTACGCGCCGCCCTCGACGGCCCGGACGAGGTGCTGCCGGTCAGCTCCCTCTACGCGTACGCCGCAGTGCTCGCCGGCTGCCCGTACATCGACTTCACCCCGTCCACCGGGCTGCGGCTACCGGCGCTGGCCGCGCTGGCCGAGGAGGCCCGACTGCCGTACGCCGGGCACGACGGCAAGACCGGGGAAACCCTTGTCAAGTCGGTGCTCGCGCCGATGTTCGCGATGCGCAACCTGGCCGTGGGCTCCTGGTCCGGGGTCAACCTGCTCGGCGGTGGCGACGGCGCCACCCTCGCCGACCCGGCCGCGAACGCGGCGAAGGTGCAGAGCAAGCAGCGGGTGCTCGGCGAGACGCTGGGCTACGTCCCGCAGGGCGGCACCCGCATCGAGTACGTCGAGGAGCTGGGCGACTTCAAGACCGCCTGGGATCTGATCACCTTCAGCGGCTTCCTCGGCACCGGCATGCGGATGGAGTTCACCTGGCACGGCTGCGACTCCGCGTTGGCCGCGCCGCTGGTGCTCGACCTGGCCCGGCTCACCGCCGCCGCGCACGCCGCCGGGCAGGTGGGGCCGCTGGCCGACCTGGGCTTCTTCTTCAAGGACCCGCTGGGCGCGCCCACCCACTCGCTGGGTGAGCAGTGGGCCCGGCTGACCGCCTTCACCCGGCAACTGCACGACGGCGGAGACGGTGACCATGACAACGTTGGCTGATCTCGCCGAGCTGGTCCGGGCGCCGGCCGCGCTCTCGGTGCCCGGTGACGTGATCGCCGGGGCCGCGGCGGCCGGCGCGTTGAGCCCGCGTACCCCGGCCCTGGCCGGCGCATCGGTGCTGCTCTACTGGGCCGGCATGGCCGCCAACGACTGGGCCGACCGACGCCTGGACGCCGAGGAACGGCCCGAGCGGCCGATCCCGAGCGGGCGGATCACCCCGGCCGCCGCTGTCGGCCTCGCGGCCGGCCTCACGGCCGCCGGCGTGGGCCTGGCCGCCGCCGCGGGCGGTCGCCGCGCCGCCGCGCTCGCCGTGCCGCTGGCCGCCACCATCTGGGGGTACGACCTGCTGGCCAAGAACACCGCGGCCGGCCCGGCCGTGATGGCCGCCTGCCGAGGGCTGGACGTGCTGCTCGGCGCGTCCGGCGGCCGGATCACCCGGGCGTTGCCGGCGGCGGCCACCGTCGCCGCGCACACCTGGACGGTCACCGCGCTGTCCCGCCGGGAGGTCAGCGGCGCCGACGCCACCCTGCCGATGCGCACCCTCGCCGGCACCGCGTTGGTCGCCGCCAGTGCCGCCGTCGCCGTGCCGGGCGCTCGACGCGCAGCCCACCGATCGACGAACCAGCCCGGGGCCACCGACCGGGCCGACACCGTCGACGAGACCGGCGTGCGCGCGGGTCGCAGCCGGTCGGCCACTATCGCGGCGCTGCTGCCCGCGGTGCTGGCCGGCTGGTACGCCGCCCGGTACGGCGCGGCCCAGGCCGAGGTGGTCCGGGACCCGTCGGCCGGGCGGGTCCGCGCGGCCGTCGGCGCCGGGATCACCGGGTTGCCGGCCCTCCAGGGAGCCCTCACCGCACGGGGTGGGGCGGGTCTGCTCGGGGTGGCCGTCGCGGCGGCCGCGCCGCTGGGTCGACGGCTGGCCCGGAAGGTCTCCCCGACATGAGCGTCCCCGAGCCCCGGCCCGGTGCGTCGGCCGCCGACGCCACCACGCTGCGCCTCGGGTACGGCACGAACGGCTTCGCCAACCACCGCCTCGACGACGCGCTCGCCGTCATCGCCGACCTCGGTTACGACGGGGTGGCGCTCACCCTGGACCACGACCACCTGGACCCGTTCGCGCCCGGGCTCACCCGCCGGGTCGCCGCTGTCGGTCGACGGTTGGAGTCGCTGGGCCTGGCGGTGGTCATCGAGACCGGTGCCCGCTACCTGCTCGACCCGTGGCAGAAGCACGCCCCGACGTTGCTGCACGACGACCCGACGCGGCGGATCGAGTTCCTGCGCCGGGCCGTGCGGATCGGCGCCGACCTGGGCGCGGAGGCGGTCTCGTTCTGGGCCGGTGTCCGACCCGAGGCGGTGTCACAGCAGTGCGCCTGGGACCGGCTGGTGTCCGGCTGCGCCACAGTGGTCGACGCGGCCGACACCGCTGGCGTCACACTCGGCTTCGAACCGGAGCCGGGCATGCTGGTGCAGGACATCGCCGACTGGCGTCGGCTGCACGCGGCACTCGACAACCCGGCTCGTTTCGGCATCACCCTCGACATCGGCCACTGCCGGTGCCTGGAGCCCTGGCCGGTGCCGCAGTGCGTCGCCGAGGTGGCCGATCACCTGGTCAACGTGCAGATCGACGACATGCGCCGAGGCGTGCACGAGCACCTGGAGTTCGGCGTCGGCGAGATCGACTTCCCGCCGGTGCTGGCCGCGCTGCGCGACGCCGGCTACCGCGGTCTGGTCGCCGTCGAGTTGCCCCGCGACTCGCACGCCGCGCCCGCCGTGGCCGCCCGGTCGATCGAGTTCCTGCGGGCCGCCGCGGCTACCGAATACGACCCTGCCCACACCCTTTGCTCTGCACCTGCCGAAGCGACACCTGCCGGGGCGACACCTGCCGAGGCGCGACCTGCCGAAGAGGCCCCGGTGCATATATAGGTGCAGAGCAAAGGGTGGTGGCGGGGCACCGGGGAGCAGCACAAGGGAGGAGACGGGATGACACCGGATTCACTGCGGGCCGCGCTGGGAGGCGTACCCGATCCCGATTGGCTGGACACGGCGCTGCGCCGGGTCAGCACCGAGCCCACCGCGATCACCCGGCTCTTTCCCGCCGTCGGCCGACGCTGCGGGCGGGCCGCACTGCCTGACGCCCCCGGCTGGACCGCCGACGACGCGGCCCGGGTGCTGCTGCTCACCAGCCTGCCCGGCGAGCACGCGGCGTACGCCGAGCGCCTCTACCAGCACGGTGACGCGGCCGAACGACGAGCCGTGCTGCGCGCCCTGCCGCTGCTGCCGATCGGCGCCGACGGGGTTCCGTTGCTGCACGACGCGATCCGGACCAACGACACCCGGCTGGTCGCCGCCGCGCTCGGCCCGTACGCCCGGCACCTCGACCAGGCCGCCTGGCGGCAGGCGGTGCTCAAGTGCGTGTTCAGCGGCGTTCCCCTGGCCAACGTGGCGGACCTGGACACCCGGGCCGACGGCGAGCTGACCGCGATGCTGGCCGCGCTGGCCGCCGAACGGCACGCCGCCGGCCGGGAGTTGCCCGCCGACGCCAACGACCTGCTCCACCGGCTCACCGCCGCACTGCCCCGGGAGGCGTGAATGCGCATCTTCGACCCCCACATCCACATGACCTCGCGCACCACCGACGACTACGAACGGATGGCCGCCGCCGGAGTGCGCGCGGTGGTGGAGCCGGCGTTCTGGCTGGGTCAGCCGCGCACCAGCGCCGCCTCGTTCACCGACTACTTCGACTCGTTGATCGGCTGGGAGCCGTTCCGGGCCGGGCAGTTCGGGGTGCGCCACTTCGCCACCATCGCGCTGAACCCCAAGGAGGCCAACGACCCGCGCTGCCGGCCGGTCCTCGACCTGCTGCCCCGCTACCTGGACAAGGACGCGGTGGTGGCGGTCGGCGAGATCGGGTACGACTCGATGACGCCCGAGGAGGACGAGGCGTTCGCGGCGCAGCTCGCCCTCGCGGTGGCGTACGACCTGCCGGCGCTGGTGCACACCCCGCACCGGGACAAGGCGCGCGGCTGCGAGCGGACCCTCGCCGTGGTCGCCGAGTCCGGCATCGACGCGGGTCGGGTGGTCGTCGACCACCTCAACGAGGTGACGGTGAAGCTGGTCCGCGACAGCGGCTGCTGGCTGGGTTTCTCCATCTACCCGGACACCAAGATGACCCCGCAGCGGATGGTGGAGTTGCTGCGGGAGTACGGCACGGAACGGATGCTGGTCAACTCGGCAGCCGACTGGGGGCGCTCCGACCCGCTGCTGACCAGGGCCACCGGCGAGGCGATGCTCGCGGCCGGCTTCAGCGACGACGACGTCGACAAGGTGCTGTGGCGAAACCCGGTGGAGTTCTACGGTCAGTCGGGGCGGCTCGACCTCAGCGACCTGGACACCGCCGCCGCGGTGGACCCGCAGACCGGCAACTCGATCCTGCGCGGCGGCAGCTGATGCGGCTGCGACATGCCGGCGGCGAGACCGTCCACCTGGGCTACTGCACCAACGTGCACCCGGCCGAGGACCTCGCCGGCATCCTCGGTCAACTGGAAACCTACGCGGTGCCGGTCCGCGAGACGCTCGGCAGCGACCTGCTCGGGCTCGGACTGTGGCTGGCCGCCCCGGTCGCCGCCGAGCTGGCCGCCGACCCGACGCTCCGCCGCCGGTTGCGCACCGAGCTGGACGCGCGCGGCCTGGAGGTGGTCACCCTCAACGGCTTCCCGTACGCGGCCTTCCAGGCCCCGGTGGTCAAGCAGGACGTGTACCACCCGGACTGGACCACCGAGCAGCGCCTGACGTACACACTGAATTTGGCCAGGGTGCTCGCCGACCTGCTGCCCGACGACGCCGCCCGGGGCTCGATCTCCACGCTGCCGCTGGCCTGGCGTCGACCGTGGGACACCGACCGGGCCGACGCGGCCCGACGCCGCCTGGACCAGCTGGCCGCCGGCCTGGCCGACGTGCAGCGGGACACCGGCCGTGAGGTGCGCGTCGCCTTCGAGCCGGAGCCCGGCTGTGTGGTGGAGAGCACCGGTCAGGCGGCCGAGCTGCTGTCCGGAATGGACACCGACCGGTTGGGTGTCTGCCTCGACCTGGCCCACCTGGCCTGTGCCTGGGAGGAGCCGGCCGAAGCACTGCAACGACTGCGGGCGGCCGGACTGCCGGTGGTGAAGGTGCAGGTCTCGGCCGCTGTCGAGGCCGCCGACCCGGAGGGCGGGGCCGAGGCGTTGCGCCGCTGGGTGGAGCCGCGCTTCCTGCACCAGACCCGGGGCGCCGGTTGCGCCGGTCTGGCCGACCCGGCCGACCCGACGTACGCGGCCGACGATCTGGACGAGGCGCTGGACCGGGCGCTGCCCGGCCCGTGGCGGGTGCACTACCACGTGCCGCTGCACGCCCCACCCGAGGAGCCGCTCGGCTCGACCCTGCCGGTGCTCCGCGCGGCCCTGAGAGCGCTCTTCGACGGCCCGACCGCCGGCTGCGACCACCTCGACGTCGAGACGTACACCTGGGGGGTGCTGCCGGCCGCCCGACGGCCCGGCACCGACGCGGAGCTGGCCGCCGGCATCGCCGCGGAGCTGGCCTTCGCCCGGGACGAACTGGTCGGCCTCGGCCTGACCGCAGAACGAACCGTGAGCATGGGGGTGACGCGATGAGCCGACGACTGGTGGTCCTCGACGTGGTGGGGTTGACGCCCCGACTACTGGCGCACATGCCTCGACTGCGGGGGGTGGCCGACGGCGGCTTCCGGGCCGAGCTGGGTACCGTGCTGCCCGCCGTGACCTGCTCGGTGCAGTCCACCTTCCTCACCGGCGAGCAGCCCAGCGGGCACGGGATCGTCGGGAACGGGTGGTATTTCCGGGAGCTGGGCGAGGTGCTGCTGTGGCGGCAGCACAACGCGCTGGTCGGCGGGGACAAGCTCTGGCAGGCCGCCCGTCGGGCCGAACCCGGCTACACGGTGGCCAACGTCTGCTGGTGGTACGCCATGGGCGCCGACGTCAACTGGACGGTGACGCCCCGCCCGGTCTACTACGCCGACGGGCGCAAGGAACCGGACTGCTACACCGACCCGCCGGAGCTGCACGACGCGCTCACCGGGCGGCTGGGCACCTTCCCGCTCTTCACCTACTGGGGGCCGACGGCCGGGTTGCCGTCGTCGCGGTGGATCTGCCAGGCGGCCGAGCAGATCCTCGCCGACGTGTCACCCGACCTGACCCTTGTCTACGTTCCGCACCTGGACTACGACCTGCAACGCTTCGGTCCCTCGTCGGCTCAGGCCGCCGCGGCGGCAGCCGAGCTGGACGCGGTGCTCGGCCCGCTCCTGGACGCCGCCCGGGCCCGGGACGCCACTGTGGTGGTGCTGTCGGAGTACGGCATCACCGACGTGTCCCGCCCGGTGGACGTCAACCGGTTGCTGCGCGCCGAGGGCCTGTTGCGGGTGCACACCCAGGCGGGCATGGAGTACCTCGACCCGTGGACGTCGAAGGCGTTCGCGGTCGCCGACCACCAGATCGCGCACGTCTACGTCAAGGATCCGGCCGACGTGCCGGCGGTGGCGAAGCTCTGCGCCGGCCTGCCCGGGGTGGCCGAGGTGCTCGACGCCGAGGGCAAGGCCGCACACGGGCTGGACCATCCGCGCGCCGGTGAGCTGGTGCTGGTGGCCGAGCCGGACGCCTGGTTCACCTACTACTACTGGCTGGACGACGCCCAGGCACCCGACTTCGCCCGGCTCGTGGAAATTCACCGGAAGCCGGGCTACGACCCGGCGGAGCTGTTCTTCGACCCGGCCAACCCCGGTGCCGCGAAGGCCCGGGCCGGGGTCGCCCTGGCCCGCAAGAAGCTCGGCATGCGGTACCTGATGAGCGCCGTCGGCCTCGATGCCGGGGCGCGGGCGGTGCGCGGCTCGCACGGGCGGCTGCCGGACGACCCGGCGGACGGCCCGGTGCTGCTCTGCTCTGACCCGACCGCGGCCCGGGACAAGATCGCGGCGACCGAGGTCAAGGCGCTGCTGCTGGAGCTGGCCGGGCTGAGCCCCGGCGGTGCGGGCGGGTCGGGGGAGGGCTCATGACGGTCACCGTCGCGCCCACCGACGCCAGCGAGCTGCGGGCGCGCTTCGACGCGGAGCTGGCCGGGTTTCTCAGCCGGCAGGGCCCGGACTGGCCGGACGGGGCGCCGCGGGGCGTGTTCACCGCGCTGCAACGGTTCGTGCTGGCCGGTGGCAAGCGGTTACGACCGCTCTTCTGCTACTGGGGCTGGCGCGGCGCTGGGGCGGCCGACGGCACCCCGATCGTGGTGGCCGCGGCGGCCCTGGAGCTGTTCCACGCGTTCGCGCTGATCCACGACGACATCCTGGACGGCAGCGACCGCCGCCGGGGTGAGCCGTCGGTGCACCGGCTCTTCGCCGACCTGCACGCCCGCTCGTCGTGGCGCGGTGACCCCGAGGCGTACGGCCGCAACACCGCGCTGCTCTGCGGGGACCTCTGCGCGGCCTGGTCGGATCAGATGTTCCACGAGTGCGGGCTGAGCACCGAGCAGGTGCACCGGGGGTACGGCGTGTTCGCGCTGATGCGTACCGAGGTGATCGCGGGGGAGTACCTGGACCTGGTCTCGGGCGTGGGTGACGGCTCGGTGGCCAGCGCGCTCACGGTGATCCGGATGAAGGCCGCCCGGTACACGGTCACCAGGCCGTTGCAGATCGGTGCTGCCCTGGCCGGCGCGGAGCCGGAGCTGATCGCCGCGCTGGGCGAGTTCGGTGACCCGCTGGGTGACGCGTTCCAGCTCCGCGACGACGTCCTGGGCGTGTTCGGTGACCCGGCGGTCACCGGGAAGTCGGTCCTGGACGACCTGCGTGAGGGCAAGCCCACAGTCATGATGGCGCTGGCCCGCAGCGCCGCCGACCGGCCGCAGACCATCCGGTTGCGGGAGCTGTTCGGCAACCCGGCGTTGGACGCCGAGGGCGCGGCGGAGCTGCGCGACATCATCGAGGCGACCGGCGCGCGGGAGCGGATCGAGCAGATGATCCGGGTCCGGACCGAGGCCGCGCTCTCCGCCCTGCAGAACGCCGTGGTGGCCGATGACGCCCGCGCGGCCCTGGTTGCGCTGGCCGGGCAGGCGATCGACCGACGCGCCTGACCGGCGACTTTCGATCAAATCGACGAAAGTTGATGCTGAACCGCCGGAAGGTATGGACACATCGACACGTGCGACTTAGTGTCGTGACCAACACGACAATGTTTCGTCGAGGTGAACCGGCGGCGCGGTAACCCATCGACCCCCCACCACCGCTACGGCATCCGGCGCGACGGCGCGCGCCCGGCCTGGCAGTCACACGTCAGGAAGGGACAGCACAGATGTCCATGAAGGACGCTCCCAGACAACGGTCCCGACGATGGTTCTCCGCCGGATCCGCGCTGCTCCTGGCGGTCGCCGCCGGCACTGTCACCTTCGCCGCCGGCTCGGCCCCCGCCCAGGCACACACGATCGTCGCCAGCGACTTCCAGCAGGTCGAGCTGGCTCGCGGCGTGACCGACATGGGTGAGCCGATGTCGCTGGCGGTGCTGCCGGACCGCTCGGTCCTGCACACCGCCCGCAACGGCACCCTGCGCCGCACCGACGCCAACGGCACCACCTCCGTGATCGGCACCCTGTCGGTCTACAGCCACGACGAGGAGGGGTTGCAGGGCGTCGGGATCGACCCGGGCTTCGCCAGCAACCGCTACATCTACCTCTACTACGCCCCGCCGCTCTCCACCCCCGGCGGGGACGCGCCGGCCACCGGCACCGACTTCTCGGCCTGGAACGGCGTCAACCGGCTCTCCCGGTTCACCCTCAACTCGGACTTCACGCTCAACCAGTCCAGCAAGGTCGACGTGCTCGACGTCCCGGCCAGCCGGGGCGTGTGCTGCCACGTCGGTGGGGACATCGACTTCGACGCCGCCGGCAACCTCTACCTGTCCACCGGCGACGACACCAACCCGTTCGAGTCGTCCGGCTACTCACCACTGGACGAGCGGACCAACCGCAACCCCGCGTACGACGCGCAGCGCAGCGCCGGCAACACCAACGACCTGCGCGGCAAGATCCTGCGGATCAAGGTGAACGCCAACGGCACGTACTCCATCCCGTCGGGCAACATGTTCGCCCCCGGCACGGCCAGGACCCGGCCGGAGATCTACGCGATGGGGTTCCGCAACCCGTTCCGGATCAGCGTGGACAAGGCCACCGGCGTGGTCTACGTCGGTGACTACGGGCCGGACGCCGGCTCCACCAGCTCCACCCGCGGGCCGTCCGGCCAGGTGGAGTTCAACCGGGTCGCGGCACCGGGCAACTACGGCTGGCCGTACTGCACCGGCACCAACACCAGCACCGAGACGTACAACGAGTTCGACTTCGCGACCAGCGCCAGCGGCGCGAAGTACAACTGCACCGGCGGGCCGACGAACAACTCGTTCCGCAACACCGGCCTGACCACTCTGCCGCCGGCCCAGCCGGCCTGGATCCGGTACGCCGGTGACGCCGGCACCCCGACCGAGTTCGGCGGCGGCTCCGAGTCGCCGATGGGCGGCCCGGTCTACCGGTACAACGCCTCGTCGACCTCCACCACCAAGTTCCCGCAGTCGTTCGACGGGCAGTTCTTCGCCACCGAGTTCGGCCGGGGCTGGATCAAGCCGATCCACGTCAACTCCGATGGCTCCCGGGGCACCATCGACACCTTCCCCTGGGTCGGCAAGCAGGTGATGGACTCGGCGTTCGGCCCGGACGGCGCGTACTACGTGCTCGACTACGGCACCGGCTACTTCAACGGTGACGCCAACTCGGCGCTCTACCGCTTCGACTACGTCGGCGGCGGCAACCGGGCGCCCACCGCGAAGGCCAGCGCCAACCGCACCTCCGGCGCGGCCCCGCTCGCTGTGACGTTCTCCTCGGCCGGCTCGGCCGACCCTGAGGGCGGCGCGTTGACCTACTCGTGGGCGTTCGGTGACGGGACCACCTCGACCGCCGCCAACCCGACGAAGACCTACAGCGCCAACGGCACCTACACCGCCACGCTGACGGTGCGCGACCCGCAGGGCGCCACCGGCAGCAGCAGCGTGCAGATCAGCGTCGGCAACACCGCGCCCACCGTCACGATCAACAACCCGGGCAACGGTCAGCTGTTCGGCTTCGGGGACACGGTGCCCTACAGCATCACCGTGACCGACCCGGAGGACGGCACCATCGACTGCACGAAGGTCAAGATGACCTACGTGCTCGGGCACGACCAGCACGGGCACCAGATCACCTCGAAGACCGGCTGCTCGGGCTCGATCACCATCCCGGTCGACGGTGAGCACGACGACGCGGCCAACATCTTCGCGATCTTCGACGCCGAGTACACCGACGCCGGTGGGCTGACCACGCACACCCAGCACACGCTGCCGCCGCGGCACCGCCAGGCCGAGTTCTACGGCACCTCGTCGGGGATCAACGTGTTCAGCAAGACCCCGGCCGAGGGTGGCAAGACCGTCGGCGACATCAACAACGGCGACTGGATCGCGTTCCAGCCGTACCGGCTGGGCAACGTCACCTCGTTCAACGCCCGGGTCTCCTCGGCGGGCGCCGGCGGCACCCTCCAGGTCCGAGCCGGCTCGGCCACCGGCACCGTGCTCGGCTCGGCCACGGTCCCGGTGACCGGCGGCTGGGAAACCTTCACCACCGTCACCGGGACGATCAGCAACCCGCCGACCGGCACGACCACGCTCTACCTGACCTTCGCCGGGTCGGGCACCGGGGCGCTCTACGACCTGGACGCCTTCACCTTCGTCACCGGGACGCCCCCGGCCGGTGGGGCCGGGGCGATCAAGGGCCTCGGTGGCAAGTGCCTGGACGTGCGCAACGCCGCCACCGCCGACGGCACGCAGATCCAGATCTACACCTGCAACGGCAGTGCCGCGCAGACCTGGGCGGTCACCCCCAACTCCACGATCAAGTCGTTGGGCAAGTGCCTGGACGTGTCGGGCGGCGCCACCGCCGACGGCACCAAGATCCAGCTCTGGACCTGCAACGGGACGGCCGCGCAGAACTGGGCCGCCCAGGCCGACGGCACGCTCCGCAACACGTCGTCGGGCAAGTGCCTCGACGTCTCCGCCAACAGCTCCGCTGACAGCACGGTGGTCCACCTCTGGACCTGCACCGCCGCCGCCAACCAAAAGTGGACCCTGCCCTGAGCTGGCGGGAGGGGCCCTTCGACAACGCCTAGTGTGAGGCGAGGGGCCCCTCCTAACCGCAATTAGGAGAGCGATATGCGCAGACGCCTGCGACCCGTCCTCGGTGCGGCCATGGCCGCACTCGCCGTCATCGCCTGCACCACCCCGGCCACCCCGGCCAGCGCCGCCGACGCCCCCTACGACGTGCTGGTCTTCTCCAAGACCGCTGGTTTCCGGCACGACGCGATCCCGGTCGGCATCCAGACCATCCGCGACCTGGGTGCGGGCAACAACTTCACGGTCGCCGCGACCGAGGACGCCGCCGCGTTCACCACGAGCAACCTCAACCAGTACGAGGCGGTCGTCTTCCTCAACACCACCGGCGACGTACTCAACGCCAGCCAGCAGACCGCCTTCGAGTCGTACATCGGCTCCGGCCGCGGATACGTGGGTGTGCACGCCGCAGCCGACACCGAGTACGACTGGCCGTTCTACGGCAACCTCGTGGGGGCGTGGTTCGCCTCGCACCCCGCGATCCAGCAGGCCAACATGAAGGTGGAGGACCGGGGCCACGCGGCCACCGCTCACCTGCCGCAGACCTGGACCCGCACCGACGAGTGGTACAACTACCGCACCAACGCCCGGTCGAGCGCCCACGTGCTGGCCACCCTCGACGAGTCGTCGTACTCCGGCGGCGGGATGGGCGCCGACCACCCGCTGAGCTGGTGCAAGAGCTACAGCGGCGGCCGGTCCTTCTACACCGGCGCGGGGCACACCCAGGCGTCGTACGCGGAGGCGGGGTTCCGGAACCACCTGCTCGGCGGCATCCGGTACGCCTCCGGTCGGAGCAAGGCCGACTGCCGGCCCGAGACCGGCTACACCCCGCTGTTCAACGGTTCGACGGCCGGTTGGTCACAGGCCGGCCCGGGCAGCTTCACCAACACCGACGCCACCCTGACCTCGGTGGGCGGCATGGGGCTGTACTGGTACAACGCCAAGCAGTTCACCAACTACTCGCTGAAGATGGACTGGAAGCTGGCCGGTGACGACAACTCCGGCGTCTTCATCGGCTTCCCGCCGTCGAGTGACCCGTATTCGGCGATCAACAACGGCTACGAGGTCCAGATCGACGCCACCGACGCGGTCGACCGCACCACCGGCGCGATCTACACGTACAAGGCCGCCGACATCGCCGCCCGCGACGCAGCGCTCAACGCGCCGGGGGAGTGGAACACCTACGAGCTGCTGGTCGAGGGGGAACGGCTGCAGGTCTTCCTCAACGGAGTGAAGATCAACGACTTCACCAACACCGACCCGGTCCGCTCGCTCGCCGGACACATCGGCATCCAGAACCACGGCACCGGTGACGACACCTCCTTCCGCAACATCCGGATCAAGGAGTTGGGCACGACCCCGCCGCCCACCGGCACGATCCAGGCCGAGACCTTCAGCTCGGCCAACGGCGTCTCCGCGTTCACCAAGGAGGGCGCCAACGGTGGGCAGACCCTCGGCTACATCGAACCGGGCGACTGGGCCGCCTACAACGGGGTCAACCTGACCGGGGTCACCTCGTTCACGGCCCGGGTCGTCTCCGGCGGCGCGGGTGGCGCCATCCAGGTGCGCACCGGTTCGGCCACCGGCCCGGTGCTCGGCACCGTCGCGGTGCCGAACACCGGCAGTTGGACGACCTACGCCAACGTCTCCACGGCGCTGACCAACGTCCCGTCCAGCACCCAGAACCTCTACCTCACCTTCACCGGTAGCGGCACGGGGCTCTTCGACCTGGACGACTTCACACTGGTCAAGGGCGGCGGCGGCACTCCCGGGGTAGGCCCGGTCAAGGGTCTCGCCGGCAAGTGCCTGGACGTGCGCAACGCCGGCACCGCCGACGGCACCCAGATCCAGATCTACACCTGCAACGGCAGCACCGCGCAGACCTGGACCGTGGCCGGCTCGACGATCAAGGCGCTGGGCAAGTGTCTGGACGTCTCCGGTGGTGGCTCTGCCAACGGCACCAAGATCCAGCTCTGGACCTGCAACGGCAGCGGAGCGCAGAACTGGGCTGCCGCGTCCGACGGCACCCTGCGCAACCCGTCGTCGGGCAAGTGCCTGGACGTCTCCGGCAACAACTCCGCCGACAGCACCATCGTGCACCTCTGGACCTGCCTCAACGCGGCCAACCAGAAGTGGACCCTGCCCTGACCGACTGACCCCGGAGGGGCCACGGCTCACGTCGTCGGCCCCTCCGGCCCAGCCGGCCTGACCGCCGCCGACCGGCTCACAGCGGGCTGCCGTACCTTGACCTGCATGGGGTTGTTCGCGCAGTGGCGTGGGACGGTGCTGGCGCGAGGCCATCAGCTGCTCGGTGCGCTGGGCCGGGCCGACGAGCCCGACGACCCGTCCGAGCCGGCGCCCAGCCTGAACCGCCTCGACGCGCTGGTGGAGGGCTTCACCGCCGGTCAACCGGTGCGCTGGACCATGGCCGGGCAACCCCGACCGCTGCCCGGCCCGGTCGACGTGGTGGCGTACCGGATCATCGAGGAAGCGCTGACGAACGCGTGCCGGCACGCGCCGGGCGCTCCGGTCGGGGTCCGCCTGCGCTACGACGCCGCGGGCATCACCATCGAGGTCCGCGACGAGGGCGCCGGTCCCGCTCCGTCCGGCGGCGGCAGCCAGGGCGTCGGTCGGGGTCTGCTCGGGGTACGCAGGCGCGCCGAACGGCTCGGCGGCACGTTCTCCGCCGGCCCACGCGTCGGTGGTGGCTTCACCGTACGGGCTGTCCTGCCCGCGCCCGAGGAAATGATCGGATGATCGGCCGACCGCGGGGCTTCCCCGATGGGGTGCTGCGGAAATAGGGTGGGGGTCGGCGACCGTGCTGGTGGCCGGTGACCCGGTGGGAGGCGCAACCCGCCGGGCTCAGGTGTGTTCCGCACCCACCGGTGACCGCTCGGGTGCCGCGCACGTCCGGTCACCCTCGCCCCGGTCCGCACAAGGAATCCCCATCACACTAGGGGAGAAGGACAATGGCGCGACCCATCACGCTCTTCACCGGCCAGTGGGCCGATCTTCCGTTCGAGGAGGTCTGCCGGCTCGCCTCCGAGTGGGGCTACGACGGTCTGGAGATCGCCTGCTGGGGCGACCACTTCGAGGTCGACAAGGCGCTCGCCGACGACTCGTACGTCGAGCGCAAGCGGGAGACCCTCGCGAAGCACAACCTTGAGGTCTTCACGATCTCCAACCACCTGGTTGGTCAGGCGGTCTGCGACCACCCGATCGACGAGCGGCACCAGGACATCCTGCCCGGCCGCATCTGGGGCGACGGGGAGCCCGAGGGGGTTCGTCAGCGGGCCGCCGAGGAGATCAAGGACACCGCGCGGGCGGCGGCGAAGCTCGGGGTGAAGACGGTCGTCGGCTTCACCGGTTCGTCGATCTGGCACACCCTCGCGATGTTCCCGCCGGTGCCGCCGTCGATGATCGAGCGCGGCTACCAGGACTTCGCCGACCGGTGGAACCCCATCCTCGACGTGTTCGACGAGGTGGGAGTGCGGTTCGCGCACGAGGTACACCCCAGCGAGATCGCGTACGACTACTGGACGACGAAGCGCACGCTGGAGGCGATCGGCAACCGGCCCGCGTTCGGGCTGAACTGGGACCCGTCGCACTTCGTCTGGCAGGAACTCGACCCGGTGAACTTCATCTTCGACTTCGCCGACCGGATCTACCACGTGGACTGCAAGGACGCGAAGGTGCGTACCGGCGATGGCCGGCGTGGCCGGCTCGCCTCGCACCTGCCCTGGGCCGACCTGCGGCGCGGTTGGGACTTCGTCTCCACCGGCCACGGCGACGTGCCCTGGGAGGACTGCTTCCGCGCGTTGAACGCGATCGGCTACACCGGCCCGATCTCGGTCGAGTGGGAAGACGCCGGAATGGACCGGCTGGTCGGCGCCCCGGAGGCGTTGCAGTTCGTCCGCCGGCTCGCCTTCGACGCACCGAGCGCCGCCTTCGACGCGGCGTTCAGCAGCAAGGACTGACCGCACGTCGGACAGACCACGGGCCGGTCGCCCTGCGGCGACCGGCCCGTCGACGTGCGATTGGTCAGAGCGTGCTGGCGTTCGTGCCCGAGCCGGACGGCTTGGTGCGGGGGTTCGTGGACGACGGCGACCCGGAGGTCGTGCCGACCGTGCTGGTGCCCGCCTTGGCGCCCACTGTGGCGGGCGTGCCGGCGAACGCGTCGTCGGCGGCGGTCAGCTCCTGCTTGCCGGTGCTGCCGTTGGTGGTGCCCAGCTTCTCGCCCAGTTTGGTCTGGCCGAGCTTGTCCTTGCCCTCGCTGTAGAGCTTGTTGGCCTGGGCCTGCGCGACCCCGGCCGCCTCCTGGACGGTCGGGTGGTCGAGCACCTTGCGGCCCTTGACCACAAGCTCCTCGTACTTTTCCCGGCCGGCACGGGCGCCCAGGACGAATCCCGCAGCCAGCCCGCCAAGAAACATGATCTTTCCGCGCATGGCGGCTCCTTCCGTACCTGACGCGCCGTCACCCCGGCGAGTTGCCCCGTCGGAAGGCGACCTGTTCGCGCCTGCGTCCTCTGTCCGCAGCTAACTACCCATCCTGCTCTCCGCTCAAGCATTGTTGTGCCGGGATGGCGATTTACCCCTATTGTCAATGCGACGGCGGGGAGGCAACCCACTGGACCACCACCGGGGGATGTCCTGTACTCTTGTCCCGTCGCAAGGCGTCGGGGAGATCCGAAGTCGGGCGGAGCACGATCCCCTGTAGCTCAATTGGCAGAGCAGCCGGCTGTTAACCGGCAGGTTATTGGTTCGAGTCCAATCGGGGGAGCTTTTCCACGTACGCCCGTCAGCCACCGGCCGACGGGCGTTTTCGTGTGCGTGTGACCTGGTTTCACCCACTCTCGACCTGCTTGCCCGGCAGGATGGGGTGAGTGCGGATGTCCGGACGAGGCGGCAAGGCCACGCTGATCGCGGTGGCGGTCGTGCTGGCCTGGTTGGTGATCGGCGGCGTGTCCGGCCCGTACGCGGGGCGCCTCAGCGAGGTCGCCACCAACGACAACGCCGCCTTCCTGCCCACCGACGCCGAGGCGACCCGCGCCCAGGACCTCGCCGGCGAATTCGTCGACCGGCAGACCATCCCGGCTCTGGTCGTCTACGAGCGGCCCTCCGGGATCACCGACGCGGACCGGCAACGGGTGAGCGCCGACGCCGCCCGGTTCGCCCAGATACCCGGCGTGGTCACCCCACTGCCCCCGCCCATCCCGAGCGACGACGGCCAGGCACTGCAGGTCGTCGTACCGGTGGACGATGCCCAGGGCGAGGAGATCGGCACTGTCGTCGAGCGACTGCGCGACATCACCGGCGGTGACCGCGACGGCCTCACCGTTGACGTCTCCGGCCCGGCCGGTCTGCTCGCCGACCTGATCGAGGTCTTCTCCGCCATCGACGGACCACTGCTGCTGGTCACCCTGGTCGTGGTGCTGGCCATCCTGCTGATCGTCTACCGCAGCCCGGTCCTCTGGATCTTCCCGCTGCTCGCCGCCGGGATGTCGTACGCCCTCGCCTCGGTCTTCGTCTACCTGCTCGCCGACGCCGACGTGGTCAAGCTCAACGGGCAGGCCCAGGGCATCCTCACCGTGCTGGTCTTCGGCGCCGGCACCGACTACGCGTTGCTGCTGATCGCCCGCTACCGGGAGGAGCTGCACCGGCACGACGGCCCGTGGGACGCCATGAAGACCGCCTGGAAGGGCGCCGCGCCGGCCATCATCGCGTCCGGCGGCACCGTCATCGTCAGCCTGCTCTGCCTGCTGCTGTCCAGCCTCAACTCCAACCGGGCACTCGGCCCGGTCGCCGCCATCGGCATCGCCGCCACCCTGCTGGTGATGCTCACCTTCCTACCCGCGCTGCTGGTGCTCGGCGGACGGTGGGCGTTCTGGCCCCGACGACCCCGAGCCGACCAGGCCGACCCGCGGGCCGAACACGGCATCTGGAGCCGCGTCGCCGGCTTCGTGGCCCGGCACGCCCGCCCGATCTGGCTGAGCACCGCAGTCGTGCTGGCCCTGCTGACGCTCGGCCTCACCCAGCTCGGCGCCACCACCCTCGGCCAGTCCGACCTGTTCACCCAGCGCACCGACTCGGTCGACGGCCAGGAGGTGATCTCCCGGCACTACCCCGCCGGCACCGGCAGCCCGGCCACCATCTTCACCACCGAGCAGACCGCCCGACAGGTCGCCCAGGTGGCGAAGGACGTGCCCGGGGTCGCCGACGTCCGCCCCCTTTCGGCCGGCCCGCAGACCGGCCCACCCGAGGAGGACGCCGCCCCGAAGGTCGTCGACGGGCGGGTGCAACTGGAGGCGACCCTGGCCGACCCACCCGACAGCGACGGCGCCGAGCGGACCATCCGCGAGCTGCGGGTGGCCGTACACCAGGTGCCCGACGCGGACGCGGTGGTCGGCGGCTTCACCGCGATCAACGTGGACACCTCGGACGCCGCGAAGCGCGACCAGAACGTCATCATCCCGGTGGTGCTGGTGGTCATCGCTGTCATCCTGGCCCTGCTGCTGCGCGCGCTGCTGGCCCCGCTGCTGCTGATCGCCACAGTGCTGCTCAGCTTCGCGGCGACCCTCGGCCTCTGCGCGCTGCTGTTCCGCCACGTCTTCGACTTCCCCGGCGTGGACTCGTCGTTCCCGCTGTTCGCGTTCGTCTTCCTGGTCGCGCTCGGCATCGACTACAACATCTTCCTGATGAGCCGGGTCCGCGAGGAGTCGGTCAAGCGCGGCACCCGCGCCGGAGTGCTCGCCGGCCTCGCCGTCACCGGCGGGGTGATCACCTCCGCCGGAATCGTGCTCGCCGCGACGTTCTCCGCCCTCGCCGTCCTGCCACTGGTGGTGCTCGTCGAGTTGGGTACGGCGGTCGCGATCGGGGTACTGATCGACACCATCATCGTCCGGTCGCTGCTGGTGCCCGCACTCGCGTACGACATCGGGCCGAAGATCTGGTGGCCGGGCCGGTTGTCCCGGGCGAACGGTGAGCGGGAGGCGCGCGGTGCTGGCTGAAACCGATGTGGTCATCGTCGGCGGCGGCCTGGCCGGCCTCGCCGCCGCCCGCCGGCTGCACCGCGCCGGCGTGCCCTGGCGGCTGGTGGAGGCCGAGGGTCGGCTCGGCGGCCGGGTCGCCACCGACGTGGTCGACGGTTACCTCATCGACCGGGGCTTCCAGGTGCTCAACACCGCCTACCCCCGGCTCGGCACGCTGCTCGACACCGACCAGCTCAACCTCGGCCACTTCACCTCCGGCGTGCTGGTCCGCAAGGGCGACAAGCTGCTGCGCCTGGTCAACCCGCTGCGCGAACCGACCGGCGGTCCCGGCACCGCGCTCGCCGGGGTCGGCTCCCTGCTCGACCGGCTGCGCTTCGCCGCGCTCGCCGCCGGGTGCGCCACCCTCCCCGCGTCCCGGCTGCTCGACGCGCCGGAGACCAGCAGCGAGACGGCGCTGCGCCGCGCCGGCCTCTCCGATGCGATCATCGAGGAGTTGCTGCGACCGTTCCTGTCCGGTGTGTTCATCGACCGGGAACTCTCCACCTCCAGTCACGTGCTGGCGATGGTGCTGCGCTCCTTCGCCCGTGGCCGGATCGGCCTGCCCGCCGAAGGGATGGCCGCGCTGCCCCGGGCCATCGCCGCGCCGCTGCCGGCCGACCTGCTCGACCTGGACACCCCGGTAGCCGAGGTCACCCCGGGCCGGGTCCGCACCCAGGCCGGCGACATCCGCTGCCGGGCCGTCGTGGTCGCCGTCGACCCGCCCGCCGCGGCCGCGCTGCTGCCGGCCCTGGCGACGGTACGCATGCACAGCTACACCACCTACTACCACAGCGCTCCCGAGCCGCCGCTCACCGAACCGATCCTGCTCGTCGACGGCGACCGACGCGAACTCGTCGCCAACACCGCGGTGCTCAGCAACGCCGCCGCGACGTACGCGCCCGCCGGACGGCACCTGATCGCCACCTCGGTGGTCGGCCCCACGGCCCCACCCGAGCCGACCATCCGGGCCGAGTTGACCCGGTTGTACGGCCGCTCCACCGCCGACTGGACCCACCTCACCACGGCGGCCATCCCCGAGGCGCTACCCGCCGCGCCACCGCCACAGGGACGGCTGCGCAAGCCGGTGGCGCTGGGGGAGGGCCTGTTCGTGGCCGGTGACCACCGCGACAGCCCATCGATCCAGGGCGCTCTCACCAGCGGCTGGCGCGCCGCCGGCGCCGTACTGGACGAGCTGCGCGCCGGCTGACAGGCGTACCCGAGCACGCTGTTATATTCCTGTTGCCCATCGTGCTGGCGCAGGCGCAGGCGTGGGCGCCGGCCGGCTCGGTGCTGGCTGCTGACCGCCGAGCGGGATAAGATCCGGCGCGGTGTTCGGGGCGGTAGCTCAGCCGGTTAGAGCAGGGGACTCATAATCCCTCGGTCGCGGGTTCGAGTCCCGCCCGCCCCACCAACTTCCTGACCTCTGGCTCTTGACTGAGCTGCGATCGCCATGGGATCCGTTGACCGAGGGATCGAGCCCTTCCAGGGCAGCGAGGCGCTGATGCATGCATAATGAATGCATGGTTGCTATCCAGATTCGGGACGTCCCGGAAGAAGTACGAGACGCCTTGGCTGCCCAGGCCAAGGCGCGCGGGCAGTCCCTTCAGGCGTACCTGCTGGAGTTGGTGGAGACGCAGGCTCGACGTCTGCGCAACACGGCGACCCTCGATCGCTTCGCCGGCCGGTCTGATGGCACTCGCGCCCTTCCGGGGGAAAGTGCCGCCGAGCTGGCAGACCAGCGGGAGCAGCGGGGGCCGTGGGGTAGCGCCGCATGATTGTCGTGGACGCCTCAGTCCTGGCTGATGCGTTGGTCGACGACGGGCCGGTAGGCGACGCGGCGCGGGCGGAACTGACCGGAGATCCGCACTGGGCGGCGCCAGGCCATCTTCTGGTGGAAGTCATGTCGGTGATCAGGGGCAAGGTCCTCGGTGGCAAGCTCGGCCCTGCCCGCGCTCAAGAGGCCGTCGACGCTCTGCCCTCACTGGTCATCGACGAGGTTGAAATCTCGGGTTTGCTCGACCGAATGTGGCAGTTGCGGAGCAATGTTACGGCGTACGACGCAGCCTATGTCGCGGCGGCGGAGTTGATGACCTGTCCACTTGTGACCGGAGATGGTCGGCTCGCCAAGGCCAGCGGTGTCCGCTGCGAAATCCGACTACTTGCACCGTCCTGACGACGGCTGCCACGGATCATCGGCCCGTGCCTGGACGCGGTGGTACGAGAACGCCACACTGTCGCCGAGGTCGCGTACGAGCGTTGCCTTGCCTCCGAGGGGTAACGGAGAGAGGGCTGATGGGCGACTTCCATGACTGGAACGACATCCGCGCAGAGCTACACGACGGGGACAACGACGCGCTCGATGTGGAACGTGCCCGTACCGAGGCGTGGGTCAGCGCGTTTCACCTCGCTGAGGAGCGTAAGCGTCTCGGTCCGCCCCAGCAGTAGGTGGCCGAACTGATGGGGTCACACCCGCCAGGTGGGTCAGATCGAGAACGGCGATCTTGAGGCTAACGAGATGGCGCCCGACTCTGAGCCGGGTATGCAGGAGCGAGCCTGGACGAGTAAGTCCTAACCTGGCTGGGGCCGTGGGTGCAGCCGGGGGTCAGCGGTGATCGTCGGTCGCCTCCGTCGGGGCGGACACGGTATTGAGCGGTATACCTCAGAGGTATGAATATGACTTTGAGGTATACCGCTCAACAGCACATCGACATGCCGGGTCAGCCAACGCGCATGCTAAAGGTTGGGCGTAGGCGATCAGGGCGTCAGATCGCTTAACCTCAGCCACATCGAACGACACCCGCGTCCGACCACACGGGCTCCTGCGGCGAACCACGCGGCCTGTATCACCACACAGATCACGATCTTCATCGGTATGGAGTGGGCGACGCTGACCGGCGGCTGACTCGACCTCGCCGCCGTGAAATCCAGACTGTCCGGTTCGACCGGGCGTACTGCCGTGGCATCCCGTAGCTACCGAGCGGCCAAAACGCCTGTCGCCAAGCCGACATCGCTCCTGACTGAGTGCATTCGAGCAGCCAGCATCGACCAAGCCACTCGAACACCAAGGAGTCGCCATCGACTCGCGTCAGCACCTTGGGGACCCGCAGATTGAACGCCTGTGGGCCGAATCAGCCCGAATGTTCACAGCATCGTGGCAGCAAGGCTGCACCTCTGACCTTTGCCTGTTGACCGAAGCGACAGCGCTACAGCGTTAAAGAAGCTGTGTTTCCGACGGGTGTCGTCTCGATGACGCTGCTGTCGGAAATCCGATGCATATGCCGACCTCGCGCGCGCTCTATCCTGGAGGGCTTTGCCTCGGGCCGATGGCCCGGCGGACCAGCACTGCCGCACGTCACTGATTTGGAGACGAGATGCTGTCGAACCAACCGGATGTGCTCAACCTCGTCCAGCAGGCTGCCGGCCGGTGGGCAGATCAACTGATCGACTTCGGCCCGCGCAACACTCTGCTTTATTTCAAGGAGCGGCAGACCACCACGCTTGATTTCGCGGAGGCGACGGCCGACGGAGTCGCCGGCCTGCTTCGGGGCCAGAAGGTCCGCCTGCGAACGCTCTTTCCGGACCAGGAGCGTCACAATACCGCGTGCAACACGGCACGCGGCCTTCGCCGGAAGCTTGTCGAGTTGGAGGAGGAGCAGGGCATCCAGGCAGGCTGGGTGACCCGGGGTTTGCTTTGCATGGTCGGTCCGTACACACGAGGATCGGTTCCGATGCAGCCGCTGCGGGCGCCACTGATCCTGCAGCAGTTGACGCTGAATAGCCGGACAGCGACCGAGAACGACTTCACACTGGAGCTTTGCGAGGCCCCCGAGATCAATCCGGTCCTCCTGTACGCACTCGAGCGGCAGTACGGCGTGGAGGCGGACATCAGTGCCCTCGGCGACAAGCTGAGCGCCATGCTGACCGAGATCGCTGACCCGGACGCGCAGTTGAGCGCCGCCTACGAGCTCATTGCCAAGGCGGTGGCCCCTAGCGGCCTGTCCCTTCGGCTGGAGCCAGCGGTTCTCGCCGGTGTCTTCAGCTTTGACAAGCTGGCCATGGTCAAGGATCTACGCAGCTCCGCCGAGCTGCTGGCGTCGCACCCGGTGATCGGTGCAATGGCGGGGGACCGCGTCGCCCGGCAGCAGTTGCGCATGGAACCGGCCCAGGGCTCCAAGTCCAGCGCCGATCGGATCGATCTGGCTAAGGAGTTCCTGGTCCACGATGCGGACTCGTCGCAGCAGTCCGCGATCGATGCCGTCCTGTCCGGTCGGAACGTGGTCATCGAAGGCCCTCCCGGCACCGGAAAGAGCCAGACGATCGCGAACATCATCGCGTACATGGCGGCGATGGGTCGCAGCGTGCTGTTCGTCTCCGAGAAGCGAGCGGCTATCGAGGCCGTGATGAGCCGCCTCGGTGATGTCGGACTCGACAACCTGGTATTCGACCTCCACGACCGGAAAATCAACAAGCGTCAGGTCGCTGAGCGTATCGCCAACGTCCTCACCCAAGCTGGTACCGAGCCGCCGGTGGAGACGACGGAGCTTCATCGGCGCCTACACGGTCGGCGGGCTGCCGCACAGCGGCATCCGGCCGAGCTGCACGAGGTCCGACAGCCCTGGGGCATGAGCGCGTTCCAGGTTATCGAGCAGATGCTCGCCCTGCCCTCATACGACACCAGCGGGTACAACCTGCGCGCATCCGAGCTGCGGAACCTCGACCGATCGGTGATCGAGTCCGCGCGGGACGACCTCCGGATGTTCGTGGATCGCGGCGGGCTGCGAATCTGGCGCAGGGAGTCGCCGTGGGCGAAGGCCGCAATCCACACCTCGGAAGACGTCGGGCAAGTACTGCTCCATCTCGACGGACTCGCGGCAGGCGCACTTGAGGGCGCACAGCGGCAGATCCAGGAGTTGGTTGACCGGGCCGGGCTGGACGTGCCCGACGACCTTGCCGCTTGGACAGACCTGTTTGACCTACTCAGCGAAGTCGAGCGCACCATCGTTGGCTACGGCGACCAGGTGTTCGGCCCGGATCTGGACGACTACGTCTATGCGACAGCACCAAGGCGCTCCCGGCCTCGTCGGCCCGAGCCACTCGGCCTCTACCGTCGCTTCCAGTTGCGTCGCGAGTTGCGGCGGATCTCTCCGGCCGCCCCACGGAAACGATCCGAGATGTACGAGGGCCTGCTCGCCGCGATTAACCAACGTGAGCGCTGGCGAAAGCTCAGCCGTCAAGACACCGCACCCACCGCGTTGGCGGGTGCCAACCTCTGCATGTCGTCCTTCACGCGGGTGCGCAACCATCTCGCAGCGGTTGCGGCGTGTGCTCGGATCGACGGACTCGACCGTGGTCCGAGCACCTTGGCGGCCAACACACTCGCCGAGTTGAATGCCGACCGCGAGACGCTGTTCCGGATGCCCGACCTGAACAAGCAGCAGCAGCTCTTCCGCTCGCTTGGACTGGGCTACATGCTCGATGACCTGGCTCAGCGGCACGTCTCGAGCGGCGAAGCGGCCGACACCCTACTGCGTGCCTGGTTGCAGGTGGTTCTTGATGAGATGCGTATGCGTGTTCCGTACCTCGGCCAATTCGTGGGACAACAGCACGCCGCGGTGGTCGAGGACTACCGCACTGCGGACTGCCGGCACATCGAGATGGCGGCCCGCCGCGTCCGCCGCAACGTGGCGGTAAGCCTGCGTAAGACCCGGGACGCATATCCCGACCAGAACGACCTCGTCCGACGGGAGGCTGCCAAGAAGCGGGGGCACTTGCCTTTGCGGAAGCTGCTCGGCAGCGCCCCGGAGGTGCTCCTCGCGGCGTTTCCCTGTTGGGCCATGTCACCGCTCGTGGTCAGCCGGATCCTACCGGCCACGCAATCATTCGACGTGGTTGTCTTCGACGAGGCGAGCCAGATCGAGCCGCACGACGCGGTGGCCTCGATCATGCGAGGCGCGCAACTTGTCGTGGCCGGTGACCCGAAGCAACTTCCGCCCACGCCGTTCTTCCGCCGCCTCGTCCAGCAGACCCCCGCCGGTGAGGATGACGATCCTAGCGACGACAACCTTGAGGACTACGAGTCTGTTCTAGACGTCCTCAGCGGCATGATTTCGGACCGGTACCGCTTGACTTGGCACTATCGCAGCCGTGACGAGCGGCTGATCGCGTTCTCCAACATTGAGATCTACGACCGATCGCTCGTGACGTTTCCCGGCGTGCAGGTCGACAGCCCGCTGCGCCTCGAGACGGTGGACGGCCGCGTCTCTCCCGGGCAAAGCGGCTCCTCGACTGAAGAAGTCAACCGAGCCGTCGAACTCATCCTCGAGCACGCCGAGCAGCGACCGAACGAGAGCCTGGGCGTCATAACCATGGGGCAGAAGCATGCCCTGCGAATTGAGGCGACGTTGCGTAGCCGGCGCCGGGAGCACGAGCGCGTTGACGACTTCTTCTCGCAGGACCAAGCCGCGAGCAAGCGGTTCTTCGTCAAGAGCCTGGAGAACGTCCAAGGGGACGAGCGGGACGCCATCATCTTGAGCATCGGCTACGCCAAGACCCAAGATGGTCGCCTTACGCTGCGCTTCGGACCACTCAACCAGGAGGGCGGTGAACGGCGCCTGAACGTCGCGGTCACCCGCGCGCGGCGGCGGATGACGGTCCTCAGCGCCTTCTCACACCATGAGATGGACCCAAACCAGACCGTAGCGACGAGGAACCGCGGACCCGAGCTGCTCCGTCGCTACCTTGAGTTTGTCGACCTCGGCGGCGATCTTGGCGGGCGGCAGCACACCGGAGTTGAACTCAACGGCCTCGAACGCAGCGTGCTGCGGGCCGTCCAGCAGCAGGGCATCAATGCGGTACCGCAGTGGGGCGTTTCTGGGTACCGGATCGACCTGGCGCTCGCTCACCCGGATCAACCCGGCCGCATGGTGCTCGCCGTCGAGACCGATGGGCACTCGTACCATCAGGCACACAGTGCCCGGGACCGTGACCGGCTGCGCCAGCAGCACCTGGAACGGCTCGGATGGGAGTTTCACCGGATCTGGTCGACTGACTGGTATGTCGACCCGGCAGGCCAGACGGCCCGGCTCGTGGCGAGGTGGAAGCAGGCGGTCGATCGTGCTGACCGCGCGAAGGCCCCGGCTGCGCCAGCGGCCCAGCCACGGGTCAGCGAGTCGTCGTCGCCTCCGACCCCGCGCCGCGGTCCACGCCCTCAGGTGCCCATTGGACTCAAAATCACCGAGTACACCCGGGACCAACTGGTGCGGCTCTGCACTTGGCTGGTCAGCGACCAACTTCAGCGCGACCGGGATGAGCGCCTGCAGGAGGCGATGACGGAACTCGGATTCCGCAAACGGGGCTCGGTCATCCTCCAGCGTCTGACCGAAGCACTCGACATCGCGCAGCAGCGCGTCGACCGGGAGGTGTATTGATGACTACCCTCGACCTACTCACTCTGGAACGAGTGGCTCGGCTGATCTGCGACGTCGACGGCCCGTACGAGCGGACCGGATCACAAGTCGAGCGCTTCCTGCACCGCGTCCGGTGGCCTGGCAATCCGCAGTACGACGGCTCGCCGCGAGTGCCCTGGCTCACCGAAGTGTTGATCTCCCATGCCGACGACGCCGCTGCGATCGACCGCTTGCTGTGTCGCACCTGTGACCCCCTTGAGTACGACGGCGGTGTCGAAGCCGCAGAGCCGATCGCCCAGGAGTTGAATCGTGTCCTGGCGCCCGAGCAGCTCACTATTACGTATGTCGGTGGGCGCCCTGTGCTCGGTCAACTCAGCCAATCCGGTAACACACCCCTGTATGGGCCACCGCCGGACCTTCACGAACGCGTCCGACGACTAACCGCGAACAGCAAACCCGCGGATATCGAGATCCTCATGGCCCGCGCCGACGAAGCGTCGATCTGCCAGAACAACGGCGCGTACGCGTTGGCGATCATTGGGATCGGGAGTTTCGTTGAAGGACTGTTGCATGTGGTGGTGACTGGCCGCGACGAGAACGTCCGCAGCAATGGACTCGCGGGCCGTAATGGTCGGAGGATCCCGGCCGACCGCGCCGGCCTGCAACTCCTGCTCGAGTACGCACACCAACGGAAGTGGGTCCAGACCGACGCCAAGGACTTCATGGAAAAGGTCCGGGACTACCGCAACTTCGTTCACCCTCGGCACCAGATCGAACGCGGGCTCGTGCCCGACCTGGATACGGTGCGGATGTGTTGGGCACCTGTGCACGCTCTCCTAAATGACCTGGAATCCGCACCATGATTACAGGCCCATCTCGGTGACCAGCCAGCAAGCGGACTGACCCCTCCTTGTCCAGGTGCCGGCCTCGACACCGTCGCTGCTGCTCCAGCTCCCGAACCAGAACCAGGTGTTGGAGTAGCAGGCGGAGGCCAGCGAGGCCGCATCGAGCGAGTGCGGCGACGCGTTCGGCGCAGCCCTCTCGCCTGTAACCCCTCGGGACGGCGCAAATGCTCGGTTTCAGGTCTGTGTTCACGACCCACCGCGAACGGAACCATCTACAGCCACTGGTACGGGAACAACTCGACCGTTGGATCGCGGACCCCAAGGGCTGGGATCCGTCTGCGCTTCATGAGAATCGGTGGGCGACCATCGGCGACAACGTCAGGGCCCTCCTACTACAGCACGAGGGGCAGGATGGATCGACGTCAACGCGCGTACGGATCGTCGAAACGAAGCCGGACGGGCAGTGGATCATCCAACTGACCGTACACTCGCCCAACGCGAGAGAGCGGGCGGCGTGGGCCTGGATCGACATCGAATCCCCTGACCCCGACAGTGAGGACCCACGCAGCCGCCCCCGCCTCGCAGGCACCCCTCGTTTTCTCGCGCCTATGCTCGAAATCATCGATGCCTGGGACGGTGCCGCGCGCCTGACGACGCGACCAATCGTCATCCGCGGCGACGAAGTCGACGAGGTCCACCGAGCCCTCATTGACACCGAGCGACGAGGTGTCGTCTTCGTCGCAGGCAACGACGACTCGCTGCCTTCAGTCCCATGGACTAACCGGATCGCCAACCTGACCCGGTTCACCATCGGCATGGCCTCGTGCTACGTGCTGGACGGGGAAGCCACACGGTTGCTCAATGACCGGCTCGGCCAGGCCCACGCCATACTGCCCGGCCGGCTTCGTACCTATCGCTCTCAGATTCAACCGGACTCCGTCGTCGACGGGCTGCGGCACCGGGTGCTGAGCGCCGAACGGATCGCCGACGACAATGAACAACCCCGGCTCGCGCGGGTCCTCGCCTCCAACGCCCAACTTCAGGCTCTCGAACAGCCGCTACCCGCATCGGTGGCGCGGGTACACCGGATGCTGGAACGTATCGCCGACGACATGTTGGTGCACCGGCTCGGCGACGTCAGTTCGAAGCGGCCATCGCTCGTTCCGTCGCAGCCGCAGGCGGCGGCCGTCGAGACGCGAGAGAATGATCGCCGGCAAGATGACGCCAGCGCGCAGCAAGGCATGTTGCTGGACTACCTGAAGATCAAGGTAGGGGTCGATGACCTGACCGTCGACCGAATCGACGAGATCGTGCGCCTGATCGAGGTCGGTCGGTCATCGCAGGGGGTGCAGAAAGACATCGCATCCCGTTTCGCGCAGCTCCAGGCCGAACTCGATGAGACACAGAAGGCGTATCACGGCGTCAAATGGCAGTTGGATGATGAGCAGATCGAGAACCGGGACGCGGTTGAACGCCTGACCCGGTCCGCGGAGACTGAACGGACGCTGCGCCACCGGCTCGCCTCAATGGGGCAAGCAGAGGTGGCCTGGACGGCACAGCCATCGGAAGCGGACGTCTCTCGGCCGGACAGCTTCGGTGAGTTGCTCCGTTGGCTGCCAAGGCTCCAGCACGTCGTGTTCACGGGCGATCCTGACTGCGCTGAGGAACTTGACAGCAACGACCCCCTGGGTGCCTGGGCTTCGAAGACCTGGGACGCGTTGTTGGTGCTCCAGGACTATGCAGCGGCGAAGGCAGACGGGCGCTGGGCTCGGGACGTGCATGGCTTCCTGGAGAACACTCCGGATGGCTGCCACGAGTGGCCGACGCGACGACACGCCCGTGACGAGAGCGAGGAGGTCCGGACCAACCCGGCGTTCTGGAGGAAGCGCGTGTTACCCGTGCCGGTCTCCGTCGTCGCGGCGGGCAGGTTCTTCATGGGTGCGCATTTCAAGATCGTTCAGTTCGCGATGATCAGCCCCCGCATGCACTACTACGACGATACGGCGCAGAGCGGACGGATCTATGTCGGCTACATCGGCCGGCATCTACCGACCGGACAGACGAACTGACGGCCACCGAAGGTGACTGCTGAGCCACAGCATCGAGGGCTGCGGTACCTACGACTGGCACGGGTCGTGCACCAGACACCCGGTAGCACGGTAGAGCTTCACCCCGCCGCTGGCATCTGGTGGGCTGGCGTCAACAGTGCGGCGGTAACCCGCCCGCCCGCCCGCCGGTCAGGTTTGGTACAGCACCGCCCGGTAGCCTCACAACGCCGCGACAATCAGCACCTGCTCGACACGCTTGCCTTCGGTGGCCCTGGTCGTAGTGCCGTTACGAAGCCTCAGTGGCCAGTCGCGCATAAGCTCAATGCGGGGTCAGTCGCATGGTGGCGGCTAGCCGAGCCACGTCGGCCGCCGTCGGTCCGGCGCCGAACACAGCGGTCAGCGCTGCTCGGGCAACGGGGCGGATTCGCGTCTCGGCAAGGGCGATGCGGTCGGCGGCGACCAGCGCCCGGCCGGCTGCGCGTACATCGCCGAGGTCCAAATAGGCGTGGGTGATGTCGATCAGGTGGCCGGCCCGGTGTTCGGCCGGAAGTAAGTGCCAGGAGTTACCGCTGGTGACCTGTCGGTGGATGGTCACGGCCAGTTGATGGTCGCCAGACCACATCGCAATCAGGGCGCGGGCGAGGTCGACCGGTGTGGGACCGAATCCGATGCCGTCGCAGTCGTGCTGACGCTGGCCGTCGGCGAGGCGAGCCGCGCGCTCGGTTAGTTCGCCGGCGGCACTCGCGTCCCCGCTGACAGCGGCGGCAAGCGCCGCTTCGATCAACAGGGTCCCCGTGACGCCCGGCCGCCGGACGTGGGAAGGTGCCAGGTCAAGCTGGTCTACGGCATTCACGGCGGCGGTCATCGCCAACCGGCCTCGTCCCAGAGCTCGCAGCGCCTGTGCGAGAGAGATCGCTGCAAGGCCGGCACGCTGGGGGTCACCGGAGGCGGCGACCATCGCCCGATCGGCGGCCAGCCAGGCGAGATCCGCCTCGCCGAGTTTGACCAGCACCTGGGCGGCGAGCCGGTACACCCGTACCAGCAAATCCGCGGTGTCTCCCGGCTGGGTGCGGCTATCGCAGAGCAGGTCAGGCAGTAGCCGCAGCACCTGGGGGTGGTGACCGTTGCGGTACGCGGTCCACGCGTACCCCGCTTGGGCATCGAGTTGGGCCAACGACGGCGCTGGCTTGCCGCGGCCGGGGAGGTCGTAGCGGGCCAGCGCCGCGCGGAGTCGTTCCACGTCGCCGCCGGTGTCGGGGAGAGGCTGGCGCGGGGCCTTGCCCGCGAGTAGGGCGTCCGGGGCGACGCCGAGGGCTGCGGCGACCGTCTCGATCACCGAAAGCCGGTCGAGGGTACGCACCCCTCGCTCGACCTTGTCCACCCAGCTCTTCGACTTGCGGATTCGGTCGGCGAAGACTTGCTGGCTCATGCCCCGACGTGCGCGCAGCTCTGCCATCCGCCGCCCGATTGGCGGCTCGTTGCCGTTTCGACGGCCGGGCTCGGTCATCACTCCCGCTCCGGCGACGGCTGGATGGCATCGGTGGCCTCGCCGCAGCGCGGGCACCATCGCGACTTGACCCGGAAGGCGAGGAGTCCGAACAGGAACCCGGGCACCAGGCCGCCGAACACGATCGACACGACTTCGGAAACCATGCGCACGCTCGCTTTCTGACGACGCCGAGGTCGGGCAAGCGCCACTCCCGTGACTAACGCTGTGGCGACACTTCGTTGCTGACAGTCATCAGAGTTGCGCATCATGTGATGCATAGCAAGATGATGTGCATGATCGACACGCCGAGCACGTGAGTCAGGCCAGGGAGAAACGCGAGGCAGGGCGCAGAATCACGACATGCCTCGATTTACGCCCGCGACACCGCGCTCTCGGCGACTGGGCCGGGAGCTGCGCAAACTCCGCGAAGCCAAAGGTCTGACCGGCGAGGGAGTGGCGGAGAATCTCGCCTGCTCACCGTCTCGGATCAGTCGAATCGAGTCGGGCGAGATCAGACCTCGGGTCGGTGACGTCATGGAGTTGCTGGTCGCCTATGGCGTCAAGATCGACGAGGAGCCGGGAACGTCGCTGCTCGATCAGGCGCGCGGTCTGCGTGAGGACGGCTGGTGGCAGCGCCTCGGTGGCAAGTACGCCACCTACATCGCGTACGAGATCGAGGCCGTGGAACTGAAGAACTTCGAGCCGATGCTCGTGCCCGGTCTCCTGCAGACCGAGAGCTATGCCCGCGAGGTCAACGTCATCGGCAGGGAGACCGACCCGGAAACCGTCGACCAGCGGGTTTCCGCCCGGATGACCCGGCAGGAGGTGCTGCGTCGGAAGCCGACTCCGCTGCGGATGCACGCCATCCTGTCCGAGGCATCGGTGCGTACCGAGGTAGGCGGTCCGGACGTGCTGCGTGAGCAACTCGATCACTTGGTCACCTTGAGTCGGCTGCCGAACGTGACGATCCAGGTGCTGCGCTTCGAGGCTGGTGCCCATCTTGCGATTAGCAGCGGCTTCGCCCTGCTCAGCTTCGAGCAGGACGAGCCACCATTGGGCTACATCGAGACGCTGGCCGGCGAGCTGTTCCTTGAGTCGAGTCGCGACCTGGCGCGGCTGTCGGCGGCGTACGACAATCTGAAGACGCTGGCGCGGTCACCCGCCGAGTCGATCAGGTTCATCAAGGAGCTGAGCAAGCATGGAACATAACGCCTGGCGTAAGTCGAGCCGTTCCGGCAACAACGGCCAGTGCGTGGAGGTGCGCGACCGGCGCGTCCAGGTCGACGTCCGTGACACCAAGGCGCCCGATGCCGGGATGTTGAGCTTCGAGCCCGCCGCCTGGGACGCGTTCGTCTACACGATCAAGACGAACGCCTGCCGCCCCTGACCCGGGCGGGACCGGTGAACTGGTTCATGGCACCCCGAAAACTGGCGCGCCTGTGCGGTGAGTGTCAGCGTGTCCGGCTGACGGACGAGACCCTCGGGTCTACGGAGTAGCGGCGGACGACGTCGGCGGCGTCGCCAGCGGTGGCACCGGGATCGAACAGCACCTCCATGCAGGGCGCTTGCGGCCCTTCCGACCCAAAGCCCGCAACCACGTGGTTCGGGTCGAAGCGGTGGTTCTCCAGCACCAGCTCCTCAGCGGACTCACCCTGCCGCACGCAAACCACCGCCTCGGGCTGACTACCACCCCAGGCCAGTGCTGGAGCCGACACACCGATGGTGAGCACCACTGCCGTCCCCACGCCGATCACTGTCGTCCGGCCAAGCCCTGGCCGGCTGATCGGCGAGATCACCGCCGCCAGGGCGGACAGCACGTAAACCCAGAGGGCCCGCTTGTCGGCCGAGTCATGAAGAGCCAACACGATGACGCCGGCTCCGACGGTCTGTGCGATCAGGCTGATCAGCCGGAACCCTGGCCAGTCGACCAACGCCGCAGGTATCGCGGCAAGCGCACCAAGCAACAGGAGGAGCATGACCAGCCCGTACGCACTCCATTCACGGCGCGCGTCCAGGACGAGCAACACCAGGGCAACCAGGTGTCCGCAGACGACAAGCGGCGGGCGGAGGTGTGCCAGGATCCCTGCGACCATCGGAAGACCCTACGTGATGTGACCGACTTCGATGTGGATGCAAATCCGGCCCGACAGCCGCGCGGTCAATGTGAGGAGGGCAGGACATGGTTCACGGCACGCGTGACGAGCTGGTCGAGCGCTTGGCCGAGGCGGTTGGCGCCGTCACTGCGCCCACCCGACGCGGGTCGCCATCGACGGACCGCCCGCCGCAGGCAAGACCACCCTCGCCGACGAGTTGGCCGCCGTCCTGCGTGAACAGGGCCGCCACGTCGTTCGCGCCACGATCGACGATTTCCTCTTTCCCCGGGCCCAGCGCTATCCGCGCGGCGAGTACTCGGCCGAAGGCTGCTACTACGACACCCACGACTACGACGCGCTGAACCGGGCTCTGCTCGACCCGCTCGGCCCGGGAGGTAATCGACGCTTCCAACCCGCTGTGTACGACCGCAACGCCGATGCCGTGCTGTCCCCGCCGGTCACGGCCGCCCCCGCCGACGCCGTGCTCCTCTTCGACGGCGTCTTCCTCCTGCGCCCGGAACTGGTTGACCGGTGGGACCTGCGCATCTTCGTGTCGACGGCACTGGAGAAAACAGTGGATCGTGCCGTGATCCGAGAGCGCCGGGTGTCGACTCGGGTCGACATCGAACGACGCTGGCACGAGCCTTCGTATGAGCCAAACCGGCTTGCGGCTGCCGTACCAGCCCCTGCTGCCGTCACCGTTCCCTGATCCGTTGCCGCCACCACGCCTGCGCGTGCCACGGACTCAGCTCGGCAGCTCGGGGGTCGGGCAGCGTCTTCCGGAGAAACTCGTCGTCCAACGGGTCGACGACACGCCGCAACTCGCGGGAGGCGGCCGTTGGCAGTCGGCGCATCGCGTCGCCCAGGACGTCTCGCTGGTACAACACATCGCAACCCGGACAGGGACAGTCATCCCCTAGATCCAGCCACCGTCCCGAGCGTCGAATGGCGCGACGGTAACCGGCCAGCGCTGTCGCTACTGGAACGAAACCCGGATGGGTGCCTTCGAGCCTGGCGATCGCCGCGTTCGCGCCGTTCGACAGACCATCGATGGGGCGGAGCTTGCCCGCATTCCGCCCGGCCGACTTGAACAGTGCGCGCAGCGCACCGGGTGACCTACGCGCCATGGACCTTTCGGGGCTGAGTCATGACGAGCACCTTGCCACACCACGGCCAGGCCCCGCCAACCGATTCGCGCTGTGGTGACGCCGCCTGGATGAGTCGGCCTCAGCCGATGTTGAGCAGCAACACCTGGTCGTCGCGGAGTTCGGTGACGGTGTCGCGCAACAGCCTCAGCGTGTCCAGACCGGCCGCGCCGCTTTCCTCGAAGTCCACCCCCATCTCCTCGAAGTGGGCGACCAGGTCCTCCGCGCGGTGCGCGCCGGGATCGAGCTGATCCAGTAACCCCGGTGCTGGAGTGATGAGCGTGGTCAAGCCGTACGCGCTGTTGATGGCCTCCGACTCGGCATTGAACTCCGACTGGTCCAGGTCGATGCCACGCTCCTCCAGATAGGTCAGGACGTAGAGCATGCAGTAGCCGGACCAGTCGTACTCCTGCCGCGTCTTGCTCCCGTGTTCGGCCAGGTACGTGCGGAACGACGACGGCGATGTGCGGGCCAGGCGGGCCAGCTCGGTGATGCTGTCCCTGGGAACCACTGTCAGTGAGGCGATAGCAGACAACGCATCCTCCGTCGTACGACTCTGCCGCTACGGCTTTCCGCCGGCTCGTCGGGCAGGCTACCGAGAGGGAGTGACGAGCACGCGGTAGGTGACGTGCAGGACCGTGCTCGCCGCCCGCGCCGTCATCTGTTCGAGGTTCAGCGGTGGGACGCCGTCGAACAGCCGCACACCGTCGCCGAGGGTGAGCGGCACTATGTGCAGCCGCAGTTCGTCGACCAGACCGGCGGCGAGGTACTGGTTGATGGTGGTCGAGCCGCCGTGGATCAAGATGTCGCCGCCACCGGCGGCCGCGCGGGCCCGCGCGAGTGCCGACTCGATCCCGTCGGTGACGAAGTGGAAGGTGGTGCCGCCCTCCATCGGCTGCGGCTCCCGCGCGTGGTGGGTGAGCACGAACACCGGCTTGTGGAACGGTGGGTCGTCACCCCACCAGCCGTTCCACTGCCGATCCCACTCGCCACGCACCGGGCCGAACATGTTGCGGCCCATGATGACCGCTGAGGCGGCGTCGCTCAGGGCGAGTTCGGCCTGGTTCTCCTCGGCGGCGTCGAACATCCAGGCGTGCAGCCCACGGCCCCAGCCGTCACCGCCGTCGTCGCCGAACGGGCGATCCTCGCTCTGGTTGAGCCCGGCCGAGTACCCGTCGGCGGAGATGGTCTGGTCGGCGATCACCCTGCCGTTACGTGTGTTCATTGCGGATTCTCCATTGGCGTCGGTGTGTGCCGGGTAGTCAGCCTATGGCCGCGATGATCAGTGCGATGCCCACGCCGACGTCGACGATCGCGCAGAATTGCGCCCACGAGCGAGTCACCACGAGGTTGACGCGGTAGTGGTAGGCGTCCCAGATGCCGTGTGCCAGGAACCCGACACCCGCCACGGCGGTCCCCACCTGCGGTTGCGTCGTCGCGGTCAGCAGAGTGATCGCGCCGAACACCATCATGCCGGCGGTCTGCACCGAGAACGTCCGGGTCGGGCTGGACCGACGTCGAGTTGCCGCCCAGACCCACAAAGGCACCAGCAGCAGCGTCATCCCGACCGCCGGATCGACCGGCAGCGCGAGCAGCCGTGCCAGCAGGTGCAGGCCGGTAACCACGACGCTCAGGATGACGAATGCCAGCCACGCGGTCCACGGCCGGCCGAGGGCGTACGCCATGAGGTAGATGCCAGCCATGGTGGCCACCGCCGGCCCGAACAGTTCCGCCTGCTCGTTCACCAGGCCGATCACCGTGACCGCGCCCGCGACGACGGCGAGTGCGACCGCGACAGGCCACCGGTCGGCCAGTCCCGGCCGGCGCCTTGACGACTGCTCGGTCATGACCAGGATCCTGCCGACGTCGCCACGGTCGGCGTCGCTTCGGGATCGATCGTGTCCGAATCGCTGGGACGCTGGGCCGAAGCCCTGGCATCAACCCGTGGGCGCCGCCTGCGCCGCCCGGTAGCGGGCGGGGGGCATCGCGTACCGGTCGACGATCGCCTGCCGCAGTGACTCCGGCGAGCCGAATCCGCACCGTCGTGCCACGGCCACCAGCGGTAGAGCGGTCGAGGCCAGCAGTTGCGCGGCGGCCTCGGTTCGCACCCGGCGTACGTAGCGCCCCGGCGTCTGCCCCAGATGCTCGACGAACAGTCGGGACAGGTGACGCTCGCTGACGCCGGTGAGCCGGGCCAACGCCGCGGTGCTCAGGTCGTCGGCGAGGTGGCTGACGATGTGGTCGCTGATGTCGCGGACCATGACGTCGTCGGTGGTCCGGCGGGCCAGGAACATGCTCATCTGGGCCTGCCCGCCGGGCCGCTGCAGGTACGCCACAGTGCCCATCGCCACGCCCCTGGCCAGGGCAGCGCCGTGATCCTCCTCGATGAAGGCGAGGGTCAGGTCCAGGGCGCTCGTCATGCCACCCGAGGTCGCGAGGTGGCCGTCCCGGACGTAGATCGGTTCGGCGTCGACCCGTACGTCGGGAAACCGCTCCGCCAGCTTGTGGGCGTACATCCAGTGTGTGGTGGCCCGCCGGCCGTTGAGCAGGCCGGCCTCGGCCAGCACAGTCGACCCGGTGCAGACCGACGCGACCCGTTCCGCGAGACCGGCCAGCCGCCGGACGTGGCCGACGAGGTGCGGGCTCGCCGCCGCCTGCTCATGCCCACGGCCGCCGGTCACCAGCAGCGTGTGCACCGGCCCGGTGAACCGTTCCAGGCTCGCCTCGCCCGCCAGCCGCAGGCCGGAGTCGCAGGTGATCTCCCGCTGACCGGGGGTGGCCAGGACGATCCGGTACGGCGGCGCGGCGCCGATCCGGTTGGCGATGTCGAGACTGGACGTGACGCAGGCGATGTCGAGCAGCTCCGCCCCGTCGTATCCGACGACGAGGATCACCCGTTCGCGCATGGCCACAGCGTAGCTACCCCCTGGGGGTATTGAAAGTGCCGACAGCCCCATTGGGCCGCTGGATCTTGTCCAGTGCGCGACGAACAGAACGAGCATGCCGGGCTGGAGATTTAGCCTGATTCGGTGATTTCGATGGTTGGTACGGGAGTGCGCGTCAGGCTGCTCGGGCCGGTGGAGGTGGTCGTCGCCGGCAGTCCACAGGCGGTGAACGGCGTGCGCCGCAAGGCGGTTCTGGCCACGTTGGCGCTGCACGCGGGGCGTGTCGTCAGTGTCGACCGGCTCATCGACGTGGTCTGGGGCGACCAGCTACCAGCCACCGCGGCGAACACGTTGCAACGCCACGTCTCCTACCTACGCGGGGTGCTCGGCGAGCCCGGGTCGATCGTGGCTCGCCAGCCCGGATATCTGCTCGACACCGGGCCGGACTCCACCGACGTACAGGCCGCCGAGCGCCTCATCGAGCTGGCCCGGCGCTCGACGGACCGCAACGAGCAGGTGCGGCACCTGACGGCCGCGGTCGCACTGTGGCGAGGTCCACCGCTGGCCGACGTGGCCGGGTCGGCCTGGCTCGAGGAGCAGGCGGAACACCTGGCACGCCTACGGTTGGAGGCCGAACGATCGCTCGCCGAGGCCCGGCTGTCCGTCGGTGAGCACGCCGGCCTCGTCCCCGGGTTGGAACGGCTCGTCCGACAGCACCCCTTCGACGAGCACCTGCACGCGCAGCTGATGCTCGCCCTGTACCGCGACGGCCGACAGGGGGAGGCGGTCGCCACGTACCGGCGGCTGCGCGACAACCTGCGGGAGAACCTCGGCCTCGACCCGGGTCCGCGGCTACGCGACCTGGAGTGCGCCATCCTGCGCCAGGACACCGCTATCGCCGCACCGGCCGCGGCGGCACCAACGCGGGTCGCGGCGCAACTGCCTCCCCCCGTACCCACGTTCACCGGACGCGACGCGGAGCTGGCGGCCCTCGACGCGCTGGTCGACCGGGGCGGCGCCGTCGTGGTGTCCGGGACCGCCGGCGTCGGCAAGACCGCCCTCGCCGTGCACTGGGCGCACCGCGCGGCCGAACGCTTCCCCGACGGGCAGCTCTACGTCAACCTGCGCGGCTTCGACCCGGCGGCCACACCGACCGAACCGGCGCGAGCGCTGCACGGCTTCCTGGAGGCGCTCGGCGTTCCGGTCGCCCGGATGCCCCGCGACCCGGACGCGATGGTGAGCTTGTACCGCACGACGGTGGCGGGCAAGAAACTGCTGGTGGTGCTGGACAACGCCCGCGACGCGGAACAGGTCCGGCCGCTGCTGCCCGGCTCACCGGACTGCCTCGCCATCGTCACCAGCCGCGACCAGCTCATTCCGCTGGTCGTCACCGAAAGCGCCCAACCGGTGCCCCTCGACCTGCTGAGCCCCGGCGAAGCCCGCGACATGCTGGTCCGCCGGCTCGGGGGGCGCCAGGTCGCCGCCGAACCCGCCGCAGCCGACACCATCGCCGAGCGGTGCGCGCGGCTACCCATCGCCCTGGCCATCGTTGCCGCCAGAGCCGCCACCAACCGGCACTTCTCGTTGGCGGCCGTCGCCGGCGAACTGGGCGACCTGAACGCCTTCCGCGCAGGCGACGAGGCCACCGACGTACGGGCGGTCTTCTCCTGGTCGTGTCGGACGCTCAGCCCACCCGCGGCCCGGCTGTTCCGGCTGCTGAGCCTGCATCCCGGCCCGGACGTCTCCGCCCCGGCCGTGGCCAGCCTGGCCGGCGTCGACGGGCCGGCGACCGGCCCCCTGCTCACCGAGCTGACCCGGGCGAACCTCTTCACCGAGCACACGTACGGGCGCTACGCGTTCCACGACCTGCTGCGCGCGTACGCCGCCAGCCTCGCCGACGAGGCCGAGCCGCCGGCCGAGCGTCGGGACGCCGTGCACCGGCTGCTCGACCACTGCCTGCACACCGCCCACGCCGCCGACCTGGCACTGCACCCGCACTTCAGCGCGATCACCCTCCCGCCACCCCGGGCGGGCGTGACGCCGGAGCGCCCCAGGAGCCGGTCTGCCGCCGCGGCGTGGTTCACCACCGAGGTCCCCGTCCTGCTCGCCGCGGTACCGCTCGCGGCACGGTCCGGGTTCGAGGGACACGCCTGGCGGCTCGCCTGGGCCATGGCCGGCTTCCTGCACCGGCAGGGGCACTGGCAGGACTGGCTCGGCACGCAACAGATCGCTCTGGCCGCCGCGTCCCGCATCGGGGATCAGGCGGGGCAGGGCCACGCGCACCGCAGCCTCGGTCTCGCCTGCTCCCGGCTCCGACGGTACGACGAGGCCGACGACCACCTGCGGCGCGCACTCGACCTGTTCAGCGACGTCGGTGACGACGCCGGACGGGCGCACACCTGCCTCAACCTTGGTCAACTGGCCGAGCGGCAGGGGCAGCACCAGCAGGCGCTGCGCCATTCCCGGCAGGCGCTGACTCTGTTCCGGGGGACCGGGAACCGGGCCGGGCAGGGGTACACCCTCAACGCGGTCGGTTGGCAGGAGGCGCTGCTCGGCAACTACCACCACGCGCTTGAATCGTGCGGCGAGGCGCTGCGGATGTTGCAGGAGGTGGACGACGTCCAGGGGCAGGCCGACACCTGGGACAGCCTCGGCCACGCCCACCACCAGCTCGGGGACGACCGGCGCGCCATCGCCTGCTACGAGCACGCCCTCGAACTCTTCACGCAGGTCAACGACCGGTACGCCGAAGCCAGCACGTACGTCAACCTCGGCGGCAGCCACCGGGCGCTCGGCGACATCCCCGCCACCCGTGCCGCGTGGCACCGAGCCCTGACCATCCTCGACGAGCTCGGCGACACCGACGCCGACTCGATCCGCGCCGACCTCGACCAGCTCGACGCCACGCGGCTGCACTGACGTACCCCGCTTTCAGCGCCGTTTCCGGGCCGCTTCAGCGCGCCAAGCCACTCTTCGGACATCAGTTTCTTCCGCACCAGGAATGGAGCGTTCGATGAGTCGTTTGGCACACCGCCTCGCGGTGATCGGGGTGGTCAGCGGGACGGTGCTGGCCATGTCCTCCGCCGCCGTGGCCCACACCGACAAGCCGCCGCAGAAGGGCGCCGACTGCGTGGTCCAGCACGTCGACGAGCGCGGCAAGATACTCCGCACCGAGACCGCGTCCGAGGGCCGGGAGTACGGCCAGTTCCGCTGCGTCGCCGGGCAGTGGACGTTCGCCTGGGCGCCGTTCGGAGAGGACGACCTGATCACGGCCGACGAGATCCGGATCGACCCGGCGGGTGACGCCTCGGTCCGGCGGTTCACCGGCCCCGCGCTCGGCAACGACCTCACGGTCGGCGAGATGACAGGCATCGCCCAAGCCATCAGCGGCAGCCGTGAGGTGCTGATCGACCGCGCGATCGTGGCCGTCGACGACGGCAAGGAGCGGACCCCGGAGCAGGTCGAGGCGCTGCTCGCCGGCAAGGACGACACCGGGGTACGGGTGCTGGACATCATCGAGAAGCCGAATGCCGCCATGTCGACGAAGGACGTCATCGACGAGGCTGGCGGAACCCCTGAGACGACAGTCGTCTACTTCAGCCTCTGGGGCGCGATTAAGTCGTTCTTTGCCTGGATCGTGGACACGATCGGCGAGATCGGTGAGTGGATCGACGACCACTGTGACGTGGGGTCCCCCAACGACTTCGGCGACATCGTCACGTGTCGCTGGTAGCCCGTCCCACCCCGCCGACACCGATCACGAGATGAGGACAGGATGACAACTCTGCGGGACATCACCAGGCGCGCCGCCATCGTCACGACCGCCCTGATCGTCGGGCTGACCGCTTCGTACGCCCCGTCGCAGGCCGCCGAGGGGGAGGCCCGGACGACGATCACCGACCACCCCGGTGCCCCGGGCACGATGCTTCAACAGTTCGAGGACCTGACCGGCCGACCCGTCGGCGACCTGGACAGGGTGCTGGCCGTCGACACCGGCGGGCGGAACCTCACCGGCGACCAACTCGCAGCGCTCGCCGCCGGTAAGGAGGTCGACGGTGTCAAGGTCGTCGGCACGATTCCGGGCAGCCGGGACGTCCTCGGCACGACCATGGCCGACCTCGCCGACGGCACGTACGACGGCAGCGGCGACAGCGGGACGGCCACGTCCCTGCTCTTCGCCTCGTCCACCCCCGACGGCCGGGAGTGGTGCCTGACCATGTGCGTCGCGTCGGGCAAGACGATCTGGGAATGCCTGTTGTCGCGCCGAACGGGCGAACTGGTCCTCACCCTCGACCTTGATGGCGGCACCACGGTGGGCGAAACGAAGGCTGCCTTCGAGAAGGCCAATGGCGTCGCCGTCGACGGCCCGTACACGGTGGAGACGCTGATCGGCGAGCGTGAGCCCTCGGCGGACGAGATCAAGACGCTCCTCGACGGCAGGGACATCGAGTCGATGCGCCGGGTGGCGACACTGGACGGACCGGACCCCGGGTGGGCGCTGGCCGACATCGCCGAGAAGTCCGGCGTTGTGTACGCGAAGACCAAGGGCCACCTCTTCAGCCTCAACCTTCCGATCCTCGGCAAGATCCTCGTCTTCTGCGTCTCGCAGGATGGTGGGAAGACCTGGAAATGCTCGGCCAAAAAATGGGGCGGGTTCTGACGGGTAGCCGCGTCGACGGTCCCGCTCCGCATCGACCTCCCCGGTCGAGCGGAGCGGGATCCCGCGCTTGAGCGAGCCGGTTCATACTCGGCAGGTGATCAGCAATGAGCCTCGCGTTCCGTGGTCGACTCGCGCGCCTCACCCGGCAGACAGTTCAACCCTGCCGCTCTACATGGTCATCTTCTTCTTCCTCGGCCTCGTTGGCTTCGCGGCGCGCGGAATGGCCGACGGCGGGGAAGGGTTCGTTCTCGCGAGCATCGTCTCGGGAGTGTTCTTCGCCTGCTTCCTGATCCTCTTCGCGATCTACTGGATCGGATACCTGCTCAAGGGGCACGCCGTCTGGCAGGCCGAGCGCCAGGCCGGGCCCGATGGGCCGTCCGTGGGTCAACAACCAGAGGACTGAGCCGGGCGCGCCATCCTCCACTCAACCCCGGACGCCGTCGGTGGCGTCTCACTCTGCGTCCGCACTCAGACGCGAGGTGGACGCGACCTGGAGGTGGCGTGAGTCGGCACGACGACGATCGGACCGGCTGGTGGACCGACCTGCGGCTGCTGTTGCCGGCCGAGGGCGCCGACCAGCGACCGATCGGCTGGCGGGTCCGGACCGAGGACGGTGCCCGTCCCGCCACGGGCGAGGTGCGGGTGATCGCCCCGCCGGACGCGGCCCGGGTCACGGTGACGGTCGGCGGCGCACCGCCCGCCACTGTCGCCCTCGACGCGTCGAACGCCGGCACCACCCAGGTGCCGCCGGACCAGGCGGCGACGTTCACCGCGTACGGCAGGGACGGCAAGGTCCTCGGGACCACCCCGTTGCCGCCCGTGGAGACCGACAGCAGCGCGGGAGGTCAGCCCGGCCACCCGGGTGACACCCTGACGCAGCGGCAGGCGGGCCGAGCCGTCCGAGGACGGCTTCGGCCCACGTCGGCCTCTAGGATCGACAGCCGTGACGGCGAAGACGGCCTGCGGGAGCGCATGGTGACGAGCGAGGCAGAACGGCCACTCGACCGGCTCGCCGAGCGGGCCGATGTCGTACTCGTCGACTTCGACGGTCCGATCTGCCGCCTCTTCGGCAGCAGGGCCGCGCCGCGTATCGCGGCCGACCTCCGTCAGCTGATCCTCAGCCGGGGTGTCGTCCTGCCCGACGAGCTGCGCGACGGGGACGATCCGCTGGAGCTGTTCCGCGCGACCGCCGTGTTCGCGCCCGAGTTGGTGGGTGTCGTCGGTGCGGCCCTGGCAGCGGCGGAGGTCGAGGCGGCGGCGTCCGCGGAGACCACGATCGGAGCCTTCGACCTGGTCGCGGCATGCCTGGCGACCGGGCGCCCCCTCGCCATCGTCAGCAACAACTCCGCAGCCGCCATCGGCGCCTACCTCGGGCGCCGCGACCGGGCCCGCTACTTCGCCGCCGTCATCGGCCGAGGCGAGCACCCCGATCTGCTGAAGCCCAACCCGGCGCCCGTTGTGCAGGCCCTGCAAGAGCTGAAGGTCGCAGCCGATGCCGCTGTTCTGGTCGGTGACTCGGTCACCGACGTCACAGCCGCCCGAGCAGCCGGTGTCGCCTGTATCGGGTACGCCAACAAACCCGGCAAGGCCGAACGTCTCGCCGCCGCCGGTGCCGACGCGATAGTGACCGACATGACCGACCTGGCCGGCGTCCTTGCTCGTACGCGCACGCCGGTCAGCCTGCTGCAGTGGGTCGATTCGGGCGGCGGGCCGCTCATCGTCGTGCCGACGACGGCACTCGGCGAGTGGAAGGGCGCGTCGGTCGACGACGATGATTCCTGGGGTGACTACGACCGGGCCTGCCGGGTCGACGGTTACGTGGGCGTGCTCGACGTCGGCACCGGCCAGGCGCTCGTTCTGGCCGACGAGCCGGCTTCCACCACGTACCTCCCGGACCGGCGGATCTTCGTGCGGTGGCTCTACGCCGCCTCCGAGGCGGACGTCGTCCGCCTCATCCCCCGAGCGGTCAAGATCGCCCGCTGGGAAGACGCGGGTACGTGGACGACCAGCGGGCCAGCCGAGTTGTTCGACTCCGGCTACACCGGCGACGGGCTGGAGCACACCACCCATCTCACGGTGGACCTGGCTCGTGGCACGTACCTGATCCGCACCGCTCTCGTGCAGCCCGACAAGGTAACGGCGCTGATGCTGGTCCACCTGGTCGAGCAGACGCAGACAGCGTGAGCGCCGCGCGGGCGGACTTCTGCCGCCTCGCTCGTCTGTGTCGAGCAAGAGGACCGCGCCGATCTTGCAGCTTCTGTTGTTGACTTAGGTGTATATGCACCTTAGATCGGGACAGAAACTGCAAGATCGCGGGAGCGGGGTCAGATCGACGAGGCAGTGCTGGCTGACGAACAGCCGTCCCGCCTACACGCCACTCAGGAAGCGGCCGCGCGGACCGCCGTTCGGGTCGGGACGATGCGGTGGCGGCGGACCGGGTACAGGATCGGGTGCGCGATGTTCCAGGCCCCGCCCGCGCAGGCGAGCTCCTTGTAGCGGGCCGCCAACTTCCCGGTGAGGAGGGACGGCTTGGCCCGGTCGTCGGCGGTCACGTACTGGATGATGCCGTCACGGCGGCCGAGGCTGATGCACTGGTTGAAGTAGCGCAGCGGGGCCTTGGGGAACTTCGCCCGACCGGTCAGGCGTGCGGCGATGGCGTCGGCGGCCTGCCAGGCCATCGGGATGCCCGAGGCGCAGGACATCCGCAGTGGCTTGCCGCCCGGTCCTGCGGCGATCGCGGCGTCGCCCACCGCGTACACCTCGGGGTGTGAGACCGACCGCATGCTGGCGTCGACGATGATCTGTCCGGTGTCCGCGACCGCCAGGGTCGTGGCGCCGGCGATGGGGTGGACGGCGAAGCCGGTCGTCCACACGGTCACCTGGGCCGGGATCTCCCGACCGTCGCGGGTGACCGCACCGGCCGCCTCGACCCGGGCGATGTCGGTGTGCTCGTGGACGGTGATGCCGAGCCGATCACAGACGCCGCGCAGGTGCTGCTGCGCCTTGACGTTGAGCCAGTCGCCGAGACCGCCGCGGGCGGCGAGCGCGACATCGAGGTCCGGCCGGGCCTCCGCGATCTCGGTGACCGCTTCGAGGCCGGTGAGGCCCCCGCCGACGACGAGCACGGTCCCGCCGGCCGCGAGGTGGGCGAGGCGGTCGCGCAACCGCAGCGCCGTCGACCTGCCGGCGATGTCGTACGCGTGCTCGGCTACCCCGGGAACGCCCTGGTCCGCGGTAGCGCTGCCGAGGGCGTAGACGAGCGTGTCGTAGGCGATCTCGTCGGTGCCGTTGTCGTCCGCGAGCGCGACGGTCCTGAGATCGGCGTCGACGGCGGTGACCCGCGCCAGCCGAGGCTTGACGCCGGTGCCAGCGTAGACGTCGCTCAGCGGGAGGCGTTTGAGGTCCTGCCCGACGGCGAGTTGGTGCATGCGGACCCGCTCGACGAAATCGGCCTCGGCGTTGACGACGGTGATCTCGGTGTCGTCCGGGTGCAGCCGCCTGGCGAGGCGCCCGGCGACGATGGCGCCTGCGTAGCCGGCTCCGAGGACGACGATGCGGTGCTTCATGGCGGCACTCCTGTCTCGGTGGTGGTCGCTTCCTGAACCAGACAGCGACGCGATTCCTGACAGGAGCCGGCTATGAGCTGGATCACCAGACGTGGAGGGTGGGCTCCTCGTGCTCCGAGGCGGACCACTGCCGGGTGGCGCGGACGAGCTTGTCGGGGTTGACCTGGTTGTGGATGGCCGTGACACCCTCGGGCGTCACCTCCACTGACATCACGCCGATGACCCGGTCGTCGATCACGACCACCACCGCCGGAGCGCCGTTGGCGGTGGTGACGTGCATGGCTGGGCTGCCACCGACCAGGTCCCGTTTGACGTCGGTGGGCTTGAACAGGCTACGCAGGAACTTCGCCACCGCCAGTGCGCCGACGATGGGCGCGGACCGGGCCGGGATCTTGCCGCCGCCGTCGGCGGTGCTCGTCGCGTCGTCGGTCAGCAACTGCACGAGCCGCTGAATCTCGCCGTTGTTGGCGGCCGTGAGGAACTCGGCGACGATCTTCCGGGCGGTGGTCAGGTCGACCTCCGCGCGGGCCCGTTCGGCGGTGACGTGCTGCTTGGCACGCCGGTAGGTCTGCTGGCAGTTCGACTCGGTGAGGCCGAGGATCTCGGCGATCTCACCGTGCGAGTAGCCGAAGGCCTCCCGCAGCACGTACACCGCGCGTTCGTTGGGCGACAACCGCTCCAGCAGGGTGAGCACCGCCATCGAGACCGACTCGCGCTGCTCGGCGGTGTCGAGCGGGCCGAGCATCCGGTCCCCGGCGAGGACCGGCTCGGGCAGCCACGTGCCCACATAGGTCTCCCGCCGGGCCCGCGCGGAGGTCAGCTGGTTGAGGCACACGTTGGTGAGGACCTTCGTCAGCCACGCCTCGGGCGTCTCGACGTGCTCCCGGTCGGCGCCCTGCCAGCGGAGGAAGGTGTCCTGGACGGCGTCCTCCGCGTCGCTGGCCGAGCCCAGCAGGCGATAGGCGATTGCCTCCAGGCGCGCCCTGGAGTGCTCGAACACCTCGACTTCGTCCGGACTGAGCGGCATGACTAGACAGTATCCAGGCGGACGGTTCAGGGTTGGCTCGTGCTTGGGCCGGAAACCCGGCTCGGCTCCCGCCGACCCACGTAGAAGATCAGCCCGGCCAGCAGCAGCACGAGCGCCAGCGGCACCAGTACGGGAGCGAGGGCCGCCCAGATCGGCCACGCGGGCTCCGCCAACCCGTTTGCCATCAGGCCCTGCCAGGTGAGGACGACACCCGGGAGGAGAACGATCGTCACCAGCGTGCCAACCAGTCGGGGTACCGGCGGACGTTGCCGTCCCGCCAGCCAGAACAGCGCCGCCCCGGCCGCGGCACCCAGGACGGCGGCAGCGAGGGTGACAGTGACGTAGCCGTCGGGCGCGGCTGGCGCAAACCTCAGGACCGCCCCGCGGTCCACCTGCGTGAACGTTGCCGTCAGCCCATCCCGTTCGGCCCGCCAGCCATCGCATGGCGTGCCCGTGACCCGATGGCTGCCCTGCCAACCCAGTGCGGTGGCGTTGCGCTGAACCGACTCGGAGTGCGTGCAGTCGGCAGCCTCGTCGTAGTGGAATTCCACGAACGGCGAGCCGAAGTCGTCGGGGGCCAGGACACCGTAGAGGTAGTTGCGGCCGACGCTCGAGCCGAATGGTTCGGTGCCGGGAAGCAACTCCGCCGCCATGGTCTGTGCCTGGTCGGAGTTGACTGGCGCGGTGCCGCGGCCGGCGTACCAGGAGCCGAGGCTCAGGCCGGCCGTGCCGAACAGCGCCGCGCCGAGCAGGATCATCGCGACCTGCCGTCGTCGAATTCTCACCGGTGGACCCCTTCACTGGTGTGGGGGAGCGTAGCCAAGGCGAACCAGCTCTGGATGCCCCGCGAGAGGGACCGGGCGCGCGCGGTGGTCGTACCCTTGCCGCGGTGACGTCCAATTCGTTGCGCCGCGCCCTCACCGCACCCGCGCGGGTGAACCCGGTCAGCGGCTCGGCGGACCCGTTCCCGCCGTTCGGAGCGGCGAGAGTGCGGTCGGCGTCTCGTCGTACGGCGTCGGCCGGCGGCGGAACGTGGCCACCACCACGGCGGTCAGGCAGATCGCCGCGGCTGCCATGAGCGGCGGGCGGGCGCCGAGGTGGACGGCCGCGGAGCCGAGCGGGATCGCGACGACGAGCGGTCCGAACATCGCGGTGTTGGCCGTCGCGGAGACCCGTCCCAGCAGCGCCGACGGCGTGTGGGTCTGCACGGCGGTCACCGCCGCGACCAGGGTCCAGGGCAGCCCGACGCCGGCCACCACCGCCCCGACGACAGTCGCCGGCCACCACGGCAGGCAGCGCGCCAGGCAGCCGACCGTGAACAGCGCCGTTCCGGCGACACCGACGGCAACGGGACCTCGCGCCGCGATGAGCCGGCCGACGATCAGGCCACCGAGAATGGAGCCGGCGCCCTGCGCGCTGGCCAGCACACCCAGGAACGTCGTCGGCAGGCGCAGCTCGGTCACGACGATTGCGTAGATTCCCGCCGTCGTGAAGCCGGACATGGCGATCGACACCGCAGCGAGCACGACCGGCAGACGTGTCGCTGGCCGTCCGAACAGGACCACCGATCCGGTACGCGGGCCGTCGTCGCGTTCGGTGGGCCGGTCGGTCGGCGTCCGGTTCAGGCGAAGGAGCGCGTACAGGGTGGCGACCAGCACCGGCATGGCCGCACTGAGGACGGCGACCGCGTGGCCGCCCCGCCAAACGTAGAGGCCGGCCCCGGCCAGGGGAGCGACGAGCTTCATCCCTTCCTGTGCGCTCGAGCGCCACCCGTTGACGTCGCCGAGTTCGGTCGGCGCGAGTGCCGACGGCAGCAGCGCCGTCTCGCCGGCGTCGATCAGCACGTAGCTGACGCCGTAGGCGCACGAGACGGCGAAGATGAGCCAGGTCTGTCCCGGCCCGCGCACCGCGAGCAGCGCCAGCAGGGCGGCTGCCAGCATGAGGTTGACGGCGATGACCAGCGGCCGCCGGGGTGCCCGGTCGAGCAGACCGCCCAGCCATGGGCCGGCGAGCACCGGGGCGTAGACGCAGAGCCCGGCGAGGGCGGCGAGGCTGGTGGAGCCGGTGAGGTCCAGGATCCAGATGCCGGCGACCAGGGACATGGTGCTGCTGCCGAAGCCGGACAGCAGGGAGATCGCCACGAACAGGCCCGCGTTGCGACGCATGAGCACTCCGAGTTGAGTCGATGTGACTCATATCCTCAAGCTTGAGCGATGTGCAGGCAATGCCGCTGCAATCTGTCAACGGTTCATTGACAAGGCGACGTCGATCTTCGTGGCGGCCGTCCGAGCCGGCCCGGGCAGTCGCTCACCCGCTTCGGCGAGATCGGTGGCGAGGAGCCCTGCCAACGCGTGCAACGAGCCCGGGGCGGCATCCAACGCGGCGCCCACAGTGCTCCGCACGAGCGCCGCTCGACGAAATCGGCTGTCCCACCGCTGATCGGCGCCGATCCACCGGGCGAGGTCGGCCACCGCCGCCCGCAGCGCCGCGATCTGCGGAGGCATCCGGAGGTCGAGCTGCCGCCGCCGCGACCACCGCGCCGCCGCCAGCCGTTGTCGACGCTGCTCGGCGGCCTGCCGGCTGCCGAGGCCGAGTGCCATCGCGATCTCGGCCCACGTCGCACCGTCGTGGCGCGCGCGGTCGATGATCTCCAGCTCCTGCTCGTCCAGGCGGGCGCGGGTAGCGCGGACCTCCGTCAACCGGGCCAGCTCCGACGTCATCTGTCAACGTTACATTGACACTGTCGGGACCTCGGCGGTGATTGACCCGGGTGCGCGCTCCCAGTCCGCCATGATCAACAAACTATCGCGGCCCGCCGCCCTGGTGGTGGCGCAGCCCCGCGACGAGGAGTTCGACCATGCGACGCGCGTCGTAGCGGGGTGCGCCGGCTCCGATGCAGAGATTGCCGACCCCGCGCAGCAACTCGAAGGCCGTCACGTCGGTGCGGATCTCGCCGGCCGCGGCAGCGGCGTCGAGTAGTTGGGCGCACACCGGCACGAGGCGGTCCAGGAAGTAGGCGTGCAGCGTCTCGAAGGCCGCGTTGTCGGACTGTAGCGCCTCGGCGAGGCCGTGCTTGGTGACCAGGAAGTCGACGAAGAGGTTGATCCACTGGGCGAGGGCGGCGTGCGGTGTGCTGCTGTCGGCCAACAGCGTCGGGCCCGCCTGCGCGCACGCCTCGACCTGGTGCCGGTAGACGGCGACGATGAGGTCGGCGCGGGTCGGGAAGTGGCGGTAGATGGTGCCGACGCCGACGCCGGCCCGGGCGGCGATGTCGCGTACGGGCGCGTCCACGCCCGAGATGACGAAGGCCGCGGCGGCGGCGTCCAGCAGTGTCGCCTCGTTGCGCCGGGCGTCGGCCCGCTTCCGCGGGGTCGACCTCCCCGATTCGCTGTCGATGTCGGCCATCGCGCCGTTACCTCCGTCACTTGGCAAACGGAACGCTGTTCCGTATCGTTCTTAGCGGAACGTGGTTCCACTTACTCAGGATGCCAGAGCGAGTGGGCCAGTGTCACCTCACCCTTCCCGTGGAGGAACAGCCATGCAGTACCGCACCCTGGGGCGCACCGGCGTCCAGGTCAGCACCCTCGTGCTCGGCGCGATGAACTTCGGCAAGCTGGGGCACACCACCCAGGGCGAGGCGACGGCGATCGTCGACGCCGCGCTGGAGGCCGGAATCAACCTGATCGACACCGCCGACATGTACAGCCAGGGCGAGTCGGAGCAACTGGTCGGCAAGGCCATCGCCGGCCGTCGCGACGACATCGTGCTGGCCACGAAGGCCGGCATGCCGATGGGCGACGAGCGCAATCAGCGGGGCGCCTCGCGCCGCTGGCTGGTCACCGAGTTGGACAACAGCCTGCGCCGCCTCGGCGTCGACCACGTCGACCTCTACCAGATCCACCGGTGGGACCCGACCACCAGCGACGAGGAGACCCTGTCGGCGCTGACCGACCTGCAACGGGCCGGAAAGATCCGCTACTTCGGCTCCTCGACCTTCCCCGCGTACCGCATCGTGCAGGCCGAGTGGGCCGCGCGGGAGCACCACCTGAGCCGCTACGTCACCGAGCAGCCCAGCTACTCGATCCTGCAACGGGGGATCGAGGCCCACGTCCTGCCCGTGACCGAGCAGTACGGGCTCGGCGTGCTCGCCTGGAGCCCGCTCGCCTCGGGCTGGCTCTCCGGTGCGATCCGCGCCGGCCGGGAGATCACCACCAGCCGCTCGGCGCTCCTGCCCGCCCGCTTCGACCTCAGCGTCCCGGCCAACCAGGCGCGGCTCGACGCCGTCGAGCAACTCGCCACCGTCGCCGACGAGGCGGGGCTCACCCTGATCCAGCTCGCCCTCGGGTTCGTCACCGCGCACCCGGCCGTGACCAGCGCGATCATCGGCCCCCGCACCATCGAGCACCTGCACGCCCAACTCGCCGCCGCGGACACCGTGCTCCCGGCCGACGTGCTCGACGCGATCGACGCGATCGTCGCACCGGGGGTCGACCTCGCCGCAGCCGAGAAGTTCGACACCCCGCCCGCCCTGCTCGACCCGGCGCGGCGGCGTCGCTGAGCCTTCGGGTGCGGTGGTCAATCCGACCGGGCCGCGCTGCGGGAGTTGCTGGCCACCCGGCTGCCGGTCGATCCGGACCTGTCGATCCGGCTCACCGCGCGGGCCTGGGCCGTACCTGGCACGCCGTCCGAGTAACCGTCGCGCCGAGCCCTTCCGGGCCCTTGTCGCAATTCGGACAAGACGGTAAAGCCCCTGGTAGAGCACCCTAGGGACAGGTGGAGGTAGACGGGTGGCGGGCCACATCCCGATCCTCCGGCCCGGTGGGGACAACATCGTCCCCACCGGTGCCGGCCTCACCCAGCCCGGCCTCGAAGCCGTGGCGGTCACGGCACAGCCGCCGTGCCGATCGCGCGTACGACAGGCCATGGCTGCCACCGACACCCCTGCGGGCGCCCGCAGCGGTGCCTCCGCCCATCGGGACAAGGACGTCAGCACCACCGGCAGTCAGGCAGCAAGGTCCGCCGGTCGTGCCTGCCGTCCCCGTGCCCCGCCGGCCTTTCGCACTGTGGACCCCGCCGGTCCGACGTCGCTGAACCGCGCGCCGAGGCCCGGCGACCGAGCAAGAAAGGGCCCGACATGGCCGCTCCCACTGCAACCGCAGCCCTGAACGCATCCGTCTTCGCGCCGGGTGACCAGATGCTGCTGACCATCACCTACTCAGACGCCGACACCAAACCGCTGACCGTCACCATCGTGGTCACCGACGCGCAGGGCAACAGCAGCGCGCCGGTCAAGGTCACGGCGGTCATCGACCCGCTCACAGTGACCGTCACCGACAACTCCGGACGTACCTGGACCCGGGTTTCCGACAACGGCTCCGTGGCCGTGTATCGGTCGGTGGCGTGATGCCCCGGGTAACCGTCCAGGTCCGCGACGCCGCCGGCCACACCGCGACGGCCGTCGCCGACTACAGCCTGGGCCAACCCGTGCTCGGCGGCTACTACCTCTCCGGCGGTGCCGACCCGACCGCCGACATGGCCGGCGGCAACTTCCGGTCCCTCACCCAGTACCGCAGCTTCGCCGACGGCTACATCTTCCCCGGCTACAACCGACCCTGGCTGGTCAGCCTGGGCAAGGCTGGGGTGCAGATGAACATGGTCCTGGAGCTGAAGCACTACGGCGCACCGAACTACGGGCCGCAGAGCTTCGCTGTGGACGGCACCAGCTACACAGTGCCGGCGCCGACGATGACCATCCAGCAGCGTCCCGGCGCGACCTGGCCGAAGGCGTACGGGTACGGCCAGGTGCTCAAGGGGCAGTGTGACGGGTTGTTCGCCCGTGCCCTGTCGCAGTACCGGACGCTCGGCTTCGGGGTGAACATCCAGCTCGCCTCGGAACTGGACACCGATCACGAGTTCGGCACCACCGAGGACGGCAAGGCGTACACCTGGGCCGAGTCGGACGCTCGGGCGGTGCAGGCGATGAACTACATCCTGACGTGGTTCAAGGCGCGGACGCTGCCGGTCGGGACGACCTTCTCGGTGGGGCTGGGCGGCTTCGACCGGGCCTGCTTCCAGCGCACCCACCCGGAGTCGCTGATGTCCCGCCTCGACTATCTCCAGTGGAACGCGTACGGCACCAACGCCAGCCACACCGCGCTGGCCCGGTTTCGCCGGACGAAGGACTGGGCGGTCGCGGATCTCGGCCCGGTGGCGCTGTCCCGACCGGTGATCATCGCCGAGTGGGGGGTCAGGTCGGCCGAGATCCCGGACCAGGCGGCCTGGATCGCCACGGTGCCGGCGGCGATCGCCCAGCTCAACGCCGAGCGTGGGCCACGGATCGTGCGCACCAACTACTTCAACTCCGGGTGGGGCACCCTGACGCCGAAGTCGGTCGGGTTGGCCGCGCTCCGCGAGGCGTACGCCAAGCGGCCGTACGTCTGACCGGGTTCCGGCGGCTCCGGGCTCCGGGGCCGCCGGGACCGCACCGGTCAGCCCTCACCGAGCCGTTCGGCGTACGCGTCGCGCAGCTCGGGCCAGCCGTGGTCCTTGGCCTCCGCGCCGCGGATCGGGCCGACCGGGTCGCCGTCGAGCAACCGGTCGGCCACGTCGAGACAGAGGTGCCAGCCGGCCGCGACCATCGGCAGAATGCCCGGGTCGGCGACGGTGTGCCGCAGGGTGAGCCGGGTGCCGCTGCCCAGCGGGCTCAGCTCCCAGCGCAGCAGGTCGTCGCCCCAGGTGTACTCCAGCAGGTGCGGCGGCTCGGCCCGGCGTACCGTCGCCGGGTCCTCCTGGGTGGTCTCGCCGTCGACGAGGGTGAGCACGGCGACGCCGGCGTGGCCGAGGTCGCGGTCGGCGAGGAACGGCGCCCACTGCGCGAGCTGGGCCGGGTCGGTCAGTGCCGCCCAGACGGTGGCTGGCGGATGCCGCAGGTCGCGGACGAAGACGAGTGTCGCGCCGACGTCGGTGGGCTCGGCGCGCACGTCGGCGGGTGGGCTCGGGCGGAACGCGTCGCGGTCCATTCACTGCTCCTGACTGTCGAGGTGCCGTTCCAGGGCGTCCAGGTGTCGGGCCCAGAGCCGCCGGTACGGGTCGAGCCAGCCGTCGACGTCCCGCAGCGGGCCGGGGTCGAGGCGGTAGATCCGCTGTCGGGCGGCCGTCCGGCAGGTGACGAAGCCGGCGTCGCGAAGCACCCGCAGGTGTTTGGAGACGGCCGGCTGGCTGACCCCGAGCCCGTCGACCAGCTCGCCGACGCTGCGTTCGGCGTCGCGGAGCTGATCGAGGATCCGGCGCCGGGTGGGCTCGGCGAGGACGGTGAAGGCGTCGGTGGGCACCTTCCCAATATGCCTTCTCCGTCATATGACTGTCAAAGCATACGACGAGAGCAGCCGTCCCGACGCGGCACCGCCGATCGGCTCCCTATGCTCGGATCATGGAACTTCGGATCTTCACCGAGCCCCAGCAGGGTGCCAGCTACGACCAGTTGCTCGCCGTCGCCCGCTGCGCGGAGGACGCCGGCTACGGCGCGTTCTTCCGGTCCGACCACTACCTGATGATGGGTGACGTGAGCGGCGAACCCGGCCCCACCGACGCGTGGACCACGCTCGCCGGCCTGGCCCGGGACACCAGCCGCATCCGGCTCGGCACGCTGATGACCGCCGCCACCTTCCGGCTGCCCGGCCCGCTGGCGATCACCGTGGCGCAGGTCGACCAGATGAGCGGCGGCCGGGTGGAGCTGGGCATCGGCACCGGCTGGTACGCCGAGGAGCACAGCGCGTACGGCATCCCGTTCCCGCCGCTGGCCGAGCGGTTCGACCGGCTGGAGGAACAGCTCGCCGTCATCACCGGGCTCTGGACCACGCCGGCGGGGGAGCGGTTCGACCACGACGGCAGGTACTACCCGGTCCGGGACTCGCCCGCCCTGCCCAAGCCCGTGCAGCAGCCGCGTCCTCCGATCCTGCTCGGCGGGACGGGCCCGAAGCGCACCCCTCGGCTGGCCGCCCGCTACGCGGACGAGTTCAACCTGCCGTTCGCCTCGGTGCCGGACACCGCGGCGCAGTTCGACCGGGTCCGCGCGGCCTGCGTCGAGATCGGCCGGGACCCGGCCGAGATGGTCTGGTCCAACGCGCTGGTGCTCTGCTGCGGGCGCGACGACGCCGAGGTGGCCCGCCGGGCCGCCGCCATCGGCCGCGAACCGGACGAGCTGCGGGCCAACGGTCTGGCCGGGACGCCCGCCGAGGTGCTGGACACCATCGGCCGGTACGCGGAGATCGGCAGCGAGCGGCTCTACCTCCAGGTGCTGGACCTCAGCGACCTGGAGCACCTCGAGCTGGTCGCCAGCGAGGTGATGACGAAGCTCTGAGTCGACCACGCCTCCGGGTCAGGCCCGGTGGGCGCCGGTCTCGACCGCGTTCGGGTCACCCAGCACGGTGTCCAGCCGCCCGTCGCGGTCACTGTCCACGTAGGTGATGTCCGGGATCCCGTCACCGTCCACGTCGATCTGGACGACGTCGGCGACGCCGTCACCGTCGAGGTCGGTGACCACCTCCACCGAGCCGTCCAGGTGACGGGTCACGATCGACTGCGCGCCACTGGCGCGCGGCGGCGGGCCGGGTGCCGGCACCGGCGTCGGGGCGGGCGCGGGCGCCGGTGTCGGCCGAGGACCGGGAGTGGGCGACGGGTGGCTCGGAAACCCGCCGGTCGGCGGCGCGCTGGCCTGCTCGACCCCGGTGCCGGTGGGGTCCATTTCCTCCTCGGAGGGGAAGACGTCACCTCGTGCGGCCGGATCGCGGTAGCTGCTCATGGGCGTAGGGTTCCCCGACGACGACGAGAACAACCGTGCCCGATCGACCGGTGTCCTCGGTGCCCGGTCTGGCGGAAGATGTCGGGACCGACGCCACGGTCATGAAACGGGGGTCCGAGCGTGGAACTGCGCCGGAATCGGGGGGCCCGTGCGCTCGCCCTGGTCTGCGTACTCGGTGGAGTGCTCCTGTTGGTCTATCCCAGCGACGGCGCCCTGCTACGGACGATCATCGCGGTGGGCGCGATAGCGCTCGGAGCGGTGGCGCTGGTCAGCGCGATGCGGCCGTTCCGGTTCGGGATCCACGCGGACGGGCTCACCGTCCGGCGGCCCGGCCTGCGCCGGGATGTCCGGTGGGCGGAGGTCGACGCGCTGGTCCTCGACGAGCCGCCCCGGCGCGACGGCCATCCGGAGCCGCCGCGACTGCTGTTGGTGCCCGTGCCGGGAGTGACGATTGAGCCGGTGACCGCCCGCCACCCGCTCGACGGCCGACCCGCCGTCGAGTTGCTCGTTCTCGACCAGGTCCGCGAGCAGCCCGAGCAGGTCTCCGCCGCGCTCACCCAGTATGCCGGCGCCCGTTTCGTCGACCTGCTCGCGCTGCGTCGCGCCGCCTTCGAGACCCCGGAGCTCCCGGTCGGCCTGCGTGGCTACCAGATGGACCGGGTCGACCGGTTGATCCGACGCGGCCAGGACGCGCTGATGTCCGGAGACGCGTCGGCCCGGCAGGCGACCCGGGGAGAGATCGAACGCGCCACCACTGCCGGCCTGCCGATCGCCCAACGTGGTTACAGCACCTTCCAGACGGATACGGTTCTGGACGCCCTCGTCACCGCGTTGGCCGACCACCAGAGCACCGATCGGGAGACCGCCACATGACCGCGCAGGGATCGCACGCCGCGTCGACCACTGACGTTCCGCGCCGCAACTGGGCCGGCAACGTGCGGTACGCCGCGAAGGCGTTCCACCGCCCCACCTCCGTCGACGAACTGCGCCGGCTCGTCGCCGGCAGCAGCCGGATCCGGGCGGTGGGCAGCGGGCACTCCTTCAACCGTCTCGGCGACACCGATGGTGACCTGGTCAGCCTCGCCGGGCTGCCACCGGTCGTCGAGGTGGACCGCGAGCGGGGGCAGGTCACAGTGAGCGGCGCGCTGCGTTACGGCGACGTCGCCCGACAGCTACACACCCAGGGGTACGCGCTGGCGAACCTCGCCTCGCTGCCGCACATCTCGGTGGCCGGCGCGGTGGCCACCGCCACCCACGGCTCCGGCCAGACCCACGGCAACCTGGCCAGCGCCGTCGCCGGCCTGGAGCTGGTCACCGCCGACGGCGATCTGCTCCGGGTCGACCGCGACACCGACACGTTCGCCGGCATGGTGGTCGGGCTCGGCGCGCTCGGCCTGGTCACCCGCGTCACGGTGGACATCGTGCCGACCTTCGCGCTGCGCCAGTACGTACGCCTCGACCTGGACCGGACGGCGTTGGACGAGGCGCTCGGCTCGGCGTACAGCGTGAGTGTCTTCACCGACTTCCGTACGCCCCGGCTGCGCGAGGTGTGGCGCAAGCAGGTGGCCGACCAGCCGCCACCCTCGGCGGAGTGGCTGGGCACCACCGCGGCCGACGAGCCCCGGCACCCGGTGCTCGGGATGCCGGCGGAGAACTGCACCCCGCAGCTCGGCGAGCCGGGCCCGTGGCACGAGCGGCTGCCGCACTTCAAGCTCGGCTTCACCCCGAGCAGCGGCGACGAACTGCAGTCCGAGTACCACGTCGCCCGTACGGCGGCGGCTGACGCGCTCGCCGCGCTGGACGACCTGGCGGACCTGATCGCCCCGGTGCTGCTGGTGTCCGAGCTGCGGACGGTGGCGGCCGACGAGCTGTGGCTCAGCCCGAACTACCGGCGGGACAGCTTCGTGCTGCACTTCACCTGGGTCGACGACACCGCGGCGGTGCTGCCCGTGGTGGCCGCCGTGGAGGAGCGGCTGGCGCCCTTCGCGCCCCGCCCACACTGGGGCAAGGTCTTCGTCACCGACCCGGCCGAGCTGTCCGCCCGCTACCCGAGGTACGCCGACTTCGCCGCGCTCCTGACCAACCTGGACCCGAAGGGCACCTTCCGCACCGACGCCCTCGACCGCCACTTCCCCCGCTGACCGTCCCCCTGCTGTCTGCGTTGATCATGAAGTTATTGCCACCCGGCGCGGCGTGTCGGGGCAAAACTTCATGATCAACGGGAGGGGGTGGGGGTGCGGAGGGTGCTGCGTTGGACGGCGCGGCTGATGTCGCTGGGGGAGACTATGCCGGTCAGGTGGCCGTCTTCGGTGATCACCAGGGCGCGGCCGTCGGCGCACTCGGAGAGCCGGGGGAGCAGGTCGTTGAGCTGTTCACCGGGCTTGGCCAACACCAGTTGGTCGGCTCGACAGGCCACCTCGGCCAGCGTTGTCGACGCCCGCCGTTCCGGCGGCACGCCCCGCACCCGATCGACGGTGACCAGGCCGGTCGGCCGGCCGTCCTCGGTCAGCGGCAGTGCCGAATGCCGGTACGCGAACAGGTAGTGGTCGACGAAGTCAGCGACAGTCATCTGCGCCGAGGCGGTCTGCGGCTGTGGGGTCATCACATCGCCCACCCGAATCCCGCGCAGCGCGGTGCCGGTGCGGGCCTGCCGCTCCTCCATCCCGGCCGCGCCGATCAGGAACCAGCCGATCAGCGCCAACCAGAGCCCACCGAAACCGACCCCGGACAGGAACTGCCACAACCCCAGGCCGATCAGCAGCACACCCAGCACCCAGCCGGCCCGGGCGGCGACCACCGACGCTCGGGTCCGGTCACCGGTGGCCTTCCAGACCGCGGCACGCAGCAACCGGCCACCGTCCAGGGGCGCGGCCGGCAGCACGTTGAAGACGGCCAGCAGCACGTTGATCCCCGCCAGCCAGGCCACCGCCCCGAACAGCAGCCCGCCCTGCCCGGCCAGCGCGACCAGCGCCGCGATGGCACCGAAGAACGCCCCGATCAGCAGGCTGACAAGCGGGCCGACGCCCGCGATGCGCAACTCCGCACCCGGGTCACGCGGCTCGCCCCGCAACTCGGCCACGCCGCCGAACAGCCACAGCGTGATGCCGTCGACCTCCAGCCCGTTGCGTTTGGCCACCACCGCGTGCGACACCTCGTGGGCGAGCAGACCGACGAAGAACACCACCGCCGCAGCGAGCCCGGCGATCAGGTACGCCACTGGCGACCGGTCGGGGTACGAACGGGGGAACTGGTTCGCGGCCAACCCCCACGCGATCAACGCGAAGATGACCAGCACGCTCCAGTTGACGCCGACCGGCACTCCCGCGACCCGGCCAAGCCGGAAACTGGCCCTCATCCCACCGAGATACCCCAGGCGGGCCTGCCTATGCCAGACCCGGCTGAGCCGGACACGCGGCACTGTCATCCTCTCCGCCTGAGTATGCAGCGGGTAGGCTCAGAGTATGACTCGCCGCATCACCATCAGCCTGCCCGATGATGTCGCCGCGTACGTGGAGCGCACGCAGGGCAACACGTCCGGCTTCATCACCGGGATCCTGCGCCGAAAGATGCGCGCCGACAGCCTTCGTGCCCGTTGGGCGCAACTCGGCTACGTGGTGACCGACGAGGATATCGAGCGGACCCGTTCGCACCTCGCGGCACGAGCGCCGATCACCGACGAACAGCACGCCCGTAACGCCGAATGGCTGCGCCAGTTCGACCAGGACGGGTCGGCTGCCGCGTGAACGGTCTCGTCCTGGACACGTCCGCCCTGCTCGCCTATGCGTCCGGCACGAGCATCGAGCCGGGGGCGATCCTGACCCTCGCCGAGGAGGACCCGGCGCAGGAGGTGTGGATTCCGGCACTCTGCCTGGGGCAGGCCCAACTGGAGGTGGCTGGCACACCAGCGGCCCACCTGCTCGACCTGCTCCTCACTGAGGAGCGGGACATCAAGGTCGCGGTGTACGACGCGCCGACCAGCCGGCGGGTGGCCCGGATTGCAGCGCGGTTCGACGTGCCTCTGGACGTCGCCCACGCCGTGGCGACCGCTGTCCTGTACCGCTGCTACCTGGTTTCCCGTGATCCCAAGCGGGTCGCCCCGGCCGCGCCACCCGATCTGGAGATCCTCGACATCTCCCTGGGCTGGGGCTGAGCCAGCGTCTTGGACGGTGGTGAACTCGCTTCCGCGCAGTTCACCGCCGCCGACATCACGAGCTGGGTGCTGCCCCGCGTCGATCGTGATGGCTCGCTCACTCTGCGCGCCGAAGGTCGACCACAACTCCATGATCGCCGGACCCGGACTCCTCTGCTCATGATCTTGCACTTTCTGTCGCGACACAACGGGCGTTCCACCCATATTGACGACCGAAACTGCAAGATCCGCGCGATCTTCTCGCTCGTGAGACCGGTCAGCGGCGGGGGGTTTCGCTGGCGATGGTCGCCTCCCGGGGCAGGGCCGCCGCGCGCAATGCCCAGTCCAGCGCGTAGTCGGCGATCTGCTCCCAGCCGTCCTGGCCGACGGTGAAGTGTGATCGGCCGGCGAACTGCTCGTACGCGGTGAGGGCCCGGGACTTCTGGTAGAGCCCGGCGTTGGCGCGGACGACCGACGCCGGCACCACGTGGTCGACCTCGCCGGCCATCAGCAGCAGCGGCGCCCGGTCGGTACGCCCGACGTCGACCCGGGCCGGCGAGCGGGGGTCGAGGTTGGCGAACGCGCCCTCGAAGAAGACCCGCCCGGCACCGGGGACGGCGTAGCGCCGCCAGGCCCGGTCGGAGTCCTCGCGACTCATCGTGTTGCCGAAGGTGTAGGCGAAGTCGTCGGGGGTGAACGGGACGGCTTTGCCGCGGTTGGCGGGGCTGCGCAGGATCGGAAAGCCCGAGCGCAGCTGACTCAGCGGCACCTTGAGCACGCCCTTCACCGCAGCGGGGTGCACTCCCACCACTGCCGCCCCGAGACCCCGGTCGGCGAGGATCTGGGCGAACAGGCCACCGAACGAGTGCCCCATGATGATCGGCGGTCGGGGTAGCGCCCGGATGATCCGGTCGTAGTGCGCCACGATCGTGGCCATGCTCTGCTCGGCGATCGGGGCCGGATCGTCGCGCAGCTCCTCCACGGACCGGTCCATGCCGGGCCAGGCGGGGGCGACGACGTGCATGCCGCGCTCGGTGTACCGCCGGGACCACCCCTCCCAGCTACGAGGCGTCATCCAGAGCCCGTGGATCAGCACGACCGTGTCGACCTGACCCTGCGGCGTGGCACCCATCGCGTCCTCCCGGTGTCGCGGTTCGGCCCGGCGGTTACCCGCTGTGCCCGTCCGGAATCCGGCCGCCCTGACAAATGTCACGGTCGGGGCGTGACGACCGCTCCGGGCATCGGGGTACGCCCGGCCGGAGCATCAGTGGCATGATCAGTACGCATCCGGCTGTCGAGGTGGACGGCCTCACCAAGAGCTTCGGCGAGGTCACCGCTGTCGACGGTTGTGCCTACGAGCGCAGCCGGGCCGCCCTGCTCTCGCTGGAGGAGGACCTACAGTGGTCGCCGAGGTCGGCTGGGCCGACGCGATCCGGGTCGCCGAGCAGAACGGCTGGCTGCTCGGCGAGTGACAGTGCGCTCAGACGCTCAGGCGGTCGGCGGTGGGGCGGCCAGTTGGTCGACCACGACGACGCTGCTGCCGGGACGGACCTCGGCGAGCAGTTCCCGCTGACCGCTGCGGGTCAGCCGGATACATCCATTGGTGGTGTTCTCGCCCAGCTCGCCGTCGTGGTGCCAGGTGTGCACCCCGATGTGCGCGCCGCGCAGCCCGGACGGCACCGACTCCGGGTCGTCGGGCACCGAACCGAGGGCGTAGATGTCCACCCCGCCGTAGACCTCTTCCGGGGGTGGGGTGCGGCCCAGGATGAAGGTCCGCCCCAGTGGAGTCTCCTGGCCGGACTGGCCGAGGCTGACCTCCCAGGAGCGCACCGCCCTGCCGGCCCGGTACCAGGTGAGCCGGTGGACCTTGCGTTCCACCACGATCTGGTCGCGCAGCGGCACCGTCTCGAACCCGCCCGGCGGCAGCCAGGCCAGCCGTCGGTTGGCCGAGGGCAGCAGGACGGCCGTCCAGCCGGCGCGCCGCTGGGCGATCGGCATGGTCAGCTCGACACCGCGGATGCTCGGTTCGAGGAAGGCACGCGGCCGGCCGCCGGGCGCGTCGTAGGCGGCGATCCGCCGGGTCGGGTGCACGCCGTCGGTCAGCGGTGTGACGTCCATGGTGTTCGGGTCGGCGGGGAACCCTCCGGGTGCGGGGTCGTAGTCGACCACCGGCAGCCCGTCCGGGGCAGGCGCGGCCGGGGGGATCGACTCCTCCGGGCTCTGCTCCACACTGCTCGGTGTCGGGTCGGCCGCCACCACGTTGCGGTCGTCGGGGGCCGTCGAGCTGGGGGTGAGAGCCTGGCCGACCAGCAGCGCGGTCACCAGCAGCGCGGGTACGCCGATCGCGGCGGCCACCCAGACGCCGCGACGGCGGTACGGAGTCTTTCGGTCAAACGGCACGAAACTACTCTATGGTGGCGGATGCGTCGGGGCCCCCGGTTCGGCGAGACCCGCCGTCCGGAGGCCCCTGTCGAATCAGATCCGTGCGCCGATGTGGATGGCCACGGCGTCGTGCGCCGGCACGTTCGCCGCGAACCAGCCGCTACCGTCCACCGTGATCACCGGTCCGCTGCACGTGCCGCCCGCGTAGGTGCCGTGGATGACGTCGCAGTATCGACCGGCGGGCAGCCCTGTGTAGTAGGAGCGGCCGTTCACAGCGGCGTCCTCGTCGTTGACGGTGAGGAAGCCCTTGCCGCTGCGGCTGAACGCGATGTGGTTGTTGCCGTTGTCGTACCAGTTGGCCACGCCGGCGCCCTCGGTGGCGTTGCGGAAGCCGACCATGTTGGCGATCACCGGCCAGCGGTGTTCGCACTCCCAGCCGGAGTAGCAGGTGGTGTTGAGCGTCTTGTTGGCGCCGTCCGACGGTGGGCCGGCGTCCCGGTTGCTGAAGGTGTAGCTGGACATGACGGTCGGGGAGCCGTACGGCCAGGCCAGCATGAAGGCGTTCGCCAGCGCGTAGATGCCCCGGTCGCGATAGGTCAGCACCCCACCGGAATCGCGTTGGGTGTCGTGGTTGTCCACGAACACCGAGGCCGGGCCGGTCGGTAGGTGCCCCCAGCCCTCGCCGAAGTTGCGCAGGTACGCCAACCGCTCGGAGCGGAACACCCGGGCCAGGTCCTTGCCGTAGCGGAACTCGTGCACGTCACCGTTGCCGGTGTACTCGGTCGGCTGCACCGGCTCGCCGGCGCCGTGGATGACCTCCTGCACGATGTACGCGGAGCGGGACAGCTTGCCCCTGATGGCGGCGATGTCGGCGGCCGGCATGTGCTTGCTGGCGTCCATCCGGAAGCCGTCGACGCCGAGCGAGAGCAGGTCGTTGAGGTATGAGGCGATCTTCGTGCGGACGTAGTCCGACTCGGTCCTCAGGTCCGACAGGTTGACCAGCTCGCAGTTCTGCACCTCGTACCGGTCGTTGTAGTTGGCGATGTCGTCGCCGCCGTTGCGCCCACAGTGGTGGAAGTCCTGGGTCTGGTAGATGCCCGGATAGTCGTAGTGCGAGTAGGACGAGCCGGCCCAGCCGGTGCCGCCGTTGTCCTGACCGGACATGTGGTTGATCACCGCGTCGACGATCACCTTGACCCCGGCCGCGTGGCAGGTGTTCACCATCGACTGGAACTGGGCCCGGGTGCCCTTGCGGGACTCGATCCGATAGCTGACCGGCTGGTACGCCAGCCACCACTGGTTGCCCCGCACGTGCTCCTGCGGGGGTGAGACCTGCACGAAGCCGTAACCCTTCGGGCCGAGGGTGCTCTGGCACTCGCTGGCCACCGAGGGCCAGTTCCACTCGAAGAGCTGGACGATGACCTTCTTGCCGCCGGACGGGGCGGCGACGGCCGGGGGTGCCGTCACTGCGGTGGGGACGAGCAGGCTGGCGATCAGGCCGAGGGCGAGGAGTGCCGAGCCGCGTCGACGTCGGTGCATGGGGACTCCTGACGGGAGCGGGAGGTGGTGGTGCGGTGGGGGAGTGCCGACTTGCCGGAATCTTGCAAGCCTGGCTGAAAGTTGCTGAAAGGTTACAAGCGTGTTGCGGCGACTGTCAATGCATGGACGTTTGTCGCTGTCCGGATCGGTGGGTGGAAGCGGGTACAACGCACGGCCGCGCCCCTCGGTTCGATTTCGGCCCAGAAATTTCCGTCGACGAGTGATCCGCGCGCCCCGCCGGTCCGTACTGGATGGGGGAGCAGGGGTCGGCCGGTGGTACGCCGCCGCGAGACGATCGAGGAGCAGATGGCCCGGGCACAGCAGGACAAGAAGGCGGCGACGGTCCGGACCAGCGCCAGCAGTCGGGGGGTGCGGACCCCGTCGCGGTCGGCGAGCGCCCTGCTGATCGCGTCGGTGCTCGCCGCGCTCTGGGCGGCGATCATGCTGACCGGCGCCGGTCAGACGGCGTACGCGTACGGCTTCTTCTTCACCGAGTTCTTCGCCGGGGTGGTCTCCCTGGTGGCGTTGAGCCTCACCGTGATGCTCGGCCTGCTCGCCACCGACCGGCTGGTGCTGCGCATCTCGCACCGGGTGCTGATGCAGTCGGCGCACCGGGCCACCGGCGTGCTGGGCGTGGCCGGGCTCGGCTTCCACGTCCTCACCAAGATCGCCACCGGGCGGGCGGCGGCGACCGACGCGCTGGTGCCGTTCGTCGGCGGCCGAGGGCTCTACGTCGGGCTCGGCACTGTGGCCGCGCTGCTGATGGTCAGCGTGATCTGGACCGGCATCATCCGGGCCCGCTTCGCCGGCGTCGGTCCGAAGTGGCTGTGGCGCACGCTGCACTCCACCGCGTACCTGGCCTGGCCGTTCGCCGTCTTTCACGGCCTCAACGCCGGTCGGGCCGCAGCGCCCTGGGTGATGTTCAGCTACCTCGGCTGCATTTTGCTGGTGGTGCTGGCCCTGCTGGTCCGGTTCTCGGTCACCATCGGTCGGCGCAGCCGCGAGCAGCACCAGGCAGCGGTGCGCAACGCGGTGATGGCGGGCCGGGCGGAGGAGGCGAAGACCGCCAGATCGCTGCTGGCCGGGTTGGGTCGGCGCAGCAAGGCGGCGGACAAGCGTCCCGCCTGGGCGGACACCACCACCGCCACCTGGGCCGCCCCGGCCGCGCGACGTGACCCCGAACGGTTCACCGTCCCCGTGGTGCCCGAGCCCGGCTCCCTCGTCGAGCCGGCCCGGCCGAGCCGACGTCGCCGGGAGGAGGAGCCGGCCGCCCGCCGCGACACCGAACGGTCCTCGCGCAGCCGGCGGGCCGAGGAGACCACTACCAGCCGATCGGCCCGCCGCAGCGTGGAGGACACCGGCACGTTCCGACGCGACGAGGAGGAGCTGGAGCCGGTGACCCGGCGGCGCGGCTCCCGCACCCGGGACGAGGCCGTGCCGACCAGCCGGCGACGCGCTGAGGAACCGGCCCCCGAGCGGTCCCGTCGCCGGTCCCGTAGCGAGGACGACGGCAGCCGCTACTCGGCGCCGCCGCAGTCGACCTTCGACGAGGCCGAGGAGCCGTGGGACAGCCCACGCCGGTGGCAGGCCGACGAGCCCATCTCCGCCGGCCCGATCTCCGTCGAGCCCATCTCGGCCGGCCCGATCTCCAGCAGCCCGATCTCGTCGGCGCCGCGCAGCGGCAGCGGCCGGCACAGCGCCGAGGACGACCTGCCCGAGGAGCCGGACTACTGGCGGCCGCCGGCCCGGTACGTGCCGGACGAGGTGGCGCCGCCCGTCGACGACACCCCGACCCTTGTCGACCTGGCGTCCCGCCGTGCTCGACGGGCAGCCGGCGAGGGCAAGTCCAAGCGCCGCAAGGCCAGCCCCGACGCGGTGGACGGGGCGTACTGGGCCGGGCTGCGGGGTGAGGCGAAGTGATGCGGACCGCCGTGCCACCGGTCGCCTGTGTGGGCGAACCCCGGCTCACCGCCGGCTTCGCCGAGTACGGCCGGCTCGACCTGCTCGCGCACGAGGAGGTGCACGGACCGATCGGCCCGATGGAGCCGGCGCAGCTGCTCCAGCTCGCCGAGGGCATGCAGCTCAAAGGCAAGGGCGGAGCGGGTTTCCCGTTCGCCCGCAAACTGCGCGCGGTGCTGGAGTCCTGCGAGCGGCAGGACCTCGCCGCCGTGGTGGTCGTCAACGCCACCGAGGGGGAGCCGGCCAGCTGGAAGGACAAGGTGCTGCTGACCCGCGCCCCGCACCTGATCCTGGACGGCGCGGCGCTGGCCGCGTACGCGCTGGACGCCGACGAGATCGTGATCGGCGTGGCGGACGACGGGGTCGGCCGGGACTCGCTGATGGAGGCCCTCGACGAGCGCCGGATGCCGGTGCAGACCACGATCGTCACGGTGCCGCACCGGTTCATCTCCGGCGAGGGCGGCGCACTGGTCAACGGGATCAACGGGCTGCCGCACATCCCGCCGGGCACCAAGAAGCGCTCCAGCGACTCCGGGGTCAGCGGCCTGCCCACCCTGCTGTCCAACGCCGAGACGTACGCCCAGCTCGCCGTCGGCGCCCGACTGGGCCCGTACGAGTACGCGGCGCTCGGCACCGACGACGAGCCGGGCACCGTGCTGCTCACAGTGACCGGCGCGGCGGGCCGGCCGGCGGTGGTGGAGTGCACCGCCGGTATGCCGCTGCGCGACGTCCTCGACCTGTGCGAGGTGCCGGCCACCCAGGGCATCCTGATGGGCGGCTACCACGGCAAGTGGATCACCCCGGAGGCGGCGGAGACGGCCGAGGTCTCCCGCAAGGGCCTGGCCGCCGTCGGCGGCACCCTCGGCGCCGGCATCATCGTCCCGCTCGGTGTCGACACCTGCCCGCTCGGTGAGGCCGCCCAGGTGGTGCGCTACCTGGCCGGCGAGTCCGCCGGCCAGTGCGGGCCGTGCAAGATGGGCCTGCCGGACCTGGCCCGCGCCGTGGACCTGGCCGTCGCCGGCAGCCAACCGGCCGACGTGGTGCGCGCCGCCGCCGGCGAGGTGAAGGGCCGAGGCGCGTGCAGCCACCCGGACGGCACCGCCCGGTTCGCGCTCTCCGCGATCGAGGTCTTCGCCGAGGACCTGCGGCTGCACAGCACCGGCGACGGCTGTGGCCGACGGGTCAAGGGCGTGATGGGGCTGCCGGGCGCACCCGACGCGAACCCGCAGAAGCTCACACTGGACTGGTCGCGCTGCGACGGGCACGGCCTCTGCGCGCACGTCGTACCGGACTTCATCCGGCTCGACGCGAACGGATATCCCGCCTTCCCGGCCACCCCCGTGCCGACCTGGCTGCGCGAGGGTGCGCTGAAGGCGGTCAAGGTCTGCCCGGAGTTGGCTCTCCGACTCGCCAAGGCCGAATAGCGAAGCCTCAGGCCCAGCAGGGGTCCCTTCCGGACCCGGAACGGAGAAGCGGATGCCGATCAGCAGGGCGTGGACAGGGGCCGGGCAGCTTCGCCGTGCCGCCACCGCCGGGGCGCTCGTGGTGGCGCTGCTCGGCGTTGCCGCCTGTACCGGCACCGCGCCGGGTGGGCCCGCCGCGGCCGGATCGGCCCCGGCCTCGACCGGCGCGCCGCCCACGTCGACCAGCGTCCCGCCCACGCCGACCGGCGTCGCGACCGGCGTTCCACCTGCGGCGCAGGTCCCGGACGTGCTGCGCTTCACCGGGACCACCCTCGGTGGGGCCGCGTTCGACGCGGCACAGCTGGCCGGCAAACCGGTGGTGCTGTGGTTCTGGGCGCCGTGGTGCGCCACCTGCGCCAGCCAGGCCTGGACGGTGGCCGAGATCGAACCCCGGTACCGGGACACGGTGCCGATCGTGGGCGTCGCCGGGCTGGGCGAGCGGAAGGCCATGAAGGAGTTCGTCACCGAGTTCGACCTCGGCGCGACGCCGCAGATCGAGGACACCAAGGGTGCGCTCTGGAAGCGGTTCAAGGTGACCGAGCAGAGCATCTTCGTGATCATCGACCGGAACGGCACTGTCGTCCACCACGGTTTCCTCGACGGTGAGGCGCTCACCGCCAAGGTCGCCGCACTGGCCGGGGCGTGACCGCCACACTGCTGCTCGCGCTGACCGCCGGCATGCTCGGCGCGGTCAACCCGTGCGGCTTCGCGTTGCTGCCCGCGTACCTCTCGCTGTTGGTGGCGGGGAAGTCGGACACCCGCGGCGCGGTCGGCCGCGCGCTCACCGCGGCGGCCGGGCTGACAGTGGGGTACGTGCTGGTGTTCGGCGCGTTCGGCCTGGCGCTCGCGCCGCTGGCCGGCTGGCTGCGGCCCCGGCTGCCGTGGCTGACAGTGGCGCTCGGTGTGCTGCTGGTGGTGGCCGGCTGCTGGCTGCTCGCCGGTCGGCGGCTGCCCGCCCCCGGCTGGTCCGCCCGGGCACCCCGGCTGACCCGGTCCTGGCCGTCGATGGCGCTGTTCGGCGCGGCGTACGCGCTGGCGTCACTCGGCTGCGCCATCGCGCCGTTCCTGGCGATCGTGGTGACCAGCCTCCAGGCCGGCTCGACCGGTCAGGGGTTGGCGCTGTTCGGCGCGTACGCCCTCGGGATGGGTCTGGTGGTAGCGGTCGCCGCGCTCGGCGTGGCGCTGCTGCGCGACGGCCTGGTGGCCCGGCTGCGCGTCGCCGGTGCGCTGGTGCCCCGCCTCAGTGGCCTGGTGCTGCTGATCGCCGGCGGCTACGTCGCCTGGTACGGCCGCTACGAGCTACGCCTGGCCGCCGGCCACCGCGAAGCCCTCAACGACCCGCTAATCCAGGCGGCGTCCCACCTGCAACAAACCCTGTCCAAAACCCTGGACACCCTAGGCCCAACCCTGCTCGTAGCCGCCCTAGCGGCCCTCCTCCTAACCGCAGCCCTGGTGAAGCGCTCCCGCCCCCGCCCTGTTGATCATGAAGTTAATGCCATGACACGCCGAGGCGAGCGGCAATAACTTCATGATCAACGCCGGGAAGGGCGGGGGTGAGGGCTGGGCTGGGTTTAGCGGGGGGTTAGGCGGTCGGTGCCTAGGCGGTCTTGGAGGACCTTGGGGACCAGGACGCTGCCGTCGGCCTGCTGGTACTGCTCCAGGATGGCCGGGAAGAGCCGGCTGGTGGCCAGCGCCGACCCGTTGAGGGTGTGCACGAAGCGGGTCTGCTTGCCGCCCGGCTCGCGGTAACGGATGGCCGCCCGACGAGCCTGGTAGTCGCCGGCCCAGGAGACCGACGACACCTCCTTGTACTTGCCGGTGCTCGGCATCCACACCTCGATGTCGAGGGTCTTCTTCATCGAGGCGCTGGCGTCACCGGCCGAGAGCAACGTGCGCTGGTAGTGCAGACCCAGCCCCTCGACCAGGCTCTCGGCGTGGGCGAGCATCTCCTCCAGCGCCGCGTCGGCCTGCTCCGGCAGGGTGAACTGGAAGATCTCCACCTTGTTGAACTGGTGCCCCCGCACCGTGCCGCGCTCGTCCGAGTGCGAGCCGGCCGACTCCCGCCGGTAGCAGGGGGTGTACGCGAACGCCTTCAGCGGCAGCTTCGGGGCCTCCAGGATCTCGTCCTGGTACGCGCCGAGGATCGCCGTCTCCGACGTGGGCAGCAGGAACTGGCCACGCGGAGCGGACGCCGAGTCCAGGTGGTAGACGTCGTCGTAGAACTTGGGGAACTGCCCGGCGGCGAAACCGGCCGAATCCAGCAGCAGGTGCGGCGGGAGCAGGAACTCGTAGCCGGCCTTGATGTGCTGGTCGACGAAGTAGTTGAGCAGCGCCCACTCCAGCCGGGCGCCGACCCCGGTGTAGATCCAGAAACCGGACCCACCGAGCTTGACCCCGCGCTCGTAGTCGACAAGACCCAACGCGCGGCTCAGCTCCACGTGGTCGCGGACCTTCTCAATCACCGGCGGCTCACCGAAGGTCTTCACCACCCGATTGGCTTCCTTGCCGCCGGCCACGACGTCGTCGCTGGGCAGGTTGGGCAGCTCACTCATCGCGTCGCGCAGCCGGGCCTGCACCTCGTCGAGCTGGGACTCCAGCTCGGCGAGCTGCTTACGCTCCGCCTCCGGCGCGACGGCCTGCGGCTCCTCGCCGGCCCGCTTCGCCTGCGCGTACGCCCGGGCCTCGGCCTTGCGGCGCTGCCGCTCGGCGTCGATCTCCGTGATCAGGGCGCGGCGTTCCTGGTCGAGCCGCTGGATCTCGTCCAGGGCACGGGTGACCTCGGCGGGATCCAGACGCTTCGCCAGCGCGGTCGCCACCGCCTCGCGATCCTTCCGGATCAACTCCATGTCGAGCATGCTGCTCCGTACGCCTCCGTCCGGGGTTCACAGGTGAACCAGCAGATGCTACCGTCGCGGGCTTTTCCTCCCGGGACGGGGAGTGCTGGCCGCCGGCTCAGAGCCGGATCGGCATGAGTACCGAGTAGGTGTCCGCGTCGTCCGGTCGGCGTACCGCCAGCGGGGCGATCGGCCCGTCCAGCTCCAGCACCAGTTGCGGCGCGCCGGCCGCGTTCAGCGCGTCCAGCAGGTAACCACCGTCCACCCCGACCCGCAGCGCGTCGGTGCCCAGGTCGGCGGCGGGAAGCAGCCGCAGGCCGCCCCGGTCGTCGACGCCGAGCACCGTGACCTCCCGGGTCGTGCCGTCGTGGTCGAGGGCGACGGTGGGGGCCGCGGGGTCGGCCAGCGCGGCGCGCAGCGCGGCCACGTCCACCGGGATCCGGCGCGCGGTCGGCCGCTCACCGACGGACCTGCGCAGCAGCCGGTGGTAGTCCGGGAAGTCGTACGGCAGGGCGGCGCCGGTCAGCGTGCGGTCGGCCACTCGCACCCGCAGGTCCGCGCCCGCCACTGTCAGCCGTACCGGCCAGGTGTCGGTGGTGTCGAGCAGTGGCCGGAGCTGGTCGACGAGGGCCACCGGCACGAACACCCGCACCGGCGGCCCGTCGACGTCGGCCCCGGCCCGAGCCAGCGCGAGCCGGTACCGGTCGGTGGCGACGAGCCGGACGCCGTCGGACTCCACGTCGAACAGCACCCCGGCGAGCATCGGCAGCTCCCTGTCGACGCCGACGGCGAAGCGCACCGCGTCGAGCGCGGCGGCCAGGGCGGCGGGCGCGACCAGGAGGGTGGTGGCGGTCGGCGGGGCCGGGTCGACCAGCGCCCGGAGCCGGTCGGCCTCGCGGCGCGCGTCGCTGAGCCCGTCGGCCAGCCGGCGCAGGTGCGCGTCGAGCAGTTGGTGCACCGCGGCCGGCTCGGCGCGCACCGCGGCGGCGATCTCCGGCACCGGCATGCCGATCCGGCGCAGCCCGGCCACCAGCCGGGCCGGGGCGATCTGCTCCCCGGCATACCAGCGGTAGCCGGTCACCGGGTCGACCACTGTCGGCTCCAGCACCCCCGCCGAGTCGTAGAAGCGCAGTGCGCTGACGGTCAGGCCGCTGGCCCGGGCCAGCTCGCCGATGCTGTGCAGGTCGCTCACGCTGGGCATCCTGCCCCCTCGACCCGGTTGAGGGTCAAGCCGCGGGCTCCAGAGTCTCCTGCTTGAGCACCCGGAAGGTGAGCCCGGCCCGGACGAGCCGGTCGAGCAGCGCGTCACCCATCGCGGCGACCGGGGTGAGCTGGCCGGCGGTCGACGGCAGCTCGTCGAGCGCCAGGCACAGCGCCGACTCGGCGAGCATCTTCGCCGTCTCGTCGTAGCCGGGGTCACCGCCGGCGACCTCGGTGACCACCCGCTGCCCGCCGCCGGTGCCGACGAACCGGACCCGGAACCAGGACGACGCTCGCTGCTCCGCTGTGGGCCCCTGCCCGGACGCGAGCCGGCCGAGCAGCCAGCGTCGGCTGGGCGGCAGCTTCACCAGCCCGATCAGCGCGCCGAGCCCGGCCGCGCCGGCCAGCACTGTGGGCAGCCGCTTCACGGCGGCGAAGTGCCGGTAGCGGAAGTCCGGGCCGTACTCCGGGCGGGCCGCGGCCGAGCGGCGAACCACCTGCGGGTCGAGGGTCGGCAGCGGCACCGTCCAGATGCCCAGCTCCGCCGAGCGGGCCAGCCGGCCGGGCACCGCCCGGACCCGCCGGTCGGTGGGGCGCGGCTCGACCGCCCGACGGGCCCGGGCGGCCTGGCTGGCCTGCCCAGCACGGGAGAACGCGGTGAGCGCCGAGTGGTAGGTGCCGGCGGAGAACCGGCCGCCGGCGCGCACGTACCCGTCCACTGTGATCGGGACGTCGGCGGGCAGCTGCTTGACTGTGAACCAGACGCCCAGGTCGTGCGGGACGGAGTCGAAGCCGCAGGCGTGCACCAGCCGCGCGCCGGTGCCTGTCGCCTCGGCGTGGTGACGCACGTACATGAGGTCGACGAACTCCGGCTCGCCGGCGATGTCCAGGTAGTCGGTGCCGGCCCGGGCGCAGGCCGCGACCAGCGGCTCCCCGTGGTGGATGTACGGGCCGACAGTGCTGGCCACCACCCGGGCGCTTCCCGCCACCGCCCGCAGGGAGTCGGCGTCGGTCACGTCGGCGGTGAGCAGCGGCAGCTCGGCCAGGCTCGGGTCGACAGCGGCCAGCCGATCCCGTACGGCGGCGAGGCGCTGCGGGTTGCGCCCGGCCAGCGCCCAGCGCAGCTCGGCCGGCGCGTGCCGGGCCAGGTATTCGGCGGTCAGGCCGCCGGTGAACCCGGTCGCCCCGAACAACACCACGTCGTACGTTCGGTCCTCTGCCATCCCCGGAGTCTGCCATCCACCGCCGACGATGACGTGATCACGAGTGGGAGGTCAGGGCGTGAACACGGCGCGTACGCAGCCGTCGGCCCGGTCCCGGAACAGCGCGTACCCCTCCGGGCCCTGCGCCAACGGCAGCCGGTGGGTGGCCAGGTGTTCGGTCCGCAGCTCGTCGCGGGCCATCCGGTCCAGCAGCATCGGCACGTCCCGCAGATCCGGCCGACCGGCGCCGCGCAGCGTGAGTCGCCGCTCGGTCAGCGCACCCAGCGGGAACGCGTCGACGAACCCGCCCGTCCCGCCGAGCACCACCACCACGCCGCTCTTGCGACACGCGTGCACGGCCTCCCGCAGCGCGTCGGGTCGGTCGGCGTGCTGGCCCCCGAACCGGTCGGCCCTCGACCGGGCCGGCGGCGTGCCGACCGCCACCACGCACACGTCCGGCCCACGCCCACCGCTACGGTCGCGCAGCTCGGCCGCGACGTCGGTGCGGCGGTAGTCGAGCGGCTCGGCGTCGGAGTGCCGCTCGGCCATCCGCAACCGCTCCTCGTACCGGTCCACGACCAGCACCCGGGCGGCGCCGCGCAGCACCGCCGACCGGGCGGTCAACTGACCCACCGCCCCGGCGCCCCAGATCGCCACCACGTCGCCGGGGCGCACCGCACCCAACTCGGTGGCGAGCCACCCGGTCGGCGCCACGTCCGCGGCGAACACCGCCCGGTCGTCGTCGACGGCGTCCGGCACCCGGAAGGCGCTCACGTCGGCGTACGGCACCCGCACGTACTCGGCGTGGCCGCCCGCGAATCCGCCCGCCGCCCGGGGCCTGCCGAAACAGCCGGCGTCGGAGCGGGCCCAGTCGGGGTCGGCGCTGGGCAGGTCGGCGCTGGCGTTGTCACAGCAGGAGTGCAGGCCCTGGCGGCAGTACCAGCAGCCGCCGCAGGCCACGCTCGCGCCGACGACCACCCGATCGCCGGCGCGGTGTCGGCGGACCCCGGGGCCGACCTCCACCACCTCGCCCAGGAACTCCGCGCCGAGCACGTCGCCGGGCCGCAGCAGCGGGTGCGGGCCGGCCAGCAGCGGCAGGTCACCCCCGCCGGTGGCGCTGCGCCGAACCCGGACGATGACGTCCCGCTCGTTGCGCAGCTCCGGGTCGGCGACCTCTCGTACGGCCAGTTCGCCTGCGCCCATCCAACACAGCGCTCTCACCCGTGGACCTCGGGGCGGTCCAGCGCGGAGCGGTCCGCGCGGAGCACCTCACCGGCCTCCACCCGTTGCTTGATCTGGCGCAGGGTCCGGCGGACCAGCAGGCCCGGGTCGTCGCCGACCAGATGCGCGGCCAGCCCGGTGGGCGGGGTGACGCCGGCCAGCGGTCGGGCGGCCAGCTCGGTGCCCCGTTCACCGGGCGCCGGGCGCACCCGCACCTCGACCGCCCCGTCCAGGCGGCGCAGCGGCTCCGGCCAGCGGCCCTCCGGCAGCACCTGCTCCGGCGGCCGGTCGACGGTCACCACCTCCCACCGGGCCGGCGCCGCAGCGTCGCCGTCCGCGCCGGGCCGGGCACCCCAACGGGGTACGCGCAGCAGCCGCGCCGCCCCGGCCAGCGCCGCGCCGCCCAGGGCGGGTCCCGCCCGCGCCAGCCGTCCCATCGGTACCACCCGTCCTCCCGGTTCACGTCCCCCGATCGTCTGTCGCACCCGGGTGAAGCGCGCTCGCCCGGAAGGGGTGAACCGGCCCGTGCCGGGTAACCGCTCGCCGACCGGGGGCGGAGCGCGTGGTGGGGGGTGGGGCTGGGTGCCGGAACAGGATCACGTACGGGTCGAGCCGGCACCGGGGCCACCGCTGTTGGCGTCCCGGCTGACGCCGGCCGTGCCGCCGGAGCCGGTGGTCGCCCGGCCCCGGCTGCTGCGCCGGTTGGACGAGGGCAGCACGGGACCGGTCACCCTGGTGGCCGCCCCCGCCGGCTGGGGCAAGACCACGCTGCTCGCCTCCTGGACGCGGCTGGGCGGTGCGCCACCCGACGTGGAGCCGGGGGCGATCGTGCCGGACTCCGGCGACCTGTCGGTCTCCTCGGCTGACGAGCCGGTCTCGGCGTGGATGTCGGTGGAGGCCGGCGACGACTCCGACCGGCTCTGGGCGTACCTCGCCGCGGCGCTGCGCTCGGCGACCGGTGCGACGGAGGGCGGCCCGGTGCCCGACCGGCCGCCGCGCCCCGACCAGCTGGAGGCGCTGGCCGCCACGCTCGCCGCCGCCGACCGGCCGGTGCTGCTGATCCTGGACGACCTGCACCGGGTCGCCGACCCGGCGGCGTTGACCGGCCTGGAGTTCCTGCTACGGCATGCCCGGGGGCGGCTCCGTCTGGTGATCGGCGCGCGGGCCGGACTGCACCTGCCACTGCACCGGCTCCGCCTCGCCGGGGAGCTGACCGAGATCGGCCCGGACGAGCTGGCGTTCACCGACGACGAGGTGGCCGACCTGCTCACCGCCCACGCCGCCGCGCTGCCGGCGACCGCCGCGCACCGGCTGCGGGAGCGCACCGGCGGCTGGCCGGCCGCGCTGCGCATCGCCGCCCTGGCGGTACGCGGACAGCCCGACCCGGAACGCTGGGTGGGGCAGTTCGGCGGAGACCAGCCGGAGATCGCCGGCTACCTGCGCGAGGAGGTGCTGGCGACGCTCGACCCGGCCGAGGAGGATCTGCTGCGGCGCACCGCCGTCGTCGACAGCGTCTGCGCCGATCTGGCAGGGGCGTTGACCGGCCGCGCCGACGCCGGGCAGGTGCTGGCCGACCTGGCCGGGACCGGTGGTCTGCTGCACCGGGAGGACACCCGGCCGCCCTGGTACCGGTACGAAGTGCTGCTCGCCGACCTGCTCCGCGCCGACCTCGCCCGGTTGCCCGCCGAGGAGCTACGCGAGCTGCACGTCCGGGCCGCAGACTGGTACGCGGGTGACGGCCGGCCTGCCGACGCCCTGCGGCACGCCCTGGCCGCCGGCCGCTGGGACCTGGCCGGTGACCTGTTCGTCGCGCACTGGCCGGAGCTGACCCGCTACGACAGGGACCCGGTGCACGCCCCGGCCCCCACGCCGCCGCCGGCGGAGGTGGTCCGCGCCGACCCGGAGGTGGCGTTGGCCTGCGCCGCCGAGCGCGCTCACGCCGGTGACCTGCCAGCGGCCACCGGTCACCTGCGGGCCGCCGCCGGGCACGCCGCGGGCCTGCCGGTGCCGCGCCGGGACCGGTTCCTGCGGCTGGTCACCGCGCTGGAGCTGACAGTGGCCCGGCTCGCCGACGACCGCACCGAGGTCCGGGCCGCCGCCGCTCGCCTGCTGCGCACCCGCCCGGCGGAGGCCACGCCGACCCGGCTGCCGACGGGGCTGACCGGTTCCGCCCCGACGGCCGGTGGTGGCGCCGCCGCCGACGACCTGGACCTGCGGGCGTTCACGGGTGCCGCGCTGGGGCTGGTCGAGTTGGCCGACGGGGCGCTGCCCACCGCCCGGTTCGTCCGGGCCCGGGCGGCCGCTCGGGAAGCCGGCCGGCCGCGTACCGAACTGGTCGCCGCGAGCCGCGCCGCGCTGCTGCTCGCGGTGCGCGGCGAGCTGCGGGCAGCCGAGCAGGCGGCCAGGGACGCGCTCGGCATGCCGCCCTGTCGGGGCTGGTCCTGTCGGCTCGACTGCGGCCACGCGTACCTGGCTCTCGCCGTGGTGGCGCTGCTGCGCGACCAGCCCGAGGAGGCCACCGCGAATCTCGCCCTCGCCCTCCCTGCACTCGACGTGACCGGCGGCTGGGCCGGCGACCCCGAGGTGGGCGGCGACTGGCCGGCCGCCGCCTCCGACGAACCGGTGGCGGCGGCGGTGGCCGCGCTGTGCCGGGCGCAGCTACGCCGCGACTCCGGCGACCCGGCGACCGGCCAGCGGCTGCTCGTCCGGGCCCGGGAGGCGCTGGCCGACCGGCCGTCCGCCGACGAGCTGACCGGTCTGCTGCGGGCCGCCGAGGCCGAACTGCGGGCCGCGCGGGGTGACCTGGACTCCGCCCGCGACCTGCTGGGCGACGCCGCGAACGAGGGGGCCGACCCGGTGCTCGCTGTGACGTTGGCGAAGGTGCACCTGCGGGCCGGCGACGCCGCCACCGCCGAGCGGACCCTGCCGGACTGGCAGGCGCCGGCCGCCACGGCCTGGCCGCTACCGGTACGTCTGGACGCCGGTCTGCTCGACGCGGTGCTGGCCCAGCGCGCCGGGGACGGGCGTCGGGCGGGTCGGATCCTGGAGCAGACGCTGGACCTGGCCGGCCCACAGGGCTGCCGGAGGGTCTTCACCCGCGCCGACCCACCCGTGCGGGACCTGCTGGCCGCGCACCTGGACGCGGGCACCGCGCACTTCACGCTGGTCAGTGACCTGGTGCGGGGCGCGGGACAGGGCGCGGCCGGGCCGGCCGCCGGGCCGAGGGGCGCGCTCGACGAGCCGCTCACCGAGCGGGAGCTGACCATCCTGCGCTACCTGCAGAGCATCCTGTCCAACGTGGAGATCGCCAGCGAGTTGTCCCTCTCGGTCAACACCGTGAAGACCCACGTCCGCAACATCTACCGCAAACTCGACGCGACCCGCCGGCGCGAGGCGGTCCGGCGGGCGCGCGAGTTGCGGCTGATCTGAGCGGGTCAGGCGTTGGCGGCGGCGTCCGCGGCCGTGAGCAGGTCGGGCAGGTCGTACCCGCCGTCGTGCCGGATGCCGTTGACGAACAGGGTCGGGGTGCCGTTCACCCCGCTGCGGATGCCCCCCACGAAATCCCGGCGCACCCGGTCCGCGTGCGCACGGTTCTCCACCTCGGCGTTCAACTCGTCCGGCGGCAACCCGACCTGCTCGACGCCGAGCGAGAGGTGCACCGGGTCGAGCTGGTCCTGGTGCTCGTAGAGCCAGTCGTGCATCTCCCAGAACCGGCCCCGCACCCCGGCGGCCTCGGCCGTCTCGGCGGCCCGTTCGGCGTACGGGTGCACGTTGGCGATCGGGAAGTACCGGTAGACCAGCCGTACGGTGTCGGCCCGCTGCCGCAGCAACTCGTGCAGGTTCGGGTACGCGGCACCGCAGAACTGGCACTGGAAGTCGCCGTACTCGACGATGGTCACCGCCGCGTCGGCCGGCCCCCGGATGTGGTCGTCGGTGGTCACCGGGTCTCGAAGTCGGGCGGTGACCTGCAGTGGCGTACTCATCCGGCCATCACCTTCCGATCGGCGGCGAGTTGGTCCAGCGCGTCGAAGATGCCGTCCGCGCCGGGGTTGACGTCGGGCGGCGACAGGTAGCTCCAGGTCACCTTCCCCGCCGGATCCAGCACCACGAGCGCGCGGGCCGCCTCACCGTTGGGCATGTACGCGCCGTAGCTGCGGGCCACCTCGCCCTTGGGCTCGAAGTCGGCCAGCAGGGGGAACTCGATGCCCCGGCTCTCCGCGAACGCCCGGTGTGACCAGATGCTGTCCACCGACAGGCCGAGCACCACCGCGCGGTACTGGGCGAAGACGGGAGCCGCCGACTGGTAGAGCGACATCTGGTCACCGCAGACCGGGCTCCAGTCGGCGGGGTAGAAGGCGAGCACGACCGGCCGGCCACGGAATTGCTCGGGCCCCAGCAGAGCCCCGTCCGGGGTGGCCGGCAGGGTGAAACCGGGCGCGGTGCGTCCCGGTTGGATCAGCCCGTTCGGATCACTCATGCCACCAGCCTGCTCCCGGGGTGGGTGAGAAGGACTCACCCACCCCGGGTGGTTCCGCGCCCGTTCAGCGCCCGCTGAGCGGGCGCCCGCGCCCGCTCAGCGCAGCACCGGGGCGACAGCGATGTGGTTCTGCACCTCCCGGATTCCCGGCGCGGACCAGGCCACCTGCTCGACCTCGGCCCGTTCGGGCATCGAGTGCACCAACCCGGCGAGTATCGCTGTGTCGCCGTGCACCCGGACGCTGATCCGTTCGGCCTCTGTCGCTCCGGCCCGGGCGAGGGCGTCGACGATCCGGTCGGCCAGGTCGCGGGCGTCCGGCGCGGTGGCCGGTCGGACGGTGATGCCGTTGCTCACCCCGCGTACGCCGGTCAGCCGGGCCACCGCGCGTTCGGCGGCTCGCCGTTGGTACTCCCACTCGACGTCGCCGTGCAGGGTCACCCAGCCGGCCGAGACGGTGACCTGGAGCTTCTCGATGGGCACGAACGCGTCCCACTCCAGCCCGTGGCTGGCCGCGGCGGCCAGGTCGGTGTCGGCGCGCTCGGTGTCGTCGGTGAGCTGTACGGCCACGTCGTTGGCGACCGCCCGGACCGAGGCGACCCGGTGGGCGGCCCGTTCGGCGGCCCACTTCTTGGCGTAGCTGTCCACGCGGCCGGTCAGGGTGACGACGCCCTCGGCGACGGTCACGCCGATCTCGTGCGGCTGCACCCGCGGTTCCCAGGTCAGCTCGTCGAGCACGGCGGACTGGATGTCCTGGTCGGTGCGGTTGATCTCCGCGATGGCCATCTGTCCCTCCTCCGCTGTTCCGATGGCGGACCGGGTGGTGGCCGCGGCCTGAGGTCCGCCGTGCTGCGATCCTGCCGCCGCCCCGGGTGAGCCGCCCTCGCCCGGACCGGGTGACGGCGCGGCCCGACCTGGGCGGCTGAGGTGGGAAAGGCTGACCAACATCGATGATGGGAGCGCTTCCAAAGCGAGCCGATTTCGGTTACGGTAATCGCGTTCCTCGATCGCGGGAGCCGTCGCGTCGGGTGGTGGAGCCAGGGCAGCTCTGCCCGTCCCCGTCGTCGTGCCCGTCCCCCGGGCCACGGCGTCACCCAGGCGATCGACCCCGTCCCCCGGGGCTCCATCCCGAGAGGAACCGCAGATGCGGAGAAGTCTCGCCGGCACGGTCGTGTCCGTGCTGGCCGCCGCCACAGCCGTCGTGGTGGTCCCGTTCACCGCCGCCGGGTCGGCCCCCACCCCGGCCGCGGCGGAGGCGTACACCTGGCGGAACGTCCCCGTGGGCGGTGGTGGCTTCGTGCCCGGCATCGTTTTCAACCCCACCGAGAAGAACCTCATCTACGCGCGCACCGACATCGGCGGGGCGTACCGCTGGGAACAGACCAGCCAGTCCTGGACGCCGCTGCTCGACTGGGTCGGCGCCGACCGGTGGGGCTACAACGGCGTGGTCAGCATCGCCACCGACCCGGTGCAGACCAACCGGGTGTACGCCGCCGTCGGCATGTACACGAACGGCTGGGACCCGAACAACGGCGCGATCCTGCGCTCGGCCGACAAGGGCGCCACCTGGCAGGCCACCGAGCTGCCGTTCAAGAACGGCGGCAACATGCCGGGCCGGGGAATGGGGGAGCGGCTCGCCGTCGACCCCAACCGGAACAGCATCGTGTACTACGGCGCCGAGGGTGGCAACGGGCTGTGGCGCAGCACCGACCACGGCGTGACCTGGGCCCGCGTCGCCGCCTTCCCCAACGTCGGCAACTACCGGGCGGATCCCAGCGACCCGAACGGCTACAACGGCCAGAACCAGGGCCTGACCTGGGTCAGTTTCGACAAGAGCACCGGCACCGCCGGCTCCACCACACAGACGATCTACGTGGGCGTGGCGGACAAGGAGAACCCGGTCTACCGCAGCACCGACGGCGGCGTCACCTGGGCGCGCATCCCCGGTCAGCCCACCGGCTACCTGGCCCACAAGGGGGTCGTCGACCCGGTCGGTGGTCACCTCTACATCGCCACCAGCGACACCGGCGGCCCGTACGACGGCGGCAAGGGCGACGTCTGGAAGTTCACCCGGTCGACCGGGGCCTGGACGCGGATCAGCCCGGTGCCCTCCACCAGTGCCGACGCCTACTTCGGCTACAGCGGGCTGACCATCGACCGGCTTCGCCCGAACACCCTGCTGGTGGCCACCCAGGTCTCCTGGTGGCCGGACGCCATCTTCTTCCGCAGCACAGACGGCGGGGCGAGCTGGACGCGAATCTGGGAGTTCAGCAACTACCCGGAGAGGTCCCGCCGCTACACCATGGACATCAGCTCGGTGCCCTGGTTGACCTTCGGTCTCAACCCGGCACCCCCGGAGGACGCGCCCAAGCTCGGCTGGATGAACGAGTCGGTGGAGATCGACCCGCACGACTCCAACCGCATGATGTACGGCACCGGCGCCACCATCTACGGCACCACCGACCTGACCAGGTGGGACACCGGCGGTCAGTTCACCCTCCGGCCGATGGTCCGGGGGCTGGAGGAGACCGCCGTCCTCGACCTGATCAGCCCGCCCAGCGGCGCACCCCTGATCAGCGCGCTCGGCGACGTCGGCGGCTTCCGACACACCGACCTGGACGCGATTCCGTCGATGCTGTTCACCCAGCCGGTGTTCACGTCCACCACCAGCCTCGATTACGCCGAGAGCAAGCCCGCGGTGCTGGTGCGCGCCGGCAACTTCGCCGACGCCGACCGGCCCAACGACAGTCACGTCGCCTTCTCCACCGACGGCGGCGCCACCTGGTTCCAGGGCACCGAACCGTCCGGGGTCAACCTCGGCGGCACGGTGGCCGCCGCGGCCGACGGCAGCCGCTTCGTCTGGGCACCCGGTGACGCGGGCCAACGCGTGGTCCACTCGGTCGGTTTCGGCAACTCCTGGGCAGCGTCGACCGGCATCCCGGCGAACGCCACGATCGAGTCCGACCGGGTCGACCCCACCCGGTTCTACGGCTTCAGCGGCGGGCGTTTCTACCTGAGTACCGACGGCGGGGCCAGCTTCACCCCGACCGCTGCGACCGGGCTGCCCAGCACCGACGTGCGGTTCAAGGCCCTGCCGGGCCGGGCCGGCGAATTGTGGCTGGCCGGGCCGGGTGGCCTGTGGCGTTCCACCGACGCCGGCGCCAGCTTCACCAGGCTGGACGGCGTCAGCGCCTCCGGCAACGTCGGTTTCGGCAAGGCGGCACCCGGGCGGACCAACCCCGCCGTGTTCCTCTACGGCACTGTGAACGGTCAACCGGGCGTGCACCGCTCCGACGACGCCGGCGCGACCTGGGTACGCGTCAACGACGACCGCCACCAGTACGGCAATCCGACCGAGGCGCTGACCGGCGACCCGCGTGTCTACGGTCGGGTCTACCTCGGCACCAACGGTCGCGGCATCCTGGTCGCCGATCGCACCGGCGGCGACCCCCCGACCACGCCACCGCCGACGACCCCACCGCCCACCACGCCACCGCCGACGACCCCGCCGCCCACCACGCCGCCCCCGACCACGCCGCCGCCGTCCGTCGGCTGCGCGGCGACCTACCGGGTGACCGGCTCCTGGTCCGGCGGTTTCCAGGCCGAGCTGGTGGTCCGCAACACCGGAAGCGCCCCCATCGCCGGCTGGACGCTGGGTTGGACCTTCACCAACGGCCAGCGGATCGACCAGCTCTGGGGCGGCACCCACACCCAGACCGGATCGGCCGTGTCGGTCCGGGACACGGGCTGGAACGGCGCGCTCGCGGCCGGGGCCAGCACCACCGCCGGCTTCCTCGGCTCGTGGGCCGGTAGCAACACGTCCCCGGCCATCACCTGCACGAGCCGCTGAACGGGTGATCCGGGTCGGGACCCCGGATCACCACCAGACACCGGTCCGCCGGGCCGCCTGAGGGGTCCGGCACCCGGCGGACCGGGTCCACCCCGGCGCCACGGCGGGCCCCGATCGACCTGAGTCGATCGGGGCCCGCCGTGGCGCTGTCGTTCAGATGGCGGGGGAGTTGGGGCGGTCGACGTCGACGAACTCCACGTCGTCGACGGCACTGTCGTCCCGGCTGCCGGCGGCCCGCGCGGCGGAGCCGACGGCCCAGCCGACCGCCGCGCCGACGAGCGCGGCGCCGATCAGGAGCGTCCACGGCAGTGCCGGCTGACGGCCGGCGAGCGCGTCGAAGGCCAGCGAGGCGCGACGTCGCGCCTCCTCGGCGGCGGATCCCACCAGGTCACCCGCCCCGTCGGCAAGATCGCTGCTGTTTTGGCGGGCCGAGCGGGCGGTGTCCCGCACACTGTCTCCGGCATAGCTGACGGCCGAGAGCAGGTGCTCCCAGGCTTGGTCCGCGATCCGCTCCGGCTTGCTGCGGCGGTCCAGCAGGTTGGTTCCGAACATCGTGGTTACCTCCTCGGGTGCCGAAGCCGCCGGCCACTTCGGACTTCGGCGTCTTTCCAGCGCGTCACGGTGTCGCCTACCCCGCAGTGCCCCGCGTCAGCCGGACGCAAACCCCGACCTCCGCGGAGCACCGGTAGCTCGGCGCGCCGGGACTCGGCGCGCCACCGAATCAGCGCACCGCCGACACGGCGACACCGCGGGCGAAGTCATCGTCGTCATCGTCGTCATCGTCGCCCCCGCCACCGAAACCGCAGGCCAGGACGAGGGCGAGCAGAACACCGACGCCGGCCAGCCCGGCAAGTCGCTTGATCATCGAAGATCCTCTCCGTCGCGGTGGTGTCCCGGTCGATGCTAGGGCGCGTCGGCAACCGGGGCACGGGTCGCGCCGGCCGGCGGTGGGCGACACGCCGACGGCACACGGGGCAGGCGTACGTCATGGGCCGGTTGTCGGGCGCGCCGGGCCCGGACCGCTACCCTGGTTCGGCGGCGGGCCGGTCACGACCGATCGTCGATGGTCAGATAACGAAAAGTCTTGAGTAATCAGATACTGAAAAGTGCGGATATGGGTGGCTTTGTGGGCCCGGATCCGCGAATTGCTCATCCCGAGGGGTGGCGACCGAGGCCGTCGGAGGAATACTCTCGGTCGCGGCCCGCGTACTGATGAGGCGCCCGGGGGACGGGCGGGTGGAGGTGCTCGCGTGAGCCTGTCGATCGTGAAGTCGGTTCTGTCCGGTGGTGTCGTGGAGATCGCCCCGCGGGGTGAGATCGACGTCGACACAGCGTACGAGGTGCGCGAAGCGATCGCAGAGGTGCTGGCCAAAGGCCGCCCTCTGCGCATCGAACTCAACATGAGGTTGGTCACCTTCATCGACTCGGTCGGCATCAGCGCCATGGTCGCCGGCTTCCAGACGGCCGAGGTCAGTGACGTCAAGCTGGTGGTCACCGAGCCGAGTCGGTTCGTGCACCGGCAGCTCTGGGTGACCGGCCTGCTCGGCCTCTTCGGCGCCCCGGAGCCCTACTTCGCCGGCGCTGCCACCCCCGAGGTGCTGCCCGGCGCCTGAACGCGCCGGGCGTCCCCGTCAGGGCTGCTCGTCCAGGCCGGTCAGGTCGATGTCGGTCGCCTCGGTGACCGCTCGGACGGCCGTCACCGACGCGTACCCGGCGGCCAGCAACGCCACGTCGGTGCCCGGCTGTGCGGCCTGCCCCGGCTCCTCCAGCGAGGTACGGACGAACCCGTGGCCGGACTCGGCCACCGTCATCTGCACCTGACCGAAGCTGGCCAGGGTGCCGCGCCGCACCCCGCGCAGCTGCCCGTGCGGCAGGTCCGGGGTGTTCACGTTGAGCACGCTCTCCATCGGCGCGGAGGTCAGGCGGGGGAGCAGGTCCAGGGCGACCCGCGCGGCGGTGCCCCAGTGCCGCTCGGCGTCGCGTACCCGGGCTGCGGCGTCCACGGCGGCGCCACCGCTCGCGGCCGTCGCCTCGCCGGCCGAGAGCACGTCCAGGGAGACCGCCATCGCCCGGCAGCCGTTGGTGGCGGCGGTGAACGCGGCCCCCACGGTCCCGGAGTGCAGCACCGCCCGGCCGGCGTTGGCGCCCCGGTTGACGCCGGAGAGCACCACCGACGGCGGTGGGCCGAACGCCCCGTGCAGGGCGATCAGCGTGATGAAGCCCGGGGACCCGGCGACCCCGTACGCCGGCACACCCGCCAGGTCCGGCAGCGGGTGGTCGTTCACGACGACTCGCCCGTCGCGCTCCATGGCGCTCATCGCGGCGCTGGTACCGCTCGCCTCCTCCATCGGCGCGGCCACCACGACGTCCAGGCCCCGCTGCCGTGCCGCCCAGGCCAACGCCTGGATCCCCGGCGCGGCGATCCCGTCGTCATTGGTGATCAACACCCGCAGCGTCATCGCTCGACCACCCGGCCGGCCAACTCGTCCGGGGTGGTCCGCTCCTGTTGCCGGCTGTCCGCCGGCACCAGCCGGACCCGGTCCACCAGGCCGGTGATCGAGTCCAGTCGTCCGGTGCCCAGGCCGTGCCGGGTCACGTTCAGCGCGCCGGCGGCGGCCCCGGTGCGGATGGCGGTCCGAATGTCCCCGCCCTTGGCCACGACCGCCGCCACTCCGGCCGTCATCGAGTCGCCAGCGCCGCGTGGGTCGGCGGCCTCCAGCCGGGGCATCTCGACCTGGAACAGCTCCCCGTCGATGAGCGCCAACGCCGGCTGGTCGGCGCGGCTCACCACCACCGTCTCGGCGCCGCCCGCGTGCAACTCGTACATGGCCCGGGTCAGCTCCTCGGTGTCGTCACTGCGGGCGCGGCCGTCGCGGATCAACTCCTCGTGACTCACCTTGAGGAAGAACACCCCGCTCTCCAGCACCGAACCGAGGTGATCGCCGGAGAGGTCGACCACCACCCGGCCACCGTTCGCGCCGAGGTCGGCGGCGAAGCGTCGGTACAGGTCGGCCGGTACCAGCCACGGTTCGTTCGGCCCACTGAGGATGCTCACCGAGGCCCGTAGGCCCTCGCCGAGGGCGAGGTTGTACAGCTCGTCGATCTCGTGCCGGCTCAGCGGCTGCCCGGGCACGTCGGCGACCTCCTGCCGGGAGCCGTCGCGGCGATCGTGCACGTACCCGCCGCTGCCGGAGTCACGGACCACCACCTTGAGGTCCACGCCCTCGCTGACCAGCAGCGGCTCCAGCACCTGGCCGATCTCACCGCCGAGGGCGGCGCAGAGCACCACGTCGACTCCGAGGGAGATCACCATCCGGGCCTGCCAGACGCCCTGCCCGCCAGGGTGCAGGTGCAGCTCGGGGTGGTCGTTGGGCTGGTCCACGGTCACCGTCAGCTGTGGAGTGGGCGCGAATACCATCACGTGCCCGCTCATCGGTCGTCGCCGTTCATGCTGGCCGCCCTCCGGCATCTTCGGAAGATTTTGTACTAACCGACCTTAGTGGCGCAGGTGGTGGCGGGTCGTCGCATCGGCCCGGTCCGCGCGGCGCTGAGGGCCCGGGGCGTTGCCAGCCAGACATCGGTACGGGACGATCGGGCGACCAACGACGGCGGGAGACGGTGTGCTCAGCAGCGATACCTTCAGCTACACCGTCCAGGCCCGGTGCTCACCCGCCGAGGCGGCAACGTTGCTCAGCGACCTGACCCGGCAGGGCGAGCTGCATCCGCTGATCGTCCGGGTTCGCCGGGTGCCGCCCCGGCCCGGCGCCCAGGCCAGCTACACGATCAACGACCGGTTGGCGGCGGGTCCGCTGCGCTTCCGGACCACCTACCACGCGGACGTGCTGATCAACGAGGCCGACGAGATCGTCATGGTGGCCCGCCAGTGGCCGGCCACCACAGTGCGAAACCACACCCGACTGCGCGCCGAGCCGGACGGCCTGGTCCGCATCGACGTCGAGATCACCCTGACCGCGCCGACGCCGCTGTTCCGGTACGCGTTCCGCCAGGCCCAGGCCGCTCATCTCGCCCTCGCCACCCGGCTGGGCGCCGCCCTCGACCGCACCGGCACCCCCCCAAACCCGGCCTGACCAGCCCCCCGCCCCGCCCTGCCCCGCGCCGCCCCCCTGCGTCGATCTTGCAGTTTCGGTTGTCGATATCGGTGGGATGCCACATGTGTCGGGACAGTAAGTGCAAGATCGCGGGGCAGGGCGGGGCGCGACGTGCTTGGCGGGGGTTGCGTCTAGATCGTTGTTGCGGCGCGATCACGGGTTGTGCGGGCCGCTCGGGTGGCGGGACGCCGGCCCCACGGCTTGTAGGTGGACAGCACAGTCGCGATGACCATCAGGCTGGTCGACACCGCCGGCGCGATGACCAGGTCGGCGCGATCCCGGGCGGGCAGGGCGGCCCCGACCGCTCCGGCGTGACGCAGGTTCGGGGTGAGCAGGAACAGCACCAGCCCGACCATCACCGTGGTCAGCACGAGCTTGACCAGCACCCAGCGGTGGCGCAGCAGGCCCCACGGGGTGAGCAGTGAGCTGGCGACGCCGATCAGCCAGACCAGGACGCTCAGCGGCGCGAACAGCACAGTGCCGACCAGGGCCGTGACCGGATAGACCACCGCCGGGTCGGCGCCCCGCTGAACGGCGATGCCGAGGGTGAGCAGCACCAGGTCGGCGCCGAGCCAGCCGAGCGAGGTGACCAGGTGCAGGGTGAGCAGCGCCTTGCGGGTGCTGGGTCGGATCCGAGGCATACCGCGATGCTGCCCGCCGACCGCTGCCGGGTCGTCCGACGAGCGACGACATCAGGGGTACGCCCGGCGACGTAGCCCGGCCCCGGACGCACGTGATGCCTGTGAGCCACCGGGGTGACTCACAGGCATCACGACGCGTGGGTCAGTAGACCGACAGGTGTACGTGGTTGGTGTGGTCGGTCGACGGGGTGCCGTGCGCCCCGCTGTACGACTTCCACCCGCTGCTGGGCAGCCAGATCTGCCTGTACCAGATCACGTAGAGCACGGCGAGCCGGTCCGCGTTGCGGATGAAGTACGCGGCCAGGTTGTTGCCGTACGTCTTGTCGCCGCCGGTGGCGTCCCCGCCGAAGCCGCCCTTCTGCGCCGCGAAGTCGCAGGCCCGGCCCTTCGGGTGTTCACCGGAGCCGCTGGGGCGGTGGCACGAGACGTACCGGGTGAATCCTGCGGCCTTGGCCTGGTTGAGCGCGTGCAGGGTGCGTGGGGTGATGCAGCCGTTGGCCGGGGTGGGGTCGTTGACGCTGCACGACTCGGAGGGCCAGGAGCCGTCGGAGTTGCGCGGTGCGGCCTTTGCGTTGGCGCTGGAGGTGCCCCGGTTGGAGCCGCCGTCGGCGGTGGTCTGCGGTTTGGGTGTGGTGGCCACGGTCAGGGCCCGTTCGGCCTGCTCCTTGCGCTTGGCCATCACCGCGACCTGCTTGCGCTGTTCGTTGATCTCGCCGTCCAGGGCGATCCGGGTGCGGTTGGCCTTGTCCTTGCTGTTCAGCAGGTCGCGCAGCACCCGGTCTTCGTTGGCCGCCACCGCGTCCAGCGCGGCCGCCCGGTCCATGAAGCCTTCCGGAGTGTTGCTGTTGAGCAGCGCCGACATCGCACCGAGCCGGCCGGTGCGGTAGGCCACCTCGGCGATCTCGCCGACCTTGCCGTTGCGCTGGCCGATCTCGACCTCGATGGTCGTCAGCTGGGTGGCGAGCTGCTTCTGCCGTTGCACGGAGGTGTCCAGGGCGCGCTTCGCGTCCAGGTAGCCCTTGCTGGCCGCCTCGAGTTGGGCGCGCAACGCCGGGGTGCCGCCCTCCTCGTCGGAGTCGGGTGCGGCGGCCCGCAGGCCGGTCGGGGGGGAGGCCGAGGCGGTGCCGGCCGGAAGCGCGACGCCGAGGGCGAACATCGCGACGATCAGTGCCGCCAGTCGGGCGGCGGGTGGTCGTGCTGGTGCCACTGCGCATGTCCTTCCGTCAGCCGCCGACCGGGTTAGCTGACGGGTTCGGGACGGAAGATCCCTACCGCTGACGCGGATACACCCCAGGAACATGGTTCCCCGGTTCGCCCAGTTGGGCGATTAGGCGGCGACCGCCACCGGCGCCGGGAGGGCGCCGCCTGGTGGAGGCCGGGACCGAGCCTACCGGTGCGGATGGGGCCGCTGCAGCCAATGTGACGGACGGTGCGTGCGTCAGCACGGAAAATTACGGCTCCGTCACCATTCGATGGAGCCGCACGCTCCGGAAGCGGCGCCGGGCTCGATCTGCAACGTCGCGTGCTCGATGCGGAAGTCGTCGTGCAGGGCCGTACGCGCCGCGGTGAGCACCGCGCCGACCTCCGCGCCGGGTGCCATGGTCAGGTGAGCGGAGGCCACCTCCATGCCCGAGGTGAGCGTCCAGACGTGCAGGTCGTGCACCTCGACGACACCGGGGACGGCGGCGAGCCGGTCGTGCACGGCGGTCACCTGGAGGTGTTCCGGGGCGGCCTGCACCAGGATGCGGACGGCGGCGCGGGCCAGCCGCCAGGTGCGCGGAAGGATGAACACGCCGATGGCGACCGCGACCAGGGGGTCGGCCCACCACCAGTCGGTGACGGTGATGAGCAGCGCCGCGCCGATGACGCCGAGCGAGCCGAGCAGGTCACCGAGCACCTCCAGGTAGGCGCCCTGGAGGTTGATGCTCTCCCGGGCTCCGGCGCGCAGCAGCGCGAAGGCGGCGATGTTGGCGAGCAGGCCGAGCACGGCGACCGCGAGCATCGGGCCGGCGACGACCTGGTGCGGGTCGCCGAAGCGGCGGATCGCCTCGATCACCACGTAGATCGCGACGCCGGAGAGCAGGACGGCGTTGGCCAGCGCGGCGAGCACCTCGAGTCGGTAGAGCCCGAAGGTGCGCTGCGGGTCGCCGGTGGCCCGCCGGGTCGCCGTGATGGCGGCGAGCGCCATCCCGATGCCGAGCACGTCGGTGAACATGTGCCCGGCGTCGGAGAGCAGGGCGAGCGAGCCGGTGTGCAGGGCGGCCACCGCCTCGACCACCATCAGGGTGGTGAGCAACCCGAATGCCGCCCAGAGTCGACCTCGGTGCTGGTGTGCGGCATTGGCGACGGACCCATGGTGGTGGTCATGACCTGCGCCCACGAGAACCACCTTCCGCCGCTGGTCGGGACCCGGTCAAATGTATGCTCACATCGCTATGTGTGCAAGTGTACGGACAGCGCCTTGCGCCGGCGGCAGTCGGCACGCGTCAGCTGGTCGGGTCGATGGTGGTGAGCCGCTGGGTGGCCCGGGAGAGCGCCACGTACAGGGTGCGCACCCCGGCGCCCGGATCCGCCCGGATCTCGCTCGGCGCGACCAGCACCACCCCGTCGTACTCCATGCCCTTGGCCTCCAGGCTGGTCACCACCTGCAACCTCGGCGCGCCGAGCGCGCCCAGCCACCCGGCGACCTCGTCCCGGCGGGGGACCGGCGTGATCACCCCGACCGTCCCCTCCACCTCGGCCAGCAGGCCGGCGGCGGCCTCCACTGTCGCGGTCTCCAACCCCGTCGCGGGCACCACCAGCTCCACCGGCTCGACCCCGGTGGAGCGGACGGCGGTCGGCAGCGGCAGGTCCGGGTAGAGCCGACGGATCTCCGCCGCCGCCACCGCGAAGATCTCCGCCGAGTTGCGGTAGTTGGTGGTGAGCGTGAAGTCGTGTCGCTTGCGCCGGCCCAGCGCCTGGTCGCGGGCCCGGGTCAGCTCCTCCGGATCGCCGGTCCACGCGGTCTGCGCGGGGTCGCCCACCACGGTCCAGGAGGCCAGTCGGCCGCGTCGACCGATCATCCGCCACTGCATCGGCGAGACGTCCTGCGCCTCGTCCACCACCACGTGCGCGTACTCCCGGTAGTCCTCCGGACGCTCCCGGGCCGCCGCGCGGGCGGCCCGCTGCCGTTCACCGAGGGTGCTCAGCTCACGGACGCCGCCGGCGAGCTGGAACGGATCGCGTCGCGCGCGGGCCGGCTGCGCGGGCTTACCGAGCAGCGCGTCCAACTCGTCCAGCAGTGCCACGTCGGCGATCGTCAGCCCGGCCGGGTCCAGGTTCCGGTACGCGGCGTTGAGCAGCCGGATCTCCGCCGAGGAGAGGATCCCCCCGGCGTACCGGCGTAGCCGGTCCGGTTGCGCCAGCCAGCCGAGCACGTGTCGGGGGTGCAGCCGAGGCCACCACGCCTTGAGGAACTCCCGGAACTCCGAGCGCTCGGCGATCTCCGCCTCGAAGGCCGGTTGCTCCGGCAGCCGACCGCTGCTCAGCTCACGGGCCTGCGCCCAGAGCGCGGCGAACACCCCGTCGAAACCGGCCCGGCGCACCTCGTTGCGTCGTGCGCCGCGTTGCAGCGCGCGGTCCCGGATCCGGTCCAGCGCGGCCCGGTCCAGCCGCAGCAGCGTGCCCCGATAGAGCAGCCGCAGCTCACCCGGGCCGCCCGGCACCGCGTCGCGGGCCGCCCGCTCCAGCACCCGGCGCATCCGCAGCGAGCCCTTCACCGCCGCCACCTCGGGCGGGTCGGGGCGGGTGGCGGTCATCCCCGGGAAGAGGGTGCCCAGCGAGTGCAGCGTCGCGGTGTCCTCACCGAGCGACGGCAGCACGGAGCCGATGTACTCGACGAAGACCGACGACGGGCCGACCACCAGGATGCCGCCGCCGGCGTAGCGGCTGCGGTCGGAGTACAGCAGGAACGCCGCCCGGTGCAGGGCGACAGCGGTCTTGCCGGTGCCGGGGCCGCCCGCGACGATCGTCACCCCGGAACCGGGCGAGCGGATCGCCTCGTCCTGCTCCCGCTGGATGGTCGCCACGATGTCGCGCATGCCCCGGCCGGTGGCCTTGGACAGGGTGGCCAGCAACGCGCCGTCACCGACGACAGTCATCCCCTCCGGGGCGGCCGTCGGGTCCAGCAGGTCGTCCTCGATCCGGGTGACCCGCTCGGCACGGGACTGGATGGTGCGCCGCCGCACCACGTCCAGCGGCTGCGCCGGGGTGGCCTGGTAGAAGGCGGCCGCGGCCGGCGCGCGCCAGTCGACGACAAGCGTGACGGCGTTCTCGTCGCGGATCCCCAGTCGCCCGACGTGCAGCACCTGACGGTCGCGCAGGTCCAGCCGGCCGAAGACCAGCCCCTCGTGCTCGGCGTCCAGGGTGTGCCGCCGCTGCGCCGCGTGGAAGACCATCGCGTCGCGCTCGACCAGAGCGCCGTGCGTGCCCACCCGGGCCATCCGGTAGCCGTCACGCTCGGCGCGGACGGCCGACTGCCGCAGCTCGGCCAGTCTGGCGTACACCCGGTCGAGGTGTCGTTGCTCGACGGCGATCTCCTGCTCCAGGCCGGTCTGGTCGGTCAACGCACGCTCCTTCAGAGGTCGCCGGCAGGCGGCGGAAACCGCGCGGGCCAACCGAGAAGAGTACGGCCCTGGACCCGACCCGCCGCGCCCGAGGTGCGCGAACGTGCTCAGGCACCCGACCCGGCGGGGGCCGCGCCACGGTGGGACGGCGACGATTCGGCGAGCACCCGGCGTACGACGGCGGTGAGCGCGGCGTTGACCTCGTCCGGACGTTCCATCATCAGCATGTGCCCGGCGCCCGGGCAGACGGTCAGCTCGGTGGCCGGCAGAGCGGCCGCGATCGACTCGGCGCACGGCGGTGGGGTCAGTCGGTCCCGGTCGCCGACCAGGGCGGCGGCCGGCAGGTGGGCCAACGCGGCGAGGGTGTCCAGTCGGTGCTGGGTGCCGATGGAGGCGCGGAACCCACCGATCGAGCGCAGCGAGGCCCGAGCCACCGCCGACGTCACCAGGCGGATGTCGGCCGGCTCGCAGCGGTCACCGAAGAGCATCCACCGGATGCTCGGTTGCAGCGCGTTCAGCAGTGCCCGGGGCGCGCGCCACGAGCCACACCGGGCCAGCACGCCGGCGCCGGTCGTCTCGGCCAACCGGATCAACCGGGCGATCCGCGGCGAGAGCCCGTAGACGGTGTGCGTGTGCCCCTCGGCGGTGGTCGAGACGAAGACCAGGCCGGCGGTACGGGCGGCGAAGTGCGCGGGGTGGCGGTGGGCGTACTCCATGATCGTCATGCCGCCCATCGAGTGCCCGACCAGCACCACCGGGCCGGTCGGCGCGACAGCGTCGATCACCGCGGCCAGGTCGTCACCCAACTGGGCCACTGTGGCAGTGGGCAGCGCCATGCAACTGGACCGGCCGTGCCCCCGCGCGTCGTAGGCGACCACCCGCACCGCACCGCTGAACGGCGGCGCCGTGAGCGCGTCGACCTGTCGGTGCCAGGCGCGCCCGTCCAGCGTCCAGCCGTGCAGCAGGATGGCGGTGACCTGGGCATCCGTCGGACCCGTCGCCTCGACGTTGAGCCGTACGCCGTCCGGCAGACCGACCTCGAACCGCTCCGGCATCGCCACCTCCCCAGGGCCGCCCAGTACCACCAGCACCTCCGGTACCCGGCGGTAACACCGGCTACCCGCCATGACACCACGCCAATCACGCCGGGGCGAAGATTCCCGACCTCGCCCGTGCCGGACGGCGGCGGGCCAAGCTGAACGGCATGGGGTCGTCGGGAGCGCCCATGGGTGCGACGTCGGGGCAGGGGCGGCAGGCCGGCGGTACGCCCCGCGCCGCGCTGGCCGACCTGCTCGCCGGCAATCGGCGGTTCGTCAGCGGCCAGCCGGTGCACGGACACGACGTCACGGCCGCCGCCGCGGCCTCCGGCGACCAGCAGCCGTACGCAGTGGTGCTGGGCTGTATCGACTCCCGGGTGCCGCTGGAGGCGATCTTCGATCAGACCTTCGGCGCGATCTGCGTGATCCGTACCGGGGGGCACGTCCTCGATCGCGCGGTCTGCGGCTCGATCGAGTACGTGGTCGGCCAGCTCGGCGTACCGCTGGTGATGGTCCTCGGCCACGAGCGGTGCGGCGCGGTGCAGGCCACTGTGGAGGCGCTGCGCACCGGGCAACGTCCCGGTGGGTCGCTGGCGCACCTGGTGGACGAGATCGCCCCGGCGGTGACCGAGGCGGGGCTCGACGATCCGGCGGTGCAGCCGCTGGCGATCCGCCGGCACGTCCGGCGCACGGTGCGCACCCTGCGCGAGGACGTCCTGCTGGCCGGGTCGGTGGCCGCCGGCCGGGTGGCAGTGGTCGGCGGCCTCTACGACCTGGCCACCGGCGAGGTCGCCCTGCTCGATCCAGGCTGACCCGGCCCGCCGCGCAGCCCTCCGGACGTGCGAAACCGCCCGGCGGGACTTCCCGGCGGGCGGTTTCGTTGGTGCGGTGGGGGAGGGCTCAGCCCTCGAAGACGCCGGCCGCGACCAGGCGCTTCTCGGTGGCCTCCCAGCCGTCACCCGGGTGGGTGGCAGCCAGGTTGTTGATCTCCGCCCGGATCTTGGCGGCGTGGCCGGCGGCGGCCAGCACGCGGATCTCCTCGACGAAGGCGTCGGAGTCCGTGCGCAGGTGCGCGGTCTTGCCGTTGGTCAGGTTCCGCACGTAGGCGTGCTTGCCGCCGTTGAGCGGGATGAGGTACTTGAACTCGCCCAGCACGCTGAGGGCGCCACCCTGGCCAGCCTGGCCGGCCCGGACGGACGCGCGCGCGGTCTTAGAGGTGTTGCTCGCCACGGAGGTACTCCTTGCAAGACGTACGGGAGGACTGGACGTCCGGGGGCTGTGTGCGGGTCGTACGTGACTCGACCCGCGAAGGTGTAACGCGGCATAAGCCGCCGGTGGAACTGTACAGGACCACGACATCATGCTGGTCGTCGCGGTGTCCTGAGAGGCAACGGCGACCACCCGTCCGGCTATTCCACCCGGCGATTTTTCCGATTCCCTGGCGCACCACGCGTCACAGGAGTCATCATGTGTTGCAGCAGCCACCTGGGTGGACGAGGTCGTAGGGGAAGACGCACCTCGCTCTCCGGGAGGTCACCGTGCCAACGCGTGGCGTCGTATACGTCCATTCGACCCCGCTCGCCGTGTGCTCACACGTCGAGTGGGCGATCGCGCGCGTCCTAGCCGCGCCGGTCAACCTGCAGTGGACGGGTCAGCCCGTCGACCCCGGCGCACGCCGGGCCGAGTGCGGGTGGACCGGTCGTCCGGGGACGGGCGCCGAGCTGGCTGCTGCCCTACGGCAGTGGCCCATGATCCGTTTCGAGGTCACCGAGGAGCCGAGTCCCGGTGCCGACGGTGAGCGCTTCATGTACGTGCCGGCCCGTGGCCTGTTCCGGGCAACGGTCGGCGTGGCCGGCGACATCCAGCTCGGCGAGGACCGCCTTCGGGCGCTGATGGCGGCCTCCCGGGCCCCCGAGGCGCTGGCGCACGCCCTCGACAAGGCGCTCGGCACGGCGTGGGACGCTGACCTGGAGCCCTACCGGTACGCCGGCGACGGCGCCCCGGTGACCTTGCTCACTCGGGTTGGCTGACCCGGTCGGCCGGCCGCTGGCCGTGGGCCGTCACACCGGTGACGACCGGTAAGGTCAAGTTGCCCCGATAAGGGAGAAGCTGGTGGGATGGGCGGCGTGTCGAATCGCCCGTGGCGCGCCAGTGTCGCTGTCGCCGCCCTGACCGCCCTGCTCGTCTCCGGCTGCTCAGGTGACCCGGAGCGTCCCACCCCGACGCCCAGCCCGGTCGGCACGTCCGCGGGCCCGAGCGTCCCGGCCGCGCCGCCGGCCAGCGACCCCGCCGGCCGCGCCGCCGCGCTGGTGGCGACGCTGTCCGACGAAGACCTGGTCGGCCAGGTGCTGATGCCGTACGCGTACGGCGACTCGGCGACAAAGGTCTCCGCCGGCTCGGCGGCCGGTAACCAGGCCCTCGCCGGGGTGGACACCCCCGCCGACATGATCGCCAAGTACCGACTGGGTGGCCTGATCCTGGTCGGCTTCAGCGCCGACGACCCGACCAAGGGCAACCAGGAGACCACGAACGTCGACAACCCCAAGCAGGTGCACGAGCTCACGGCCGGGCTGCGAACCGCCGCCGGTCGGCTCGCCGCCGGTTCGGCGCCGCTGCTCATCGGCACCGACCAGGAGTACGGCGTCGTCACCCGCGTGACCGACGGGGTCACAGTGCTGCCCAGCGCCCTCGCGGCCGGCGCGGCAGGTGACCCGAAGCTCACCGAGGCCGCCTGGCGGGCCGCCGGCGCCGAGTTGGCCGCGATGGGCATCAACATCGACTTCGCCCCGGTGGCCGACGTGCTGGCCACCCGCAGCACCGTGATCGGCTCCCGGTCGTACGGCGCCGACCCGAAGCAGGCCGCCGCGCAGGTGGGCGGCGCGGTCCGCGGCCTGCAGGCGGTCGGGGTCGCGGCCACCCTGAAGCACTTCCCCGGGCACGGCCACAGCGCCGACGACTCGCACCAGGACCTTCCGGTGCTCACCCAGTCCGCCGCGGCGTTGCAGAGCGGGGCGTGGCCGCCGTTCACCGCCGGGATGGACGCGGGCGCGATGGCCGTGATGTCCGGTCACCTGGACGCGCGCGCGATCGACCCGGGGACCCCGGCGACGTTCTCGCACAAGCTGCTCACCGACGTCCTGCGCGGCCAACTCGGCTTCCAGGGCGTGGTGATCACCGATGGGATGAACATGCCGCCCGCGATGCGCTGGGCTCCCGGCGAGGCGGCGGTCCGGGCGCTCAACGCCGGTAACGACCTCATCCTGATGACCCCGAACGTCGGTCAGGCGTACGACGGGCTGCTCGCCGCGCTGCGCGGCGGATCGCTGACCCGCACCCGGCTGGTCGAGGCGGTCACGCGGGTGCTGACCATGAAGTTCAAGCTCGCGGAGCTGCCGGCGGCGCAGATGTCCACGCTCAACGCCCCGGAGCACCGGGCGGCGGCCGACGCGCTGGCCGCCGCCGCCGTCACGGTGCTGAAGGGTGCCTGCGGCGGAGCGGTACGCGGGCCGGTCACCGTCACCTCGTCCGGCGGTCGGGACGGCACCCGGGCCACCCTCACCGCCGCGCTGACCGCCGCCGGGGTGCAGGTCAAGCCCAGCGGCGGCACGATCGTGCACCTGGTGGGCTACGGCGACGGCGCCAAGGACCTGAGCCCCGACGCGGCGGTCACGGTCGCCATGGACACCCCGTACGTGCTGGCCGACGCGAAGTCACCGACGCTGCTGGCGACGTACTCCTCCAGCCGGGCGTCGATGACCGCCCTGGCCGCCGTGCTCGCCGGCAAGGCCCGGCCGGGCGGCCGATCCCCGGTGGCCGTTCCCGGACTGCCCGCGACGACCTGTCGCACCTGACCGACCGGGAGCGGACGGCGCAGCGCCCACCTCACTCGCCCTTCGCGAGCCCTCGCACCGCGAGCCGGTACGCCGGCAGCACGTCGGTCCGTTCGGTGATCAGCCCCTCGTTGACCGCGAAGACCAGCGTCTGCCCCGCCGACTGGACGGCCAGCGCCCAGTTCCGCGACTCCTCCTCGGCCAGCGGGTTGGTGGCGAGCCAGGTCATCTCGGTGGCGTCGAAGCCGCCGGCGCGGAGGTCGCGGAACTGTTGACCGGCGACCGTCTCGCCGGCCCCGGCGGCGAAACTCTCCAGCGCGGCGCGCGGCGTGACAGTCGGCGAGTCCGCCGCCCAGATCCGCAGGAATCCGCCGCCGGCCGAGCGGCCGTCCACCTCGCAACGCACCGTGCTGCCGCCGCGCTTGGTGAGCGCCTCGCCGACCAGCTCGGCCAGCTCACCCTTGGCAGGCTCGACCGCCTTCGCCGTCCACCCGTCGGCCAGCGGAAACGTCACCGGTACCGGGCAGGGGGAACCGGTGCCGCCGGTGGTGCCGCCGGTCGACGCCGGGGTCGTCTCGTCGTACCAGGGCTCGCCCGTGGCCTGTGGGGCCGGGCCGCCGGCCGCGGACCCGGCGGGATCGGCGGCGTCGTCGCCGCAGCCGGCCAGCAGGCCGAGGGTGAGCGCCGCCGACACGGCGACGCGGGTACGAATGTCCATCGTGGTGATCCCCGTCAGTCGATCTTCAGTTGGCCCATCTAAGCCGTGCGGTCCCTCGACGTCAATCGGGATCGTGCGCCCGCGCCACGGAAACCCGGTCGCCTCCGCGCCGGTCGGTCTGACAGCCTCACCCCATGGGAGCGGCAGCAGGATTCCGGCACGTGCAACGGGCGGACGGCACTGTGGTGATCACCCACGGCCGGGTCGCCGGCACGCTGCGCGGCGCTCGAGCCGCGGAGTTCCTGGCCGAGGTCGACGACGACCCGCAGTTGGTGATGGCCCGCTGGACCGGCAACTACCGCCACGGCAACGAGCGCACCGCCAAACAGCACGCCCGCAACCGAGGCTGAACGACGAAAGGGCCCCTCCTCGTCGAGAGAAGGGGCCCTTTCGCAGGATCTCAGGGGCGGGCGAAGACGAGAGCCACGTTGTGGCCGCCGAAGCCGAACGCGTTGTTCAACGCGGCCGGGATCTCCATGTGGCGGGCCTTGTGCGCGGCGACATCCAGGGTGAGGCCCGGCTCAGGGTCGTCGAGGTTGATCGTCGGAGGGACGACACTGTCGCGGATCGCCAGGATGGTGGCGATCGACTCCAGCGCACCGGCCGCACCGAGCAGGTGACCGGTCATCGACTTCGTCGCGGACAGCACCGGGTGGTCGCCGAGCGCCTTGTGCAGCCCACCGATCTCCAGCATGTCCCCGACCGGGGTCGAGGTGGCGTGCGCGTTGACGTGCACGATGTCCCGCTTGGCCACGTCCGCGTCGGCGATCGCCTTGGCGATGGCCCGGATCGCGCCCTCGCCCTCGGCGTGCGGCTGCACGATGTCGTACGCGTCGGAGGTGATGCCGGCACCGGCGAGGCGCGCGTACACCCGGGCGCCCCGGGCCGCGGCGTGCTCGGCCCGCTCCAGCACCACGATGCCGGCGCCCTCGCCGAGGACGAAGCCGTCCCGGCCCCGGTCCCACGGGCGGGAGGCCCGCTCCGGGTCGTCGTTGCGGGTGGACATGGCCCGCATCGAGCTGAAGCCGGCGATCGGCAGCGGGTGGATGACCGCCTCGGTGCCGCCGGCCACCACCACGTCGGCCCGGCCGGAGCGGATGATGTCCAGGCCGAGGGCGATCGCCTCGGCGCCGGTGGCGCAGGCGCTGGCCACCGAGTGCACGCCGGCCTTGGCGCCCAGCTCCAGCCCGACCCAGGCGGCCGGACCGTTCGGCATCAGCATCGGGATGGTGTGCGGGGAGACCCGCCGTGGCCCGGACGCCTCCAGGATGTCGTCCTGGGCGAGCAGCGTGGTGGCACCGCCGATGCCGGAGCCGACGCTGACGGCCAACCGCTCCCCGTCGAGGTCGGAGCCGGCGAGGCCGGCGTCCGCCCAGGCCTGCTGCGCCGCGATGATCGCGATCGCCTCGGAACGGTCCAGGCGGCGCAGGCGGACCCGGTCCAGCACCTCGGACGGCTCCACGGCCAACTGGGCGGCGATTCGGACCGGCAGTTGCTCGGCCCACTCCTGGGTGAGGGCACTCACCCCGGAGCGGCCGGCGAGCATTGCGTCCCAGGTCGACGCGACGTCCCCGCCAAGCGGGGTCGTCGCGCCGAGCCCGGTGACGACGACGTCTGGACGACTCATGATCAGGACTGCGCCGCGATGTAGCTGACAGCGTCACCGACGGTCTTGAGGTTCTGCACCTCGTTGTCCGGGATCTTGACGCCGAACTTCTCCTCGGCCGCGACCACTACCTCAACCATGGAGAGCGAGTCGACGTCGAGGTCGTCGGTGAAGGACTTCCCCTCGGCCACGTCGTCCGGGTTCACCCCGGCAACCTCTTCGAGGATCTCGGCGAGGCCGGTGGTGATCTCGTCACGGGTCATTGCGGTTGGTTCCTTTCATCGGGGTTCTCCGGCGGCCGGCGTCGCCGACCGCCACTCCTGGACGCGTACGCGCCCGAGGGGGTCAGGGGCAGCGGACGACCTGACCGGCGTAGGTCAGGCCACCGCCGAAGCCGAACAGCAGCACCGGTGCGCCCGAGGGCACCTCCCGGCGCTCTACCAGCTTTGACAGGGCCAGCGGCACGCTCGCCGCGGAGGTGTTGCCGGACTCGACGATGTCCTTCGCGATGATCGCGTCGGGGATGTTGAGCCGCTTGGCGATGCCGTCGATGATCCGCGCGTTGGCCTGGTGCGGCACGAACGCGGCCAGCTCCGACGGGTCGACCCCGGCCCGCTCGCAGGCCTGCAGCGCGAGCGGCGCGATAGCGGTGGTGGCCCAGCGGAACACCGCCTGCCCCTCCTGCTGGATGTACGGGCGCCAACCCTCGATGCGGACCGCGTCGCTCTTGTCCGGCACCGAACCCCAGACGACCGGGCCGATCCCGGTCGGCTCGTCGTCGGCGGTGGCGGAGACCACCGCGGCGCCGGCTCCGTCCGCGAAGATGATGCAGGTGGAGCGGTCGGTCCAGTCGGTGAAGTCGGACAGCTTCTCCGCGCCGATGACGATCGCGTTGCGCGACGCCCCGGCCCGGATGGCGTGGTCGACGGTGCCCAGCGCGTACGCGAAGCCCGAGCAGGCGGTGTTGAGGTCGAACGCGCCAGGGGCGGTGATGCCCAGCTTGGCGGCGACCCGGCAGGCCACGTTGGGGCTGCGGTCGATGGAGGAGCAGGTGGCGACCACGACCAGGTCGATGTCGGCGGCGGTCAGGCCCGAGTTGGCCAGCGCCTTGCCGGCGGCCGCGGCGGCCATGTCGGCGACCGTCTCACTGTCGGCGATCCGCCGGCTGACGATGCCGACCCGGTCGCGAATCCACTCGTCGTTGGTGTCGACGAGCTGGGCGATGTCGTCGTTGGTCACCACCCGGGAGGGCTGGTAGTGCCCCATCGAGACGATGCGACTGCCAGTCATGAACGACCTCCGATACGGGCGATCAGGTCCCGTGCGGCCGGCAGGTCGTCCGGGGTGTTGAGGGTGACGATCTCCGGGGCGCCGTCGCCCTTGAGTTCCCGCTTGACCAGGCCGGCGAGGGTGCCGGCCGGGGGCAGTTCGATCACGCCGGTGACCCCGAGGTCGGCCAGCGTACGCATGCACAGGTCCCACCGCACCGGTGCGGTGACCTGACGAACGAGGCGCTGCACCATGGCCGCGCCGTTGTCGACCGCGGTGCCGTCGAGGTTCGACAGCAGAGTCCGGGCCGGGTCGGCGGGGGTGATCCCGGCGGCCTCCGCGGCGAGCGCGGTCTCGGCCGGAGCCATGTACGGGGTGTGGAACGCGCCGGCCACCTGGAGTCGGATGATCCGGGTCCGTGCCGGCGGCGCGGCGGCGAGTTTGTCGAGCCCGTCCAGGGCGCCTGCGGCGACGATCTGCCCAGCGCCGTTGCGGTTGGCCGGGTAGAGCCCGTTCGCCTCGATCGCGGCGATCACCTCGTCGGGGTCGCCACCGAGCACCGCGGCCATTCCGGTCGGCTCCAACGCGCACGCGGCGGCCATCTCCCGGCCGCGAACCCCGGCCAGGGTGATCGCGGCGTCGGCCGACAGCACACCGGCCAGGGCGGCGGCACCCAACTCGCCGACGCTGTGGCCGGCGGTGAGCGCGACGCCGTCCAGGGGCAGGTGCTCGGCCGCGAGCAACGCCGCGGCGACCAGCAACGGCTGGGTGCGGGCGGTGTCCTTGATCTCGTCGGCGTCGGCCTTGGTGCCCAGGTGCAGCAGGTCGACCCCGGCCAACGCCGACCAGTCGCGCAGTCGCGCCTCGGTGCCGGTCAGGTCGAGCCAGGGGGTCAGGAAGCCGGGTTTCTGAGAACCCTGGCCGGGACTAAGTACGGCGAGCACGTCTATGACTCTCCCGGATAAAGGCGGGTAACGCGGTGCCGCCTTCGACCAAACCACACTAGGACCTTTAGAGGTTTCCTACAAAGATCGGCGGGGATCATCCTCGGTTTGGGCGGATTTCCGGGTAGCCGGGGTCATTGTCTGAGTCGGGACCGGCGAGGCCAGCGGGGCGACCGGATCCAACCGACCCACGGTCAGCGCGACCTGAAGGGCGAACGCGTCGCGCGGCGACAGCGGCGAGAACCCGGTCACCTCGGCGATCCGGCGCAACCGGTAGCGCACCGTGTTCGGGTGCACGAACAGTGCCCGCGCCGCGCTCTCCAGCGTCCCACCTGCGGCCAGGAAGGCGTCCAGCGTCGCCAGCAGTTCCCCACCGGCGCGCACCAGCGTCGCGTACACATCGTGACGCAGCCGCCGACGGGCCTCGGCGTCGCCGGCGAGGGCCCGCTCCGGCAGCAGGTCCGCGGCCGGCACCGGCCGGGGCGCGCTCGGCCAGGCTGGTGCGGCCCGAAAGCCGGACAGCGCGGCCCGTGCCGACTCGGTCGCCTCGTCGAGACTCGGTACGGCGGGACCGACCACCACCGGGCCGTCCCCGAACGCGCTCAGCAGCTTCGCGGTGGCGGTCAGCGGGTCAGGTGCGCCGCCCAGCACGATCACCAACCGGTCGCCGTGGACGCCGCCGATCACCTCCACGCCGATCCGGCGGGCCTGCCGGTAGACCACGTGCAGCACCGCGGAGACCTCGCCGCCGGGCGACCGACCGACAGCCACCGCCACCGGCGGCGCGTCCGCCCAGCCGAGCGCGGCGGCCCGACTGGCCAGGACGTCCGGCGAGTCACCGCGCAGCAGCGCGTCGACAAGCAGCGCCTGCAACCGGGCGTCCCAGGCGCCGCGCGACTCGGCGGCCCGCGCGTACACCCGGGCGGCGGAGAACGCGATCTCCCGGGAGAAGCGCAGCACCGCCTCGCGTAGCTGCTGCTCCTCACCCTCGGCGGCCAGGTGCGACACCTGCTCCTCGACCACGTCGATCGTCACCTTGATCAACGCCACGGTCTGCTGGAGGGTGATCGACCGGGCCAGCGCCTGCGGGGCGGCGGCGAAGACCTCGTCCGAGACCTCCTGGGTGCTGTCCGCAGTGCCACCGCCGTCGCGCAGCCACTGCACCAGCGACCTCGCGCCCGCCTGGGCCACCAGCATCACCCAGGAACGCTGGTCGGCCGGCAGCGCCCGGAACCAGGGCAGCGTCTCGTCCATCCGGGCCACGCTGGAGGTGGCCAACGCCCCCGCCGATCGTTCGATCCGGCGCAGCGTGGCCGACAGCTCCCCACCGCCCGGCGTGCTCACCGCCCTAGCCTGACACGTCGTGAGCAGGCCAACCACGCCGGCACCGGTCCGCCGACCACCGTCGGTGTCCGTCTCACGGCTGTGGGGGAGCGGGCAGGCCCACCTCCTGGGCAAGGATCGCTGCCTGCACCCGGCTGCGCAGGTCCAGCTTCGCCAGGATCCGGCTCACATGGGTCTTTGTGGTGCTCTCCGCCAGCACCAGTCGATCGGCGATCTGCTGGTTGGACAGGCCCAACCCGAGGCAGGCCAACACGTCACGCTCACGTGGGGTGAGGGTGCCCAGCGCCGCCCGCGCGTCCGCCGACGCGCCCGGCGCGGTGGCCGCGAAGGCGGTGATCAACCGGCGGGTCACAGTGGGCGCGATGAAGCCGTCGCCCCGCGCCACCGTCCGTACCGCGCTCACCAGGCCCTCGGCGTCGGTGTCCTTGAGCAGGAACCCGGCCGCGCCGGCCCGTAACGCCCCGAAGACGTACTCGTCCAGGTCGAAGGTGGTGAGCACCAACACGTCGGCGAGCCCGTCGCCGACGATCGCCCGGGTCGCGGAGATCCCGTCCCGACGCGGCATCCGCACATCCAGCACCGCCACGTCGGGGCGCAACTCCCGGCACAGGCGCACCGCGGCGTCGCCGTCGGCCGCCTCGCCGACCACCTCGACGCCCGGTGAGCTGTTCAGGATCAGGACCAGTCCGGCCCGTACCGCCGGCTGGTCGTCGGCGAGCACCACCCGTACCGTCGCCGGGCCCGCGTCGTCCGGTGGCCTTGCCGGCCCGGTCACCCGCCCTCCCCGGTGGGCAGGGCCGCCCGCACCTGCCAACGGCCGTCGTGCGGCCCGGCGGTGAACCGGCCGGCCAGCAGCGTGGCCCGCTCCCGCATGCCGATCAGCCCGGCCCCGGCGCCCGGCAGCCCGGCCCCGCCCCGGCGCACCGGGTTCTCCACAGTCAGCACCACCTCGGCCGGCCGGTACGCGATCGTCAGCTCCGCCTCACCCGTGCCGTGCTTGAGCGCGTTCGTCAGCGACTCCTGCACGATGCGGTACGCGGCGAGGTCCACCCCCACCGGCAACGCGCCCGGCGTGCCATCGGTCCGGACCCGCACCGCGAGGCCGGCCGCCCGGACCCGGTCGACCAGTCCGTCCGCCTCGGCCAGCCGCGCGGTGACCACCTCCGGCGTGGCCGGGTCTGCGCTGGTCCCGGGCTCGCGCAGCACCTCGATCATCTGGCGCATCTCGGCGAGGCCCTGCACACTGCTCTCCCGGATCACCCGCAGCGCCGACTCCACCTGACCGCGATCCAACCCGGGCACGGAGAGCACGGCGGTGGCGTGGATGGCCACCGCGCTGAGGTGGTTCGCGACCACGTCGTGCAACTCCCGGGCCATCCTGGCCCGTTCGGCGCTGACCGCCTGCCGACGGTCCAACTCGACCAGCCGGGCGGTCTGCTCGGCCCGCGCCCGCTCGGCGGCGGCCTGGTCGCGGTACTGCCGCACACTGATGCCGGTCAGGACCGGCAGCACCCCGGCGAGCACCACCAGGACCCCGAGCGCCGCCCCGCGCCACTGGCCGTACCCGAGCACGCCGACGACCACCCCGACCAGGCTCAGCGCCACGGTGATCCGCAGCAACCACCGCCACAGCCGGGGCGGGCCGTACACGCAGGCGTCGTAGAGCACCTGCGTGTAGACCAGGACCGTGCCCAGCGAACTGCCCAGCGCCGTGTCGACCACCAGCGCGCCCGTCCCCACGGCCAGGCTGGCGCGTGGTGCGACCCGCCGTAGGCCGACGGCGACGCAGACCGCCACCAGCGGCGGCAGGAACAACGCCGACGGCACGTTCCCGTCCGGACGGACCTGCGGTTGCCAACCCAGGCCGTGCAGCACCAGGCCACCGGCCAGTGACGCGCCGGCCAGCACGAGGTCGCGGCCGAGGGTGCCGGAGTCGAGCCACGGTGGCGCACGCATGCCCCGATCCCACCACAGCCGTCGCCCGCCGAACTCCCACCGGGGGAGGACCTCGACCGCGCCGCCATGCGCCGAAAGGGGTACGCGGACCCTTACCGACCGCCGGTGTGTGCCCTCGGCCGGGACGCCCCGGGTGAACGGCACCAGAAGAAGCTGTGAACTGCGTAACCGGCCCCCGCGCTCAGCGGCGTCTTCGAGGACCGGCCGGTCCGGACCCCGGGTACGCTGCGCGCGGCCCGTCGGTCCCGGCCAGTACGGTGACAGGGCACCTCGGGGAGAGCACCCGAGGGTGAGGCGAGCGTGAGGAGACCGGGGATGGCGCACGGGGAGGCCGAGCACGGCTGCGCCCAGGGCGAGCCCTGCCGGCCGGGGCACCACGACCCGCAGGCGGCTGGCAAGCACCGCCGGCCGGTCGGCGGCGCACCATCGCACCCGGTGGAGCCGCTGCACGGGCGCGTCGACGACGAGCCCCTGCTGCCGCGTCAGCGCTCCGCCGAGCCCGCCGGTCTCGCCGAGCCCGACTCGGACGTTCCCGCTGGTTGCCTCAGCGAACTTCCCGGCTGGGCCGGGGCACATCGGCACGGCGCGGTCCGACCGCGGCCGCGGGCCACCCGCCGGGAGCGCCCACCGCGCCGCTGGTGCTGAACACCGGCGACGCACCCGCTGACCAGCGAGTGCGGCGGGTCAGCGGGTACGCCGGCTCAGCGTGTGCGGCGGCGGATCAGTAGGGCGATCCCGGCGAGGCCGACCGTGATGGTCAGCATCACGCCGACGTTGAGCAGCAGCAGGCGTTGCAGGTCGCCGAGCGCCTCGTCGAGGTCCTTCGCCGGGTCGAGCGTGTCCTCCGGGAGGACTCGCTCGCCGCCGCCCGCGCCGCCACTGACCGTGTCGAACTGCCGCTCCAGCGGCACACCGGCGGTGCGCAGGGTCTCGGACATGCTGAGCCGACCCAGGAACCAGCCGGCGCTGGTCTTGCGGCCGTCCGGCTGCTTCGCCGGCCGGAAGACGCGGGGGCCGCCGATCGCCTTGGGATAGAGGTCGTAGGTCTGCTTCGGCGTCTCGCCGGCGAGCACCACGACAGTGTATTTCGGACCGAGGTTGGCTGCCTTCGGACCGGTCGGCATGCCGGTGCGAGCGAGGAAGTTGACCTGGTCGATGACCGCGCCCACGAGGGCGGGCTCCTTGTCCGCGTGCAGCCGCAGCGGCGCGGACAGCCCCGTGCCGGTGATGTCCACTCCGGCGGGTGCCGGCTTCGGCGCCGCCGAGGCCGAGCCGGCGGTGCCGAGCGACAGCAGTGCCACCGTCAGCGTGCCCGCCAACACGGCGGCGAACCGCCTCATGTGTCGGACCATCCCGCCTCCTCGCCCCGTTCGATGGATGGCTTCGTTGTGACGTCTGGACCGATCTGCCGGTGCGGCATCGACCGGATGGTCGCGTCCACTCCTACAGACTCCGCAGAACGTCGATGAGTTGCAGCTTTCGGAACAGTATTTGGAACTATCTGCGATCTCTGCTCGACTAATGAGGAGCCGTTTGATCAGCGGGCGGATCGTACCCTTACGGAGGGGTTCATGGGGGGCAGGGTTACACGTACGGTGCGGGTCATGCCAGTGGTGCTCGGCGTGGCGTTCGGTGTGTCGTTTCTGGTGCCGGCGACCCCGGCCGCCGCCCACAACCAGCTGACCGGCAGTAACCCGCGTGACGGCGCCCGCGTGGCGTCGGCACCCGCCCGGGTCGAGCTGCGGTTCCTCGCCAAGCCGTCGCCGACCACGACGAAGATCACAATAACCGGACCGGACAATGTGGTCGCTGGCGGGACTCCCGCCTTCGACGGCAGTCGGGTGCGGGTGCCGTTCAAGCCGGCCGCCGCGGGGCTCTACATCGTCGGCTACCAGCTCGCGTCGTCCGATGGGCACCCGGTGAAGGGCGAGGTGCGGTTCACCCTCACCACCGGCACCGCGGCCGACCCGTCCGCCTCGCCGTCGGCCGCCGGCACCAGCCCGGCCGGCTCGCCCTCGGCTGCCACGTCGGCCGAGGGCGCACCCTCCGCCGGGCCCGCGTCGGTGACCCCCGGCAGCTCGACGGCCTCCACGGTGCCGGCGGCGTCGGAGCGGTCCGACTCTGGCGGTCGCTGGTGGATCTGGGCGCTCGGCGGCCTGTTGCTGCTCGCCGCACTCGGGGCCGGCCTCGTGTTCCGCCGACAGCGACGAGCTCGGTAACCCTCTGATCCTCGCCGCCCCCCGGTGGGCAGGCGTGCGGGTCATCCTTTGCTCTGCACCCGCGGATGCGACGGCTACGGTCTGCGACCGGCGCCTATTGGGGTGCAGAGCAAAGGACAGGGCGATGCGGAGTTGCACCGGCGACGCGCTCGTGACACGTCGACGAGCGACAGTCAGACCAGGCGCAGGCGGGCGGCGCGCATCCGGGTCAGGGTGCGCTCGCGACCGAGCACCTCCAGCGACTCGAACAGCGGCAGACCCACGGTGCGGCCGGTGACCGCGACCCGCACCGGCGCCTGCGTCTTGCCGAGCTTGAGGCCCCGCTCGGCGCCGACCGCCTCCAGGGTCGACTTCAACGACTCGGCGTCCCAGGACTCCAGCGCCTCGAACGCCGCGACGGCGTCGTCCAGCAGCTCGGCGGAACCGTCCTTCATCGTCTTGGTCCAGGCGGCCTCGTCGATCAGCGGTGAGGCCAGGAAGAGGAAGTCGACGTTCGGCACGATCTCGCTGAGCACCGCGATCCGCGTCTGGGCCAGTGCCGCCACGGCGGCGAACGCGTCGGCGTCGAACTCCTCCGGCTGCCACGGCGGCGGCGCGATGGTCCCGGTGCCGGTCAGCCACGGCTGGCAGGCGTCGATGAACTCGGCCACCGGCAACGCGCGAATGTACTCGCCGTTGAACGCGCGCAACTTTTTCTCGTCGAAGAACGCCGAGGAGAGGTTGACCTCGTCCAGCCGGAACTCGTCCTCGATGACCGACCAGGGAACGATCTCCCGGTCGTCGGAGGGGGCCCAGCCGAGCAGCATGAGGTAGTTGCGCATCGCGCCGGCCAGGTAACCCTCGTCGCGGTACGCCTCCAGGGCGACCTTGTCCCGGCGCTTGGAGAGCTTCTGCCGCTTCTCGTTGACCACCACCGGCACGTGCGCCCAGATCGGCGGCTTGACCCCGAGGGCTTCCCAGAGCAACTGCTGCTTGGGGGTGTTGGGCAGGTGCTCCTCGGCCCGGATCACGTGGGTGATGCCCATGGTCATGTCGTCGACGACGTTGGCCAGCAGGAAGACCGGCGAGCCGTCGCCCCGGGCGATGACGAAGTCCTCGATGAGCTTGTTCTCGAAGGTGGGCTCACCACGGATCAGGTCGACCACCACTGTCGCGCCCTCGTCAGGCGTACGGAAGCGCAGGGCGTGCCCGGGGCCGGGGCCGAGGCCACGGTCGCGGTGGTAGCCGTCGTAGCCCTGGTACTGCGAGCCGGTGCGGGCCTGCACGTCCTCGCGGGTGCAGTCGCAGTAGTAGGCGCGGCCCGACTCGTTCAGGCGCGCGGCGGCGGCCCGGTGCTCGCCTGCGTTCGCCGACTGGAAGTACGGGCCCTCGTAGCTGCCCCGGGAGATCCCGATCCAGTCCAGCGCGGAGAGGATGCCCTCGGTCCACTCGGGCTTGTTGCGCGCCGCGTCGGTGTCCTCGATGCGCAGCACGAACACGCCGCCCTGCTGCTTGGCGTAAATCCAGTTCTGCAGCGCCGAGCGGGCGCCGCCGACGTGGAACATACCGGTCGGGGAAGGGGCGAAGCGCACACGTACTGTCACGTCCCCCAGCCTACGGCGGTACGCGACTGCTTTCCGCCACCGCCCCCTAGGGCACCGAGCGGATCTTGACGACCAGCGCGCTGCCGAGCAGGGTGACCACTGCGGTGACCGCGTAGAGCGTGGGATAACCGCCGAGGTACACCACGAGCGGGGCGGAGAGCGCCGGGCCGAGCACCTGCGGCGCCGAGTTGGCGATGTTGATGACGCCCAGGTCCTTGGCCCGGTCGGTGGCCCGGGGCAGCACCTGGGTGATCAACGCGGCGTCCACCGAGAGGTAGACGCCGTAGCCGGCGCCGAGCAGCAGCGCCGCGACGATCGCCATCGGCCAGACCGGCGCCACCGCGAGCAGCAGCGCCGCCACCGCCATGATCAGCCCGGAGACGATCACGTAGATCTTGCGGCGGCCGGAACGGTCGGACATCCGGCCGGCGACCACGGCGGTCAGCATCATCCCGAGCGTGTAGAGCAGGATCAGCACCAGCAGGCCGCCCTCGGGGTCGGGGTGGCGCACCCCGTCGCTGAGGAAGTACAGCAGGTAGAGGGTGCCCAGGGCATTGCCCAACTGGACCAGGAACCGGGTGATCCAGGCCCACGCGAAATCCGGGTGCCGGCGGGGGCTGATCCACATCGAGGCCAGCAGCGCCCGCGTCCGGATCGCCGGTCGATGGGTACGCGGCAGCGGTTCGTCGGGGGTGAGCAGCGCGAACGGCAGCGACAGCAGCAGGATGGCCACGGCGATGGCCAGGTACCCGGCGGCGTTGCCGGTGACCACGGCGGTGACCAGCACAGCGCCGAGTACCAACCCGAGCGCCTGCGGGATGCCCACCCACCCCGAGACCCCGCCGCGCTGCCGCACCGGGACCCGGTCCGGGATGGCGGCGGTGAGACTGGCCAGCATCGCGTTGAAGCAGACCTGCGCGGCGACCCAGCCCAGGGCGACGCCGACGATGGTCCGTTGTTGGGCCAGCAGCACCAGGGCCGCGGCGCCGAGCACTGCCCCGCCCGCCGTCCAGACGTGCCGACGACCGAACTCGCGGCCGGCGATCCGCAGGCAGGTCCGGTCGGAGAACGCGCCCGCCAGGGGGTTGGCCAGCACCGCGGCCAGCGCGCCGAGGCCGGTGACCACGGCCAGCATGTTCTCCTTGTCGCCGGGCGCGATCTGCTCGATCTGCTGCGGCAGCAGCACCTGGATGGGCGTGAAGAACGCCATCCACACGCCGAGGTTCGCCGCGAAGATCAGGCCGATCCAGCCGCGCCGCACCGGCACCGTCGGTTCGGCGAGCGCCGCCGGCAGCGACGCCGGCGTCGGGTCGAGGGTGGTCACCGCGCCGACCCCGGCCGGCTGGCCGTGATCACGTCCCGCAACCAGGTGTACGACGACTTCGGCGTACGCCTCTGGGTGGCGTAGTCGACGTGCACCAGACCGAAGCGCTTGGTGAACCCCTCGGCCCACTCCCAGTTGTCCAGCAGCGACCAGACGAAGTACCCGCGTACGTCCACCCCGTCGTCGATGGCGGCGCGGACCGCCCGCAGGTGCCCGTCGAGGTACGCGATCCGCTCCGGGTCGGCCACCTGCCCGTCGGCGTCGGGTGCGTCGTCGTACGCGCAGCCGCCCTCGGTGATCTCGATGGGCGGCAGCGCGTCGCCGTAGGTGTCGCGCAGCCAGCCGAGCAGCTCGCGTAGCCCGTCGGGGTCCACCGGCCAGTCGAAGGCGGTGCGCGGGTAGCCGTCCAGCGGCACGAGGTCGAACGGCAGTGGTGAACCCTCCTCGGCCGCCCGTACGCCGGTGGGGTTGTAGTAGTTCACCCCGAGCACGTCGATCGGCGCGGCGATCGTGTCGAGGTCGCCGGGGTGGATGACGCCCGGGTCGAAGCCGGGCAGCTCCGGGTAGCCGCGGCCGAGCAGCGGGTCGGTGAAGAGCCGGTTGTGCAGCGCCTCGTACGCCGCCCCGGCGGCCCGGTCGGCGTCGCGGTCGCCGAGCACCCGCACCGGCGAGTAGTTGTTGGCGATCGCCACCGGGCTGGCGGTGTGGCTCCGCAGCGCGGCGACGGCGAGCCCGTGCCCGAGCAGTTGGTGGTGGGCGACCGGGAAGGCGTCGAAGAGCAGCATCCGGCCGGGGGCGTGCACACCCATGCCGTAGCCGAGGCTCATGTGGATGAACGGCTCGTTGAGGGTGATCCAGAGCCGGACCCGGTCGCCGAGGCGGGCGGCGCTCTTCTCGGCGTACTCGGCGAAGCGGGCGGCGGTGTCGCGGTGCATCCAGCCGCCGGCGTCTTCGAGGGGTTGCGGCAGGTCCCAGTGGTAGAGGGTGGCCACCGGGTCGACGCCGGCGGCCAGCAACTCGTCCACCAGGCGGTCGTAGAAGTCCAGGCCGGCCGGGTTGACCGGGCCGGCGCCGGTGGGCTGGACCCGGGGCCAGGCGATGGAGAACCGGTACGCGGAGACACCCAGGCCGGCCAGCAGCGCCACGTCCTCGGTGTGCCGGTGGTAGTGGTCGCAGGCCACCTCGCCGCTGCTGCCGTCGCTGATCCGCCCGGGGGAGCGCGCGAAGGTGTCCCAGATGGACGGAGCTCGGCCGTCGGCCGTGGTGGCGCCCTCGATCTGGTGGGCCGATGTGGAGACGCCCCAGCGGAAGCCGGTGGGGAACTGGGGCATCGGTGCGGTCGACATGCGCCCTCCCGGTCAACGTGAAACGTGCTCGGGACTTTAGGGCGCTCTCGATGAATGCGCCATAGGCCGGCCTGGCGCAATGCGCAATGGTTGATCGGCGTGTCTTTTTCCGAACCCGTCCAGGTAAGTCCGATTTAACGCATAGAGTGCCGATATCGTGTGATGTCCTCACCGGAGGAAAGACGGAAATGATCCTCGTGGAACGCAGTGCGCACGTGGCGGCGCCAATTGAAGTGGTCTGGGATGTCGTACAGCGGGCCGAGCAGTTACCGGCCTGGCTGGCCGGGGTCCGAGCGGCCGAAGTGCTCTCGGGAGAGGGCTTCGGGCGGCGACAACTCGTCCAGGCTGGGCGCGGCTCGGCGCATGAGGCCGAGGTGATCGCCTATCAGGAGCCGACGCTGATCGGCTGGCGGGAACGGGCCAAGGGCGCTGGATCTCGGGCGGAGGCACGCACCGAGATCTACGTCCAGCTCACCGGAGACGAGGAGGAGGGCGGGACCATCGTGCGCCTCATCGTGGTCCGCTGGCCGGCCGGCCCGGTCAAGGCGGCCATGCTGCGCCTCGGACTGCGTCGGGTCGGCGCCGACCTGGAGGACTCGCTGGCCCGGCTCACCGACCTGGCCGCCGTCGGCTGACGAGCGCCCATCCTCCCGGCGTCACCCGCGACGGCGGTGGTCCGGATCCCCGCCAGGGCCCCCGGACCACCGCCGCTCCGTACCCCAAAAGGGCCCGGCGCTGATGCGCCGGGCCCTTTTCAATGGTGCTGAATCAGCTGTCGCCGCCGGTCTCGCCGACCGGGGCGGCGTTGACGTCGTCGATCGCGTACTTCTTGGCGGCCTCGGCCGGCACCGTGGTCGCCACCGCGCCGCTGCGGGCGAGCTGCCGCAGCGTGGCCACCACGATCGACTCCGCGTCCACGTGGAAGTGCCGGCGCAGCGCGTGCCGGGTGTCCGACATGCCGAAACCGTCGGTGCCGAGCGACGTGTAGTCGCCGGGTACCCAGCGGGCGATCAGATCCGGTACCGCGCGCATGAAGTCGCTGACCGCGATCTTCGGCCCGTCCGCCTCGGCCAGCTTCTGCTGGATGTACGGGACCTTCGCCTCGGCGCCCGGGTTGAGCAGGTTGTACTCCTCGGTCTCCACCGCGTCGCGGCGCAGCTCGGTCCAGGAGGTCACCGACCAGACGTCGGCGCCCACCCCCCAGTCCTGGGCGAGGAGCTGCTGGGCCTTGAGCGCCCACTGCATCCCGGTGCCCGAGGCGAGCAGGTTGGCCTTCGGGCCGTCGACCTGCGGTGCCGGCGAGTAGCGGTAGATGCCCTTGAGCAGGCCCTCCACGTCCACGTCGGCCGGCTCGGCCGGCTGAAGCGTCGGCTCGTTGTAGACCGTCAGGTAGTAGAAGACGTTCTCCTGCGCGTCCCCGTACATCCGGTGCAGACCCTGCTCCAGGATGTGCGCGATCTCGTACGCGAACGCCGGGTCGTACGCCACCACGGCCGGGTTGGTCGCGGCGATCAGCAGCGAGTGCCCGTCCTCGTGCTGAAGGCCCTCACCGTTGAGCGTGGTCCGACCCGCTGTGGCGCCGAGCAGGAAGCCCCGGGCCATCTGGTCGGCCGCGGCCCACAGCCCGTCGGCGGTCCGCTGGAACCCGAACATCGAGTAGAAGATGTACATCGGGATCATCGGCTCGTCGTGCGTGGCGTACGCCGAGCCGGCCGCGGTGAACGAGGCCACCGAACCGGCCTCGTTGATCCCCTCGTGCAGGATCTGCCCGGAGGTCGACTCCTTGTACGACAGGAACAGCTCGCGGTCGACCGAGGTGTAGCGCTGGCCGTGCGGCGAGTAGATCTTCGCGGTCGGGAAGATCGAGTCGAGACCGAAGGTGCGGGCCTCGTCCGGGATGATCGGCACCCAACGCTTGCCGAACTCCTTGTCCTTCATCACGTCCTTGAGTAGACGGACGAAGGCCTGCGTGGTGGCCACCTTCTGCTTGCCCGAGCCGCGCTTGATGTCGGCGAACCGCTCCGGGCCGGGGATGGCCAGCCGCTTCGTGCTGGTCCGCCGGGAGGGCAGGTACCCGCCGAGCTGCTCGCGCCGCTCCTTGAGGTACGCCAGCTCCTCGGACTTCTCGCCGGGGTGGAAGTACGGCGGCAGGTAGGGGTTGTCCTCCAGCGCCGAGTCCGGGATGTCCAGGTAGAGCCGGTCGCGGAAGGTCTTCAAGTCCTCCAGCGTCAGCTTCTTCATCTGGTGGGTGGCGTTGCGGCCCTCGAAGTGCGAGCCGAGGGTCCAACCCTTGATCGTCTTCGCCAGGATGACTGTGGGCTGACCGGTGTGCTCGGTGGCCGCCTTGTAGGCCGCGTAGAGCTTGCGGTAGTCGTGCCCACCCCGCTTGAGGTTCCAGATCTCGTCGTCGCTGAGCGGCTCGACCATCTTGCGGGTCCGTGCGTCACGGCCGAAGAAGTGCTCCCGCACGTACGCGCCGGACTCCGCCTTGTAGGTCTGGTAGTCACCGTCGGTCGTGGTGTTCATCAGGTTGACCAACGCGCCGTCGGTGTCCGCGGCGAGCAGCGGGTCCCACTCACGACCCCAGACGACCTTGATCACGTTCCAGCCGGCACCCCGGAAGAACGCCTCCAGCTCCTGCATGACCTTGCCGTTGCCCCGGACCGGGCCGTCCAGCCGCTGCAGGTTGCAGTTGATCACGAAGGTGAGATTGTCCAGCTCCTCGCGGGCGGCGACGCCGATGGCGCCGAGCGTCTCCGGCTCGTCCATCTCGCCGTCGCCGAGGAACGCCCAGACGTGCTGCTGGGAGGTGTCCTTGATGCCGCGGTGCTGCAGGTACCGGTTGAACCGGGCCTGGTAGATCGCGTTCAGACCGCCGAGGCCCATCGAGACGGTGGGGAACTCCCAGAAGTCCGGCATCAGCCGAGGGTGCGGGTACGAGGGCAGCCCACCACCGGGGTGCGACAGCTCCTGGCGGAACCCGTCGAGCTGGTGCTCGCTGAGCCGCCCCTCCAGGAACGCCCGCGCGTACATGCCCGGGGAGGCGTGGCCCTGGTAGAAGATCTGGTCGCCACCGCCCGGGTGGTTCTTGCCCCGGAAGAAGTGGTTGAAGCCCACCTCGTAGAGCGACGCCGAGCTGGCGAAGGTGGAGATGTGCCCGCCGACGCCGATCTCCGGGCGCTGCGCCCGGTGCACCAGCATGGCGGCGTTCCACCGGACGTACGCCCGGATTCGCCGCTCGACGTGCTCGTCACCCGGGAACCAGGGCTCGCGCTCCGACGGGATGGTGTTGATGTAATCGGTGGTGGTCAGGGGCGGAACCCCGACCTGGCGCTCACGGGCCCGCTCCAGCAGGCGCAGCATGACGTAGCGGGCGCGTTTGGCCCCGCGTTCGTCGATGACACCGTCAAGCGACTCGACCCATTCGCTTGTCTCTTCAGGGTCGATGTCCGGAAGCTGGCTCGGTAGGCCGTCGCTGATCACCGGGCGCTTGCGTTCCGTAGCCACAGGCGTTCCCTCGGTTGTGTGTGGGATAGGTCTCTAGCGCCATCCTGCCCCCTGGTGGCACCCGTCGTCACGTCTAGGTGCCCCCGACGCGATGCTGAACACAGGTACTCGCCGGTAACTTAGCGCGACGGCCCTGTGGAACCTGAGCGGTTTGACCGCCACTCCTACCGTTACCGCCATGAACGGACGCCGTGTCGCGGTCGCCGCAAGCATGATCGTTTTTGGGGTGGTTGGCCTGGTCATCGGCGCGGTCGCCCTCGCCTCCGGCAGCCTGCCGATGGTCGGACTGGTGGCCGTCGGCGCCCTGGTGGCCGTGCTCGGCGCGGGCCTGCTGCGCGACGCGATCCGCGCGGCCCGTCTGAGCGGCCAGGATGGCCGTCGTCGCCGTCGTCCGGACCCGGACGGCGGCGGGTACCACTTCCACCCGATGCCCGCCGGTGACGCCGGGAGCGGGCACGTCGGCCGCCAGCGGGACGGCGACCACGACCGCTCCGACGATCCGGAGCCCGCCGGCGGCAGCAGCGACTCCGGGGGAGGCTGGTCCGGCTGGGGCTGGTCCGGCGGTGACTCCGGTGGCGGGTGGTCCGGTGGCGGCGACTCTGGCGGCGGTGGCGGCAGTTCCTGACCGCACCCTGCGGCAGAATGCGACGTATGCGCAGCGACGTGATCACCGTCCAGACCGGGTCCCGACCGACCGTCCGGGACATCACCGCGGAGGCCCAGCAGTTCGTCTCGGGCGAGGGCGACGGCCTGCTGCACGTGTTCGTGCCGCACGCCACCGCCGGCCTGGCGATCATCGAGACCGGGTCGGGGTCCGACGACGACCTGCTCAGCGCCGTGGACGACCTGCTCCCCACCGAGGACCGCTGGCGGCACCGACACGGCTCGCCCGGCCACGGCCGCGACCACGTGCTGCCGGCGTTCATCCCGCCGTACGCCACGCTGCCGGTGCTCGGCGGTCGACTGGCGCTCGGCACCTGGCAGTCGATCTGCCTCGTCGACACCAACGGCGACAACCCGACCCGCCAGGTCCGCTTCTCCTTCCTCCCCGCCTGACCACCGTCCCGGTCCGTCGTCGCCGTCGTCCCGCCTCAAGATCCGCACAACATCCCTGAAACTGCTGCCTCAATGCACGGCGAGGCAACAAGATCCCTGATGTTGCGCGGATCGTGAGGCGTAGAGCGGGTTACGGGCGGACGGTCTCCTGGTGGACGGTCTGCTGGCCGGGGTCCGCGGACGGCGCGGCAGTGCGAGCCGCTGACGGGAGCGGGTTGTCCGCCGTCTGGTGCAGGCCGGGCACCCGGTCCTCGATCACGAACGAGGCCCGCGTGTACGCGGGCGCGTCCGGCCGAGTGACGTACGGCAGTACGTCGAAGTCGGCCGTGAGCTGCCCCGGAGTGATCGTCGTGCGGACGTACCCCCGCAGGTTGTTCTGGAAGCGTAGGTGCGGGTTGAACGCGAACCACGGGTGCGAGCCGGAGACCGAGTCCGCGCCGTCGCCGGTCGAGGTGATCGACGAGCAGACCAGCTCGGTGCCGACGGTGCGCGAGGTCGGGTCGGAGTAATCCAGCTTGAGGTCGCTGGCCCAGTGCGCGTGCACGTCGCCGGTCAGCACCACCGGGTTGCGCACCCCGGCGCCGAGCCAACCCCGGGTGATCCGGTCCCGGGAGGCGACGTAGCCGTCCCAGGCGTCCATGCTGGTGACGGTGAGCGGGCCGGCGTTGTTGTCCCGCTGGGCGAAGAAGACCTGCTGGCCCAGGATGTCCCACCGGGCGTCCGAACGGCGGAAGCCGTCCAGCAGCCACGCCTCCTGCTCCGCACCGGTGATGGAACGGCCCGGGTCCGATGCCGCCGCGCAGTCCCGGTAGCCGTCGCCGCAGGCCTGGTCGTCGCGGTACTGCCGGGTGTCGAGCATGTGGAACGTGGCCAGCCGCCCCCAGCGCACCCTCCGGTAGAGCTGCATGTCGATGCCCCGGGGGATCGAGGTGCGTCGTAGCGGCATGTTCTCGTAGTACGCCTGGAACGCCGCCGCCCGACGCGCGGGAAACTCGGGGTCCGGCGCCTCGGGCACCTCGTCGGCCCAGTTGTTCTCCACCTCGTGGTCGTCGAACACCACCACCCAGGGCGCCACCGCGTGCGCGGCCTGCAGGTCGGTGTCGGTCTTGTACTGGGCGTGCCGCTGCCGGTAGTTGGCCAGCGTCCGCGTCTCCGGTCCCTCATGGTCACGCGGGTTGCCACCCGGGACGTTGTACGTGTCCGGGGCGTATTCGTACTGGTAGTCGCCCAGGTGCAGGATCAGCTCCGGCTCGGTCTCGGCGAGGCGGCGGTAGGCGGTGAAGTAGCCGTGCTCGTACTGGGAGCAGGACGCGAAGCCCATCGCCAGGGCGGCCGGCATGCTCGACGGTGAGGGAGCGGTGCGGGTGCGCCCGATCGGCGAGAGGTGTCGCTCGGCGCGGAACCGGTAGAAGTATTCGCGCCCGGGCAGCAGGCCGGCCAGCTCCACGTGCACGCTGTGCGCCGAGCGGGTGCGGGCGACCGCGACCCCACGGCGCACCACGTGCCGGAACCGCTCGTCGGCGGCCAGCTCCCAGTGCACCGGCACGTCGCGGTCCGGCATGCCGCCGAGGCCGTCCTCGGCCAGTGGTTGCGGGGCCAGGCGGGTCCACAGCACGAAGCCGTCGTGGTCGGGGTCGCCGGAGGCGACACCGAGGGTGAACGGGTAGGTCAGCGGCCGGTGGGCCGCCGCCGCGCCGGCCGCCACCGGCAGCCCGGTGACCGCGCCCGCGGCGCCGAGTGCGGCGCCGGACAGCAGGATGGTACGTCGGGACAGTGACACGAAATCCTCCCCAGAATCCGATCTCTCGTGACTAGGGGAGCCTCGCGAGCGTTGGTGGCCGGGAGGTGACGGCGAGGGCCCCGGTCCGTCGCCGGCAGTCGAACACCGATGATCGCGGTCGATCCGCCCCCGCGGGGTTCCAGTCCTCGCCGAGGAGTTTGATCGGTGACCTGGGCGGTGAGATGGCGTGCGTACGATGTGGTCGTGACGCGGCAAATGGGTTCCGCGGTGAGCGGTCCGGCGGATCGGGCCGGTCTCGCCGTCGATGTGGTGCGGCGAATGGCGCACGTCACCGCCGCGTTGCGACACCGGCAGGGTGCCGCGTTCGCCGATTTGGGGCTCACCCCGGCGGCGGCCCGGGCGCTGGGGGAGTTGGACCCGGACCACCCACTGCCGGCCCGGGATCTCGCCGGTCAGTTGGGTTGCGACCGGTCGAACGTGACGGTGCTGGTCGACAAGCTGGAGCAGGCCGGGCTGGTCGAGCGCCGCACCGACCCGACGGATCGGCGGCAGAAGACACTGGTGGTGACCGAGGAGGGCCGCGTCGTGCGAGCCCGGGTGATCGAGGTGATGTCCGACTCCCGACTCCTGTCCGGGCTGAGCGACGAGGAGCTGAGCACCCTTCGTGACCTGGTCTGGAAGGTGTCCGACGGCGGCTGTCCGGAGTCCTTCGGGCCGGAGTGAGCGCACCCCCGCCGGCCGTGTCCCACTGGGCGAGCGGGGCTTCCGTCGGTAATGCTGTCCGACGTGACCACCCCGCAAGATCTCGACGACCGGTTCCGGGAGACGCTGGCGGCGCTGCCTGCCGCCGAGCGGCGGCGTGACCCCGCCGACCCGGTCACCGACGACGCCCCGCTGAGCGGCGCGCAGGTGCTTGACCTGTTCGACGCGCAGGTGACCAGCCGGCAGCTCGACCTGGCCGGCCGCTGGTTGCGCAGCTTCGGGGAGGGTTTCTACACGATCGGCTCGGCCGGGCACGAGGGCAACGCCGCTGTCGCCGCCGCGCTACGTCCCACCGATCCGGCGCTGCTGCACTACCGCTCGGGCGCCTTCTACTGCCTGCGCGCCGCCCAGGTCGCCGCCGACCCGGTGCTGGCCACCGACTCCGAGCCGTCCGCCGACCCGACGTTGGCCACCGACTCCGAGCCGCCCGCCGCCGCCGACCAGGACGTCGACCGAGCGCGGGCCGTTGGCGTCGAGCGGTCCGCCGACAGTGAGTCGACAGTCGACGGCGCGTCGACCCGCGAACCCGAGCCGACCGTCGATCCGCAGGTGTCCGAATCGGAGCCGGCCGGGACCGCACCGACCTCGGCGACCGGAGCTGCCAACGGGTTCGCGGCGTACGCCGACGCGGCCCGGGACGTGCTGCGCGGAATGGTCGCGTCCAGCCTCGAACCGATCGCCGGGGGACGGCACAAGGTGTTCGGCCGGGCCGACCTGGCCATCGTGCCGACCACCTCGACCATCGCCTCGCACCTGCCCCGCGCGGTCGGAATGGGACTGGCAGTGGAGCGGCTGCGCCGGCTGGACAGCGCCGGACGGCGTACCGGGGCCGGCGTGCGGGTCGGCAGCGGCGCCGGCGCCACGCACGCCCCCTGGCCACCGGACGCCATAGTGGTCTGCTCCTTCGGCGACGCCTCGGTCAACCACGCCAGCGCCACCGCCGCCTTCAACACCGCCGGGTGGTACGACCACGCCGGGCTGCGGATTCCGGTGCTCTTCGTCTGCGAGGACAACGGGCTGGGCATCAGCGTCCGCTCGCCGGAGGGCTGGGTCGAGGCGACCCTGCGGGCCAAGCCGGGCATCCGCTACTTCAGCGCGGACGGGGCCGACCCGGTGCGGACGTACGAGGTGGCGGCGGAGGCCGCGGCCTGGGTACGCCGCAACCGGCGGCCCGCCGTGCTGCACCTGCGCACCGTGCGGCTGATGGGGCACGCCGGGGCGGACGCGGAGTCGGCGTACCGGAGTCCGGCCGAGCTGGCCGAGGACCTGGCCCGGGACCCGGTGGCCGCCACCGCGCGGCTGCTTGTCGACGCCGGCGTCGCGACCGGCGAGGAGCTGCTGGCCCGGTACGACGAGACCGGCTGGCAGGTACGCCGGCTGGCCGAGGAGGTGCTGGGCGAGCCGAAGCTGGCCTCCGCGGCCGACGTGGTGTCGACGCTGGCCCCACGACGTCCGGTGCGGGTGGCGCGGGCGGTGGCCGACGCCGCGGCGCGGGCCAGCGGGCCGGGCGCCGGCGCCCGGGCGGAGGCGTTCGGTGGGAAGCCGCCGGAGCTGGCCGGGCCGATGACCCTGGCGCAGAGCATCAACGCCGCGCTCGCCGACGGGATGCTCGACCACCCGCAGATGGCGCTCTTCGGTGAGGACGTGGCGGCCAAGGGCGGCGTGTACGGGGTGACGAAGGGGCTGCGCGACCGGTTCGGGGCGGCCCGGGTCTTCGACACCCTGCTCGACGAGACGTCGGTGCTCGGGCTGGGCCTCGGTGCCGGGCTGGCCGGGATGCTGCCGGTGCCGGAGATCCAGTACCTGGCGTACCTGCACAACGCCGAGGACCAGCTGCGCGGTGAGGCGGCCACCATGCGGTTCTTCTCGCAGGGTGCGTTCCGCAACCCGATGGTGGTGCGGGTGGCGGGCCTGGCGTACCAGGAGGGGTTCGGCGGGCACTTCCACAACGACAACTCGGTGGCCGTACTCCGGGATGTGCCCGGTCTGGTGGTCGCGGTGCCGGCGCGGCCGGACGATGCCGCGCCCATGCTGCGGACCTGTCTGGCGAGCGCGGCGGTGGACGGCAGCGTCTGCGTGTTCCTGGAACCGATCGCGCTTTACCATACCCGCGACCTGTACACGGAGGGTGACGGGGAGTGGCTGGCCGGCTATCCGGAGCCAGGTGGGTGGGTGGCCGGTCACGTGCCGATCGGGCGGGCCCGGGTCTACCGGGTCGGCTCGGCGGACGACCTCACCATCATCACCTTCGGTAACGGGGTACGGATGTCGCTGCGGGCCGCGGCCGTCCTCGCCGAGGAGGGGGTGGGCACCCGCGTGGTGGATCTGCGCTGGCTGGCTCCGCTGCCGGTGGCCGACATCATCCGGGAGTCCTCGGCGACCGGCCGGGTGCTGGTGGTGGACGAGACGCGCCGCTCCGGCGGGGTCGGCGAGGGCGTGATCGCCGCGCTGGTCGACGCCGGATATGTCGGTGCCGCACGTCGAGTGGCGGGAGTTGACTCGTTTGTACCATTAGGTCCGGCAGCACGTCACGTACTGGTCTCCGCCGAAGCCATTACCGACGGTGCCCGTACGCTGCTGGCACGGTAAATTCCGTTCCACCCGGTGCGCCACTTGCGCGAAGACCAACAACTGTGTGGACTTTGCCTGACGGCGTCGCACCGACGCCGCGAGCAGGGACGAGATGAGGAGGCACGCGACAGTGAGCGCGACCGCTGGTCAGGCCGCCGACGGGGTACGCAGCCTGGCGGACCGGTTCGGAATCGAACCGGGGATGGTCGTCATGGAGATGGGGTACGACGACGACGTCGACCAGGATCTCCGAGACGCCCTGACCGACCGCTGTGGAGATCTGGTCGACGAGGACACCGACGAGGTGGTCGACGCGGTGCTGGTCTGGTACCGGGACGGCGACGGTGACCTTTTCGAGTTGCTCGTCGATGCCCTCGGCCCGCTGGCCGACAACGGCGTCGTGTGGCTGCTCACCCCGAAGGCGGGGCGCGAGGGTCACGTCGAGCCGAGTGAGGTCGCGGAGTCCGCGCCCACCGCCGGCCTTCAGCAGACCTCGACCGTCAACGCCGGCCGGGACTGGAGCGGCGCCCGTCTGGTGCTGCGTCGAGGGGCCAAGGCCAAGAAGTAGCCAGCGCCGATCCGCTCGCCCGACGGTCCGCCCACCGCCGGGTAGCAGGCTGACGCGGTCGCCCCGACTCGACGCGAGGAGAGTTCGCATGCCCATCGAGGTTGGTGCCGAAGCACCCGACTTCGTGCTCAAGGACCAGAACAACCAGGAGGTCCGCCTATCGGACTTTCGGGGCAGGCGCGCCGTGCTGCTGGTCTTCTACCCGCTCGCCTTCACCGGCACCTGCCAGGGCGAGTTGGGCGAGGTGCGCGACAACCTCGGCGAATACGTGAACGACGACGTGCAGGTGCTTACCGTCAGCGTCGACTCGGCCTACAGCCACAAGATCTGGGCCGACCGTGAGGGCTACCAGTTCCCGATGCTCGCCGACTTCTGGCCGCACGGCGCCGTCGCCCAGGCGTACGGGGTCTTCAACGACGTGGCCGGCTTCGCCAACCGGGGCACCTTCCTCATCGACAAGACCGGTGTGGTCCGCTTCGCCGAGATGAACGGCCCGGGCGAGGCCCGCGACCAGCAGGGTTGGCGCAAGGCCATCGCCGAAGCGACAACCTGACCGGGGTACGCCGTGCGCCCGGGTCGGTGGCGGGCAGGTAAGCTTGCCAGCCACCGGCCCGCCACACGGGCGATCCGGGCGCGTAGCTCAGTGGGAGAGCACTCGCCTTACAAGCGAGGGGTCGCAGGTTCGAAACCTGCCGCGCCCACCCTTCACCGCCAACGAAGCCTCCCCGAGAAAATCAGTTCCCGGGGCGGAGCACTCGGAGCAGGGCGGTACGCAGCGCGTCGGCAGCCTCGGCGTGGGTCATCCGGCCGGCGTCGACCTCCTCGCCTGCGGCGTGGCCGATCTTGATCGTGATCGCGGCGAGCCAGTCGGCGGGGAGTCCTCTGTCGAACTCGCCGCTCGCCTGACCGCGCTGGATCACCCGAGTTATTCGTTCGGCGACCGGGGCGTGGCGTGCCACGTCGACGTCCGGGCTCACCGGAAGTGCCGCGATCTGCTGGACCAGGACCGGATAGCGCGCCGCGATCTGGGCACCGGCCTCGAGCACCCGGATCAGCGCGTCTGCGGCGGCACCGGTGTCTGGCTCGGCGGCGTCCATCGCGGCGACGGCGTCGTCGGTGATCCGGTCGACGATGGCGGCCATCAGGTGCTCGCGGGATGGAAAGTGGGCGTAGACGGTCTGCCGGGTCAGCCCTGCATCGGTGGCGATGGCGTCGAGGCTGGCATCGGGCTGCGCGTCGAGTAGCCGGATTGCCGCATCGAGGATTGCGCTGTAGTTGCGACGGGCGTCGGCGCGACGGTTGCGCTCCACTGAACGACTCATCTCTTACACCTTGCCAAATTTCTCGGAGATAGATATTTTACGAGCTGTAAAGATTCAGCGGGGATCACGAGCTGATGGTGGGTGAGATGGGCGCGCTCGATGGCACCGACCCGAAGAAGTTCATCACCGACTTCTTCACCTCCTTCATGAGCGACCTGGCTCGCGGTGACGAAGACCCGACGGTGATCGTTGATCGGTACCACACGCCCGACATTGTGCAGGTCGCCGACGGCAACCTGATGGACCGCGCCAAGCTCATCGCGCACACCCGACCGGCCCGGAAACACCAGACCGGCGCCCGGTGGGAGGTGCATGAGGCGATAGCGGACGAGGACCGTATCGCCGCCCGCTACACCCTGCACTTTCAGACCTCCAAGCGCGAGGGCAGCGTCGACGTCCACTTCTTCGGGCAGTTCGCTGCTGATGGGCGGATGCGCCGGGCGCACATGCTCACCCGATCGGTCCCCGCCAAGGTCAGCGGTGCCGCTCCAGCCGAGGTCAGCTCAGAGTCCTCGCCACCAGAGGCACCCGACCGACGGCAGTCGCCGGCATGACCGTCAGCAGCTATCGGGTGATCGGTATGGCCTGCGGGCACTGCGCAGGCTTCGTCACCGAGGAGATCGAACGGATTCCCGGTGTCACCACTGTGGCAGTGGACGTCGAACGCGACACCGTCACGGTGACGAGCGATGGACCTCTCGACATCGCCGAGGTACGTGCCGCAGTCGAGGAAGCCGGCTACGAACTGCCCTGACGTCCAGCGGTACCGCAAGCCCGGCGGCACACCTGGATCGGTCCAGGTCAAATACGAGCGATCCCTGGCAGTTCAGCAGGGCGGCACTCGGCGTTTCCAGTTGCTGAGTTGCCACCGATCAGGCAGAAGGCCAGCGCACCTAACGAGAGGTGACAGGGACGCAAATTGCCACCGGCGACGGCTCCAGATTCGGGCACCGCCATGATGGGCTGGTGCAGGACACCGTCGCCGTCGCGCTGATCACCTCACTGTCCACGCTGGCCGCCGCCGCCCTGACCGGGCTGGTCGGCGCGCTCAGCACCCGTCGGCAACTGGCCCACCAGCTCACCGTCGCCAGACACGAGAGTGCCGAGCGCCGGGCGACGCGTCGCGATGAGCTGCGGCGGGACGCGTACGTCGGGTTCCTGAGCGCCTGCGACCAGGCGTACCGGCAGTTGGACCGGCGGTGGCTCGACGTCGGCGGGGGCGAGCCGGTGCCCGGCTACGACGAGGCGTACGCGGCCATGCGCGCCGTGGACGAGGCGTACAACCTGGTGTTGCTGGAGGGCCCGGCGGAGGTCGCGGTGGCCGGCCGGGCCGTGTTGACCAGCCTCACCACCGAGTACGCCGACCAGCGCCGGCTCGCCGACGAGCCGGGCGACGGGGGCGCGCCGCTGCGCGACCGGCACCGGGAGCGCTGGCTCGCGGCGATCGAGGTACGGACGAAGCGCCGAATCTTGTTCGTCGACGCGGTGCGCGCGGTGTTGGGTCACGAAGGGTGACGAGCCGCGTTCCTGCGTTGAGGCCGGGCGGCGCCGGATGGCGCGGCGGCACCGCCCGGGTTCCTCAGCTGGTGAAGCCGCCGTCCACGTTGACCACCGCACCGGTCACGTAGCTGGCCTCGGGGCTGGCCAGGTGTGCGACGGTGGCCGCGATATCGGCGGGGCGAGCGTACCGGCCGACGGCGGTGAATCCGCTGATCGCCGCCGCGTTCGGTCCGTCCGCCGGGTTGGCGTCGGTGTCCGTCGGCCCGGGGTTGACCAGGTTGACGGTGATGGCCCGTGGGCCCAGTTCACGGGCCAGGCCCCGGGTCAGCCCGACCAGAGCGGTCTTGCTCATCGCGTAGAGCGTCAGCCCGGGAAATACCGCCCGTTCACCGACGTTGCTGCCGATGCTGATGATCCGTCCGCCGTCGCCCAGGTGTCGCAGCGCCGCCCGCGCGGCGACGTACGGTGCCCTGATGTTGACCGCGATCGTCTGCTCCATCTCTGCCGAGCCGAGGTCGTCCAGGGCGCCGACCAGGAACACCGCGGCGTTGTTGACCAGGATGTCCAACCGACCCAGTTCGGCGGCCGCCCGGTCGACCGCGCCCCGCACGGCGGCCGGGTCGGCGCCGTCCGCCTGGATTGCCAGCGCTCTGCGGCCCAGCGCCTCGATCTGCTTCACCACGGTTGCGGCCCGCTCGGCGTCCTGCCGGTAGGTCAGCGCCACGTCGGCCCCGTCCTGTGCAAGGCGCAGCGCGATGCCGGCTCCGATGCCCCGGGAACCCCCGGTCACCAGGGCGACCCTGTTGTTGAGTGTCGTCGTCATGCAAACGATCATCTGGCCGCGCAGCCCTCCCGTCTGGCGGCCATCGGACGTCTCGCTCCGACCTCGAGGTCCGATACCCGCGATCATCGACGGCCTGCGGACCTGGCGGTCCGCCATGATCCGCGCAACGTCGCGGATCCTGCCGCCTCACCAGGCGACAAGACAGCAGGATCACCGAAGTTGCGCGGATCTTGCGAGGTGGGGGAGGGTGGGGCGAGCGATTCGGGGAGCGTGGTCGTGGAACTGGCAGGCATTGGCGCGGTGCTCTTCGACATGGATGGCACCCTTGTCGACTCCGACGCCGCTGTGGAGCGGGCCTGGGAGCGGTGGGCCGCCGAGTACGGCGTCGACCTGGCGGCGGCGTTGGCGATCGCGCACGGCAGCCCGGCCGACCGGACCATCCGCCGGCTGCTGCCCGCGCTCGACGAGGCGGCGGTCGCCGCCGCCGCGGCACGACAGCTCGCGTTGCAGTACGACGACCTGTCCGACGTGACGGCCACCTCCGGGGCGCACGAGCTGCTGAACGCGCTGGCCCGGCTGGGCTTGCCCTGGGCGGTGGTGACCAGCGCCGACACGCCGCTCGCCGAGGCCCGGCTCGGCGCCGCCGGCATCAAGGCGCCGGTGCTCGTCACGGTGGAGGACGTCAGCGTCGGCAAGCCGGACCCGGAGGGCTACCTGCGGGGCGCGGCGCTGCTGGGCGTACCGGTGGCGCGGTGCCTGGTCGTCGAGGACGCCGAGGTCGGCCTGCGGGCGGGGCGGGCGGCCGGGGCGATGACCGCCGCGCTGAAGGGCCTCGACGGCGACCTGCGCCTGCACGACCTGGCCCAACTGGCGCACCAGCTGGAGTCGGCACCCACTGTGCCCTGACCCGCCCGGCGATCACTGGTGCGGGCGGGAAATGGAAGTTCCGAGGTGGCCACCCGCTCGCGACGACGAAGGGGAGACGCTGTGGAGTTGACGTTGACGCCGATGACGGCACAGGAGTTGGCCCGCCTGCTCGGATCACTGGAGCAGGGGTACGCCGAGGACCTGGTGGCGCACCGGGGGATGACCCCGGAGGCGGCCCTCGACCGGTCGGTCAACCAGATCCGGGAGTCGCTGCCGGCGGGCGCGGCCACCGAGAGGGCCCTGCTGCGGGTGGGCCGGGTCGGCGACACCGAGATCGGCTGGATCTGGGTGACCCTGCCGACGGCCGCCGCCCCGGACCAGGCCTGGATCCACAACATTGAGGTGCACGAGGAGCACCGGGGACGCGGGTACGCGCGGCGGATGATCCAGCTCATCGAGGCCGAACTCGCCCAGCTCGGCGTGCCCGAGCTGGGTCTGAACGTCTTCGGTACGAACACCGTGGCGATCGGCCTCTACCGCAGTCTGGGCTTCGAGGTCACCTCGCAGCAGATGGCGAAGCGCCTCACCACGGCGGGCTGAGCCGGCGGCGGCCCCGCTGACGGGTCCCTTCGGCAGGACTGTTCACCTGCCCAGCGGGAAACCGGCGCGGACCGCACCTGGGGAGGAGCGACGGATGACGCACGGCGCCGGACTGACCATCGGTGTGCTCGGCTCGTACGGTGGGCGAAACCTCGGCGACGAGGCGATCCTCACCGGCCTGCTCACCGATCTGCGCACGCAGGAACCGAACGCCCGGATCATCGTCTTCTCTCGGAACCCGGAGCACACCCGGGCCGCACACCCGGACGTCGAAGCGGTGCCCTGGGAGGGCGTGAGCCGTACCGACTCGGCCCTGGTCCTGGCCCAGCTCGACCTGCTCATCCTGGGCGGTGGCGGCATCCTGTACGACCGGGAGGCCCGCCGTTACCTGCGGGTGGTCCGGGTGGCCCAGGAACGCGGCCTGCCGCTGATCACGTACGCGGTGGGGGTCGGGCCGCTCAGCGACGGGGTGGACACCGGCATGGTCCGGGAGACGCTCGCCAGCGCGACCCAGGTGACCGTCCGGGACCAGGAGTCCCGGATGGTGCTGGAGGAGGCCGGCCTGCTCAACCCGATCACGGTCACCGCGGACCCGGCGTTCCTCCTGCAACCGGAGGAGTTCCCGGCCCACCTGCTGGCCGAGGAGGGTGTGCCGGTCGGCAAGCGCCTCGTCGGGATCAGCGTGCGGGAGCCGGGCCGGGCCGCCGAACGCCTCGACGTGGACGGCTACCACCGGCTGTTGGCCCAGATCGGTGACTTCCTGGTGCACCGGATCGACGCGTACGTGCTGTTCGTGCCGATGGAGCGCGACGACATCCGGCACTCCCACGGCGTGCTGTCGCACATGGTCGCCGCCGAACGAGGTCGAATCCTGCACGGCACCTACTCTCCGCAGCAGGTGCTGGGGCTGATGCGCCACTTCGACCTGGCCGTCGGCATGCGCCTGCACTTCCTGATCTTCGCGGCGATGGTCGGTACGCCGTTCCTGCCCCTGCCGTACGCCGGCAAGGTCTTCGACCTGGCCCAACGGCTCGGCGTGCCGGCGCTACGCGGCGTGGAGCGGGAGGTCGAGGGGCCGCTGCTGGCCGAGGTGGACCGGCTCTGGGACGAGCGGGAGCAACGCGCCGAGGCCACCGCACGACGGGTGGCGGAGGTGTGCGATCAGGCGCGGGGCACCTCGGAGGTCACCCGCGGCGTGTTGGAGAGCCTGCGCAGCCAGGCCCTCACCCGGGTCTGAGCGGGCGGTCACACCGCCGGGCCGGTCCACCGGTAGCGCCACTCGCGGGCCTCCTCGCGGGCGGTCTCCAACTCGTAGATCTGCGCGTCGGCCAGCCCACCGGAGCCGAGGTGGTGGTGGGTCAGCGGCGGGCGGCCGTTGCTGTCCAGTTCGACGGTGATGGTCTGCCCGTCCGCCGTGCCGCCGACGAGAAGGATCTGCACGGATGAAGCCATGCGCCCATCCTGCCCGGCGAAGCGCCCGACCGCAGCGGATAGCGGGGCAGCGGGGCGCCCGGCCCGTGGCTAGGGTCGGCGGATGGAGCAGACGATCGATCCCACGCTCGGTCCGGTGCTCGCCCGCACCGGCGACGAACGCGCCGTCCTGACCTCGTTCCTCGACTTCCACCGGGCCGTGGTGCTGCGCAAACTGCGCGGTCTCTCCGACGCCGACGCCCGACGCCGACTGGTGCCGTCGACGACCACGCTCGCCGGGTTGGTCAAACACCTGACAGTGGTCGAGCGGAACTGGTTCCCGACCCTGTTGGCCCCCGAGCCCGGCGACGTCTACCTGACCTCCGAGGAGGACGCGCTCGCCAGCTTCACGCTGAGCGACCAGGAAAGCATCGGCGGGCTCACCGAGGCGTACGAGCGGGCCTGTGCCCGCTCCCGGGCGGTCGCCGCGAGCATCGACCTCGACCACGTGGTGCCGCACCCGCAGCTCGGTGAGGTGTCGCTGCGCTGGATTCTGGTGCACATGATCGAGGAGACGGCCCGGCACGCGGGCCACGCCGACATCCTGCGCGAGCTGACCGACGGCGAGGCCGGCGCGCTCTGAGCCCCGCGATCGTGCACATTCTGTGGCGACAAAAGGTGCACTGTTCGCAGAACGCCGACACGAACTGCAAGATCGCGCAGTGGGGCGGTGGGTGCGGCCGTCTGGTCGGGCGGGCCGCCTATTCTGGGGGCGGGCGGCGACTAGGGGGAGCAGGTGCTGGTCATCCACGGGCTGTGGTTGCCCGGCGGCAGCTCGACGGGCGGCCTGGCCGTCTGGGCCGAGGACAGCGCCGCACCGATTCCCGCTGCGCGTTCGGGCCGGCCGGCCCGGGAACGCCCGCACCCCTTCGCCGCCGGGCACACCGACCTGGCCGCCGTCCTCGCCGACGCCGCCGAGCCGAGCCGGCCGGACACCACGCTGCTCACCCTGCCCACCCTGGCGGGCGCGCCGACCGACTCACCAGAGCTGATCCGGACCACCGTCGCACCTGCGGTCCGCGGCCGGCTCACACTGGCCGGGTGGCGGGTCCCGACCCTGGTGTACGCCCCGGACGACGCCCTGTCGCTGCTGCGAGCCCTGGACGACATCCCAGCGGTGGCCGGGGCCACAGTGCGGCACCTCGCCGAGCTGGCCGACTTCGCCGCCGACCTGGTGACCCGTGGCCGCGTCCTCCCCGGCGTGCGCACGACGACGGGCGACCAGCCTCCCGGTGCTGGCACGACGGCGGGTGACCGGATGCCCGGCGCTGGCGCGACGGCGGCGTCGGGCGATGCCGGGCAGGTGCCCGCGCAGGCGGTCTGGCGTCCGCTGCTGACCGGCACCGACGCCGCCTGGGCGCGCTCGCTGGCGCTGGCCCTGCCACCGGCCGCCCGAGCCGCCGTCCTGCCGCCTGCCGTCGCCGCGCTAACGGCGCCGACCGCCGCCGCGCAGGGGCTCACCGGGAGCGCCGCCACGTCTGCTGCGGCGACCGTTGGTTCGAGTGGACCTGAGCTGACCGCTGCCGCCCTGGTCGCGGATGCGCTGGACGCGTTGACCGACGCCGCCGCGAGGGCTGCGCTGGCGAGCACCACGCTGGCCCGGGGGCTGCGCCCGGGTGGTCCGGCGCCGGCCTGGTTGGCAGCGCTCGCCGGCCCGCAGCGGGACTTCACCATCGACCCGGCCGGGCTGTCCACTCTCTCCGCCGAACTGGACGCCTGGCAGCGCGACGCCGCCGGTGGCCCGGTGCGGGCCAGTTTCCGCCTTGTGGAGCCGGCCTCCGACGAGGTCACCGAACCGATCCTGGCCACCCGAGCGGTGCCCGCCGACGGTATGCCGGTGCCTGCCGACAGCGCGCCGGTGTCGGTCGGGTCGATCGGTGCCGCGCGCTGGCGGTTGGAGTTCGGATTGCAGGCCGCGGACGAGCCCGGCCTGCACGTCGACGCCGGGGACATCTGGCGAGCGCCGCAGACCCTCGGCGGCCTGGTCGGCCGGACGTCCAGCCCACAGGAGACGCTCCTCGCCGAGCTGGGCCGGGCCAGTCGGCTCTGGCCGGACCTGGACGCCGCGCTGCGTACCGCCGCCCCGGAGGCGATGGAACTCGACGTCGAGGGGGCGCACCGGTTCCTCAGCGCGGGTGCCCCGGTGCTGCACGCGGCCGGTTTCGGGGTGCTGCTGCCGTCCTGGTGGCAGCGTCCGTCGGCGCGACTGGGCGCCCGGTTGCGAGCGCGCAGCCGCACCGCGCCGGGCACTGTGGGTGGCGCCGATGCCGGAGTCGGCCTGGACGCCCTGGTCGACTACCGCTGGGAGATCGCGCTCGGTGACCAGCCGCTCTCCGCCGAGGAGTTGGCGGCGCTGGCCGAGACGAAGACCCCGCTGGTGCGGCTCCGTGGCCGGTGGGTGGAGCTGGACCCGGGGCGGCTCGCGGCTGGGCTGCGCCTGCTCCGCTCCGCGGGCGAGCTGACCGTCGCCGACCTGCTCCGCCTCGGGCTGGCCGACGGCGAGGCCACCGGCGAACTGCCGGTGCTGGAGGTGACCGCCGACGGGGCGCTGGGCGACCTGCTCGCCGGCGCTGTCGAGCGGCGGCTCACCCCGCTGGACCCGCCACCGGGCTTTCGGGGGACGCTGCGGCCGTACCAGCAGCGGGGGCTGGCATGGCTTGCCTTCCTGCGCTCGCTCGGTCTGGGCGGTGTGCTCGCCGACGACATGGGGCTGGGCAAGACGGTGCAACTGCTCGCGCTGCTCGCCGGGGACCCGCCGGAGGCCGGGCCGACGCTGCTGGTCTGTCCGATGTCGCTGGTCGGCAACTGGCAGCGGGAGGCGGCCCGGTTCACCCCGGAGCTGCGGGTGCACGTACACCATGGTGCCGAGCGGGCGCGGGGGGCGGAGTTCACAGCGGCCGCGCACGGCGCGGACCTGGTCCTCACCACCTACTCGGTGGCCGCCCGTGACGCCGCCGACCTGGCCGGCATCGACTGGCACCGGGTGGTGGTGGACGAGGCGCAGGCGATCAAGAACGCGTCGACCCGGCAGGCCGAGGCGGTTCGCGCGCTGCCCGCCCGACAGCGGGTGGCGGTGACCGGCACGCCGGTGGAGAACCGCCTCGCCGACCTCTGGTCGATCATGCAGTTCGCCAACCCGGGTCTGCTCGGGCCGGCCGCGACGTTCCGCAAACGGTTCGCCGAGCCGATCGAGCGGCACGGCGACGTCGAGGCCGCCGAGCGGCTCCGCCGGATCACCGGCCCGTTCGTGTTGCGCCGGCTCAAGACCGACTCGTCGATCATCTCCGACCTGCCGGAGAAGCTGGAGATGGAGGTGCTCTGCAACCTCACCGCGGAGCAGGCCGCGCTGTACCGGGTGGTGGTCGACGACATGCTCGCCCGGATCGAGACCAGCGACGGCATCGAACGGCGCGGCCTGGTGCTGGCCACCATGACCCGCCTCAAGCAGGTCTGCAACCACCCCGCCCAGCTGCTGCGCGACGGCTCACCGCTGGAGGGCCGCTCCGGCAAGCTGGCTCGGCTCACCGAGATCCTGGAGGAGGTGCTGGCGGCGGGGGAGCGGGCACTGCTCTTCACCCAGTACGCCGAGTTCGGTGCGATGTTGCGGGGTCACCTGTCGGCGCGGTTCGGCCGGGAGGTGCTGTTCCTGCACGGTGGCCTCGGCAAGGCCGAGCGGGACGCCCTGGTGCAGCGTTTCCAGTCGGCTGAGGGTCCGCCGCTGTTCGTCCTCTCCCTCAAGGCCGGCGGCACCGGGCTGACCCTGACCGCCGCGAACCACGTGGTGCATGTGGACCGGTGGTGGAACCCGGCGGTCGAGGACCAGGCCACCGACCGGGCGTTCCGGATCGGGCAGCGCCGACGGGTGCAGGTGCGCAAGTTCGTGTGTGCCGGCACTGTCGAGGAGAAGGTGGCCGCGATGATCGCCGACAAGCGCAGCCTGGCCGAGCGGGTGGTCGGCACCGGCGAGCAGTGGATCACCGAGTTGTCCACCGGCCAGTTGCGGGACCTGTTCGCCCTGGAAGCCGGCGCGGTGGTCGAGTGACGGATTTTGCCGACTACGGGCGCCCGCGTCGGGTCGACGGGGGTCTGCGGGCGCGCAGTGCCCGGGGCGCGATCGGCCGGTCCTGGTGGTCGCGGCGTTTCCTGGAGGTGCTGGAGTCGTTCGCGCTCGGCACCCGGCTGACCCGCGGCCGGTCGTACGCGCGGGCCGGTCAGGTGCTCACCCTCGACATCACACCTGGGCGGGTCAAGGCGGTGGTGCAGGGCTCCCGGCCGCAGCCGTACCAGGTGTCTATCGCGCTGAAGCCGTTCCCGGCGGCGCTCTGGTCCCGAATCGAGGACGAGCTGGCCGGGCAGGCGTTCTTCAGCGCCCGGCTGCTCGCCGGAGACCTCCCCGACGAGTTGGAGGAGCTGTTCGCCGCCGCCGGCGCGCCGCTCTTCCCGGCCGCCGTGGACGAGTTGACCCAGCGCTGCAACTGCCCCGACTTCGCGGTGCCGTGCAAGCACCTCGCGGCGACGTTCTACCTGCTGGCCGAGGCGTTCGACGCGGACCCGTTCGAGCTGCTGCACTGGCGCGGTCGGTCCCGGGCGGAGTTGCTCGACGCACTCCGCGCCCGGCGGGCCGCGACCACCGGTGCCATACCGCCGCCCCCGCCGGTCGACCCACCGTCCGGACCGGACGGTGCGGTGTCGACAGTGGACGCCGGTGCGCCGGTCGGTGCCGCCCGGGCGCTCGCCGGGCTGTCGGCGACGCCGCTGGCGGAGGCGGCGGACCGGTTCTGGTCCGCGTCGGTGCCGCTGCCGGATCGGCCGCCCCGGCTGGTGACCGGCACCGACCTGCTGCTGCGCCAGCTCGGAGCGCCGGCCCCGGCCATCGGTGGGCCGGGACTGCTCGAACGGTTGCGCCGCGCGTACCGGGCGTTCGGTCCGGCCGACAGGTGAGCTGTCGCGTCCACCGGTTGAGCCGTCCCGTCGAGCGGTCGAGCAGTCACGTCCAGCGGCGGCGGAACCGCCACATGATCGCGGCGTTGGCGACCAGCACCACCGCGCAGATCGCGCCGGTGAGTCGGCCGGCGAACACGGCTATCGCCGGCAGCGACGCCCACAGCACGATGGTCAACAACATCAGGTAGCGGCCCCTGCGGGCTCGGGCCCGATGGTCCAGCCGGTTGAAGAAAGCCGGGTCACTTTCCCGGAGCTGACGGGTGATCTGGTCGAATCTGCGCTGATCCTCTTTGCTGAGCATGGCGCTGCCTTCCCCTCACGCGTTCAGCGGTTCGGCGGCATACCCGCTGCGGTGGCGGCTCACGCTCGCCCGTTGCTGCTACTTTTCCTCCACGCGAGCGCGCTTCATGTCCGGCTTACCTGAACCTTAAGTTTGCCTTTGGTGGTGAACGGCGCCGAAACTGTCGCGTACGGCAGCGTGGTCCGATCCGTGCTCGGCTGCCGCGCGTAGGCCCTGCTGGGAAGGTCTGCGGGCGGGTCCGTCCCACCGCCCACCGCCGAGGTCGCGTTGAGCGCTGTCTTAAGTGCCCTCACGAGTGGGTTCCGGCCACCTTGAAGGGCCCTGGGGCCTTGGTTACCTTGCCGTAGCAACCCCCTCAGGCAACAGTCGCCGCACCTGCCGCACCTGCCCGGTAGCAGCTTCCGGCGCTCATCAGAAATCGGGATTGGTACATGGCCGACCAGAATGTGCCACCACGTCGACCGCGGGACGACCGCGGTTGGGACGGACATCAGCACCCCAGCGCTGACGGCTACGGCGACCCCCACACGCCCGCGCCCTACGGCTACGACTCGCCCCACCCCCACCAGGGCGGCTACGCCGCGCCGGCCGACCCGCGTGAGCAGTACGCCGGGCAGCCCGCGCCCGCCCCGCGCGGTCCGCAGTGGGTCGGCCCGGAGGGCCTCGGCCGTCCGGCCCCGGCACGGCCGGCCGGCACCGGACTGCCCACCCTCGACGATGACAACGAGCCGGGTCGCAAGGTCGGCCGACGTAAGGCGATGGTGGCCCTCGGTGGCACCGCCGCCGTCGTCGCCGGTGGTGCGGCGCTCGCCATGACCCCGCAGATCCGTGGCCTCTTCGGCGACGAAGCGGCGGCCGGCGACGCGACCGGCAGCACGGTGACCGACGGCACCGCGGCGCGGCCCAGCGGCCAGCAGCCCAGCACCGTGCGTACCTACACCGAGCAGAACGAAAGCTACATGGGTTCGCGGGCCGGTGAGGCGCTGAAGAAGAACGCGCCGGCCGGTGGGCGGACCTTCTCCGGCCCGGCGGCGGCCGCGGCGGCGACCAAGGTGACAGTGAAGACGGTGCTGGCCAAGGACCCGATCCTGCACCTGGCCCGGCGCGCCACCTTCGGCGCGACGCCCGCTGTGGTCGCCGACATCAAGCGCGAGGGCATGGACGCCTGGATCCGCGCCCAGCTGGACCCGGAGAAGTTGGAGCCGAGCAAGGGCGAGCTGAAGCTCGCCGAACTGCCGACCCAGAAGCTCTCCGTGCAGCAGCTGCGTGACCAGCGGGACAAGCTCAACGAGCAGGACGCGCACCCGGAGCGGGAGATGGTCGACGCCACCATCGCCCGGCAGATCTGGTCCAAGCGCCAGCTGTTCGAGGTGATGGTCGACTTCTGGAACGACTTCCTGCACGTCGCCGCGGACTTCGACGGCGGCGAGGTTTACCGCAGCTCGTTCGATCAGGACGTCGTGCGCAAGCACGCGCTGGGCAGCTACCCGGAGATGCTGGTCGCCGCGAACAAGCACCCGGCGCTGCTGATCTACCTGAACCAGAAGGACTCCCGCAAGGACGCGATCAACGAGAACCTCGCCCGGGAGAACCTCGAGCTCTACTCGGTCGGCGTCGACGGCGGCTACAAGGAGCCCGACGTCCGGCAGGCCGCCATGTTGCAGACCGGCCGCGGTGTGGACGACAAGGGCAAGTACGTCTTCCGCCCCGAGCAGCACTACGTCGGCAAGGTGAAGATCCTCGGCTTCACCCACGCGAACAACTCGGCCGACCCGAAGAAGGCCGAAGCGGCGATCGACGCGTACATCACCTACATCGCGACGCACCCGTCGACAGCGAAGTACGTGGCGCAGAGCCTGGCCACCCGGTTCGTCTCGGACACCCCACCGAAGTCCCTTGTGGACCGGTTGGCCAAGACGTACACCACGAACAAGGGCATGATCAAGCCGGTCCTGATGACGCTGTTCTGCTCCTCGGAGTTCTGGGCCGGGGTGGGCCAGAAGGTGCGCCGGCCGATGGAGTACCTGGTCGCCACGTACCGCACCCTGGGCGTCTCGCCGGAGGCGTCGCCGAAGCACAACAACGGCGACAGCAAGCGCACCGCGTACGCCCGGGGGCTGCGCCAGATCCACGACAAGATGCGCGAGCTGGGCCAGTCCCCGATGGGTCATCCGACCCCGGACGGCTACCCGGACGTCTACGTCGCGTGGACCTCGGCCGGCACGATGGTCAACGGCTGGAACGAGGCGGGCGAGATCCTCGCCGGCTACCGCACCACCTTCACGTACACGGCGCCGGAGAAGCTGGTCGCCAAGCCACCGGCGACGGCCGGGGCGTACGTGGACGCGCTCTCGCTGCGGCTGGTGGGCCAGAAGTTGAGCACGCGGGAGAAGAACCTCATCCTCGGCGTGGCCGGTGTGGCGGCGACCACCAAGGTCGACGCCACGTTCAACGGGGCCATCACCGCCGTCGCGCGGGCGATCCTCGCTTCCCCCCAGCACCACCTCCGGTGAGGCACCCGATGGAGAAGACTGTGTACAACTCTTTCCCCCTGCACCCCGAATGCCCCGACGTGCGACGGCTGGCCGACAACCCGGCCGAGGCGTTGCTGCGCGCCGAGGCGGACATCGTCGCCGCCGAGAACGCCGCCGAGTTCGACAGGTACCGCACCCTGGAGGACCTGGAGGAGGCCCAGCAGGACGGTCGCGGCGTGACCCGGCGGACCTTCGTCGCCGGTGCCGCGGCCACCGCCACCGCGCTGGCCACCGCCCAGTTCGTCACCACCTCGGCGTCGTTCGCGGCGACCAAGACCGGCACCCTGATCCACGTCTTCCTCTACGGCGGGCTGGACGGCCTGAGCCTGATCGCGCCGGACAACGACGCGGTGCTCAACAAGGCCCGGCCCGACCTGCTGCTCGGCAACGACTCGCTGTCCCTGGGCCGCGGCTTCAAGCTGACCGGCGCGTTCAAGCCGCTGGAGAAGTGGCTCACGGCCGGCCAGTTGGGCTTCATCCCGGCGGTCTCCGACGAGCGGCTGTCCCGCAGCCACTTCCAGGCCGCCGACGCCTGCAACCTGGGTGGGCTGCCCAACGAGACCGGCGGCCGGGGTTGGCTCGACGGTCTGGTCGACAACCTGGGCAAGGGCACCGCGTTCCGCAGCGTCGGCATCGGCAGCACCCTGCCCCGCTCGCTGGTCGGCAACAACGGCGCGCTCTCGCTGAACAACGTCGGCTCCCTGCGGCTCAACGGTGACGAGCGGTTCCGGGCCGCCACGGAGAAGGCCATCAAGGGCCTCTTCACCGGGATCAACCACCCGGTCGAGGAAGCCGTGCAGGAGGGCATGGGCGCGCTGGCCACCGCCCAGAAGCTCGCCGCCAAGCCGTACCAGCCCGCCGAGGGCGTCAAGTACGAGGGCGTCGGCAACGCGTTCCAGCAACTCGCCCAGCTGATCAAGGGTGGCGCCAACGTCCGGGTCGCCACCGTCGGCATGGGTGGCTACGACACCCACGAGAACCAGGGCACCCGCGAGGGCGGCCAGCTGTACCGCCGGCTGAACGAGCTGGCCAGCGCGATGGCCGCCTTCTTCACCGACCTCGGCCCGAAGGCCGCCGACGTGACGATCATGGTGTCCAGCGAGTTCGGCCGTCGGGTCGGCTCCAACAACAACGGCACCGACCACGGGCACGGCGGCGTGGTCACCCTGCTGTCCGGCAAGAAGCTGGCCGGTTCGCTGCTGGGCACCTGGAACGGTCTGGACAAGCTGGACTCCGGTGACGTGCCGGAGTACAACAACATGTTCAACGTCTACGGCGCTGTGGCGCAGGGCCGGTTCGGGCTCACCAACGCGGAGGTCGACAAGGTCTTCCCCCGCCAGAAGTACGCCCCGATGAAGCTGTACGCGTGACGCATTCGCACACCCACGCCGCCGGCCGTCGTACCGGGACCTCGTCCCGGCACGGCGGCCGGTCGGCTGCGCCCGTACCCCCGCAGATCCCGGACCGGCGCGGGCCCGGCGGCCGCCGGCTGCTCGGCGTGCTGCTCCTGGTCGGCCTGCTCGCCAGCGTGCTGCCCTGGTGGCTGGGCACCCCGGCCGGATCGCTGCGGACCACCGCGGCCACCGTCACCTCGGCCGGCCGGATCACCGGCCTGGTCGCCGGCTACCTGCTGCTGGTGCAGGTGCTGATGATGAGCCGACTGCCGGTGCTGGAACGGTGGATCGGCGGCGAGCACATGGCCCGCTGGCACCGGGACATCGGCGCCACCCTGCTGGTCACCGTGCTGGCGCACATGTCGCTGATCCTGGTCGGCTACGCCGACCTGCGTAACCAGTCGGTCCTCGCCGAGGTCGGCACGTTGCTCGGCGACTACGAGGACATGGTCTCGGCGTTCGTCGCCACCGGCATCATGATGCTTGTCGGCTTCAGCAGCATCCGGGCGATCCGGCGGGCGTTGCCCTACGAGCTGTGGCACCTGCTGCACCTGTCCAGCTACCTGATCCTGCTGCTCGGCTTCGGCCACCAGTTCGCCCACGGCGCGCAGCTCTACCGGCCCGGCCCGGTGCGCACCGGCTGGATCGCGCTCTACCTGCTGGTGGTCGCCGCCCTGCTCTGGGGCCGGGTGATCGCGCCGCTGGCGTTCAACCTGCGCTACAAGCTGCGGGTCGCCGACGTGGTCGCCGAGAGCCCCGACACCATCTCCATCTACCTCACCGGGGAGCGGCTCGGCAGGCTGGCGATGCTCGGCGGTCAACACTTCCGCTGGCGGTTCCTCACCCGGGGCTGCTGGTGGCAGTCGCACCCGTTCTCCGTCTCCGCCGCCGCCAACGGCCGCTGGCTGCGGGTCACCGTCAAGGTGGTCGGCACCCACACCGCCGACCTGCGCGACCTGGAACCGGGCACCCGGGTCTGGGCCGAAGGCCCGTCGGGCACCTTCACCGCCGCGCACCGGCTCCGGGAGCGGGCGCTGCTGATCGCCGGTGGCAGCGGCATCACGCCGATCCGGGCCATGCTGGAGGAGTTGCCGCCGGGCGCCGCGCTGATCTACCGGGCCCGCACCCCTGCCGACGTGCTGCTCAGCCGCGAGTTGGACTGGCTGGCCCAGGAACGCGACACCTCCGTCTGGTACGTCATCGGCTCCCGCGACGACCCCGGCCCCCGCCAGTTGATGAGCCCGGACGGGCTGCGGCAACTGGTGCCCGACGTGGCCCGGCGCGACGTCTACCTGTGCGGGCCGCCCGGTCTGGTGGAACAGTCGGTGCGGGCGCTGCGGCGAGCCGGCGTGCCCCGACGGCAGATCCACCTGGCCACGTTCGAGCTGTAGGAAGGGCATCCCCATGCGTCGCGCACTCCTCGCGATCACCGGCCTGGCCGCCAGCACCACCGCGCTCGTGGTGTTCAAGGGCTCGCCCGGCACCAGCCAGGTCGCCCAGAACCTGCCGACCGCCCAGCCGGTCAACCCCTCCGGGGCGGGCACCGACCCCGGCGCCGCCGCGGGCGCGCCGGGCACCGACCCGGCCGCCGGCACGCCGACGTCATCGGGAAGCGCCAAGCCGTCGACGTCGCCCAAGCCCGGCAAGACCACCGCGCGCCCGTCGGGCACCAAGACGACGAAGGCCCCCAGCGCTCCGCGGACCACCACCAAGGCACCCCAGTCGACCACCCGCCGGGTCACCGGCAACGGCTTCGAGAACGAGTACGGGTACGTGCAGGTGCAGATCGTGGTCTCGGGTAACCGGATCGTCGAGGCCGTCGCGCTGTCGCTGCCCAGCGGGGGTGAATCCGACATCCACAGCGGCGACGTCCGCAACCGTTACGACGGCAGGGGCGGCGAGGTGGTGCAGAAGCAGAACGCGAACCTCAACACCGTCTCCGGTGCCTCCGAGACCAGCAACTCCTACAAGCAGTCGCTGCGGTCCGCCATCGAGCAGGCCTTCTGACGTGCGGGCCACGCTGACCCGACCCGGGCTGTGCCGGGTCGAACAGATCATGGGTACGGCGATCACACTGGACCTCGCCGACGATCTGCCGCCGGCGACGCTACGCGAGCTGGCGGACGAGGTCTTCGCCTGGATGCACGAGGTGGACGCGCGGTTCAGCACCTACCAGCCGGACAGCGAGGTGTGCCGCTTCGACCGGGGCGAGGTGCTGCTCTCCGAGGCGTCAGCGGACCTGCGGTACGTGCTGGAGACCTGCGCCGACCTGTGGGGCGCCACCGACGGGTTCTTCGACGCGTACGCCACCGGTCGGCTCGACCCGTCCGGCTACGTCAAGGGCTGGGCCGCTCAGGTCGCCTCGGACCGCCTCGTCGCCGCCGGTGCCGTCAACCACTGCGTGAACGCCGGCGGCGACGTACGGGTGCGGGGCCTGTCGCCGTCCGGGGAGCCGTGGCGCATCGGCATCCGGCACCCGTGGGACGCGATGGCGGCCTGTCTGGTGCTCAGCGGGACCGACCTGGCCGTGGCCACGTCCGGCGTGTACGAGCGGGGCCGGCACGTGCTGGACCCGCGCCGGGGCGCACCGGCCAGTGGGCTGCGCTCGGTGACTGTGGTCGGCACCGACCTCGGGTTGGCCGACGCGTACGCCACCGCAGCCCTCGCCATGGGCACCCCCGGCCTCAACTGGCTGGCCCGCCTGGACGACCACACCCACGCGGCGATAACCGACAACGCCCGCCAGTACCACTCGACCGCCCTCCCCCTGACCAACTAGGCCCCCGCACCCCCACCCCACCCCGGCCTCGCCCCGCTCCACCCCGCGATCTTGCACTTTCTGTTGCGCTTTTGTCCCGTTACGTAGAGATTGTCGGGACAGAAAGTGCAAGATCGCCGGGGGTTGGGTGTGGGGGCGCGGCGACCGGCTAGCGGATGGGGCGGTGGGTGCCGGCTGGGCGGGAGCCGGTGGGGCGTGGACGGCCGGGGCGGGACCCGGACGGACGGGTGCCGGCCCAGCGGCGCCCCGGGTGGCTGCGCCGGGGCGGCTCGGTGCCGCCGGGGTGAGGCGCTCTGTCGTTTGTGGACATCGTTCCCCCGTTCGTGGCGCGCGTTCGCACCGTCCCCCTGTCAACGAGGACCGACGCCTCGGCGACGCTGTCGGGCACCGGATCGAATCGTCGACAGGGCCGGTTTCACATGCCTCGTCGGGGCAGCGGCAGGTGACCGGGGAGCAGGTCGGGGGCGAGCGTCACCCCGGCGGCGCGCAGCGCCCCGATCAACGTGTTCTGCACGAGGTACGAATCCGGAAGCTGCCAGCGCGCCTGCTCCGGGGCGACAGCCCAACGGACGGTGCCCTCCGGCAGCCGGGTGGGCGGCGCGGGGATCCACGAGCCCGGCCCGTGCCGGACCACGTGGAAGCAGTGCTCCAACTCCGGCCGGAGCGGGTCGCCGGGGCGGACCAGGAACATCCACCGCCCGGTGGGCGTGACCAGCACCGGTCCGCGTACGCCGGTGCCGGCCGGGTGGATCTGGACCGCGTCGAGCACGTGTCGGCCGAGGTGGGCTGGCACCTCCAGCACGTCGAAGGCCCGGCCGGTGGGCAGCAGCACCCCGTGTGGTCGGCTCCGCCACCAGGTCGCCACCCGGGCCGGGTCGGCGCTGGCGGCCAGCTCCCAGTTTTCCAGGGCGGGGTGGCAGCCCACTGTGGGACAGCCGGCCCGGCCGCAGACGAAGCGGCTGCGGGCCAGACAGGCGCCCGGGGTGACCTCCCAGCCGTGTACCGCGTACCGGATGGCGACCCGGCGCAGCCGGACCCGTTCCAGCGGCGACAGTTCGGCAACGCGCGGTACGACATTCCCCCACATGTGTGCCAACTCCTCTCGTCGGGCCCGGCGTTCGCCAGGTCGCATGTCGAGCACCGTCACTGCCGTAACCCACGATCGTTGAGGTTGACGAACGGCTCGTGCAACTTGCACGAAAAGTACGAGGACTAGCTGTACGGCTGACGTACATCCTGTGCGACCAGCGAAAACCTGAAAATGAACCACAGTCGCCGCACCCGCGGACATCGCCCCGACTCGATTGGTCGTCGGTGGCAGGGGAGGATGGGGAGATGGACGAGCTACCCATAGGACGGCGAGTGGCCTACTGGCGGGGGCGACGCAAGATGTCGCAGCAGGTCTTCGCGGACCGGCTGGGCAAGTCCAAGAGCTGGGTGGACAAGGTCGAACGCGGCGTCCGCCGATTGGACAAGTTCTCCGTCCTCTACGAGATCGCCGACATCCTCCAGATGGACGTGCAGCTGCTGATGGGCAAGGACCCGGAGCGGCGCGCCGACGCCCTCAACTGCATCGACCAGGTCGAGGTGCAGGAGATCCGGGCGGCGTTGGAGCGCTACGACTCGATGAGCGCGTACTTCGACGCGGCGCCGTACCCGCCGCCGATGGACGACATGCGCAAGGCCGTCAACCACGCCTGGCTCACCTACCAGTACGGCCGCTACGGGATGCTCACCCGGGCGTTGCCGAAGCTGCTGCGCGACGCCCAGGCGGGCGACGCCGCCTACGGCGGTGGGCAGGCCGCCGAGGCGGCCCACCTGCTCGGCCAGGTCTACCAGATCGCCTCCTCGGTGCTGCGCAAGCTCGGCGAGTGCGAGCTCGCCTGGTTGGCCGCCGACCGGTCGATGGCGGTGGCCCAGCGGGCCGACGACCCGCTGCTCGCCGGGATCGCGACCACCCGGGTGTGCAACGCCCTGGTCGCGATGGGGCGGGCCCGCCCCGCGCTGGAGCTGAACGTCCAGATCGCCAACCGGCTGGCGCCGGGTGGCAGCAACGAGGTCTCCCCGGCCCGCCTCTCCGTCTACGGGATGCTGCTGCTCCAGGGCGCGATGGCCGCGTCCCGCATCGGTGACTCGGCCAGCGTCGACGACCTGATCAACTGCGCGCAGGAGGCCGCCACCCTGCTCGGCGGCGACCACAACCACTACTGGACGTCGTTCGGCCCGACCAACGTCGAACTGCACCGGGCCGCCGCCGCTGTGGAGCTGGGCGACGGGGGGCGGGCCGTCGAGGTGCACCAGCTGCGCATCGCGGAGCCCTCCTTCAACGCGCTGCTGCCCGAGCGCCGCGCCCACCACCTGCTCGACATCGCCCGCGGGTACGCCCAGATAGGTGACGTGGCGAACGCCGGCGAGATGCTGCTGCTCGGTGATCGGCTCGCCCCGTCGGAGATCCGCTGCCGGCCGATCGCGCACGAGGTGATGTCCGACATCCTCCGTCGCACACGTGGTGCGCCGCCTTCTCCGGTAGCGGAGTTGGCTGAGCACATGGGAGTAGGGGTATGAGCGCGGAGCCGGTCTGATGGCCGGTGCAGCGCACAACAGCGGGCACCGCGAGGTGCTCTACGTCATCGCCTGCGGTTCGCCGCTGGCCCGGCACGTCGGTCGTCTGGTCGACCTCGCCCAACAGGACGGCTGGGACGTCTGCGTGGTCACCACGCCGGACGGCGCGAAGTTCGTCGACCAGTCGGCCCTGATCCGGCAGACCGGCCATCCGGTGCGGACGCACTACAAGAACCCCGGTGACCCGGACGTGCTGCCGCCCGCCGACGCCATGATCGTCTGCCCGGCCACAGTCAACACTGTCAACAAGTGGGCGGCCGGGATCACCGACACGCTGGCGCTCGGGCTGTTGGTCGAGGCGCAGGGCAAGGGCGTCCCCATCGTGGCGGTGCCGTACACCAACGCGGCGATGGCCTGCCACCCGGCGTTTCGTGCCGGGGTGGCCCGGTTGGCCGAGTGGGGTGTCACTGTCCTCTTCGGCGACGATGTGATCGCTCTGCATCCGCCCGGAACGGGGGAACAGCACCTGCACGCCTTCCCCTGGGCGATGCCGCTGGCCGCATTGCAGACCGTCTCCTGGAGCGCCGCCTAACGCGTCCGGCAGATCTTCCACCCGACGCGGCCGGGCCGGGTGTCACCGCCCGGCGGCCCCGACGCCGGTAAGCTGGCCCGCCGTGAGCACAAGCGGATCCGCCCCCACAGTCAGCGACGTGGTGGCCGCGCTGGAACGGCGCTTTCCGCCGGTCTGGGCGGAGGAGTGGGACCGGGTGGGCCTGGTGCTCGGTGAACCGGCCACCCCGGTCCGCCGGGTGCTCTGCGTGGTCGACGTGGTGCCCGAAACTGTCGACGAAGCCCTCGCCGCCGACGCGGACATGATCGTCGCGCATCACCCGCTGCTGCTGCGCGGGGTGTCGTCGGTCGCCGCGACGACCTTCAAGGGGCGGATCATCCACCAGTTGATCCGGGCCGGGGTGGCGCTCTACGCGGCGCACACCAACGCCGACGTGGCCTCGCCGGGCGTCTCCGACGCCCTCGCCGCCCGCTTCGGGCTCACCGGTCTGCGCCCACTTCAACGACCCGCGCCCGGCTCGCCCGCCCACGGCGACGACCGGGGCTTCGGCCGGATCGGCGAACTGCCCCAGCCGATGACCCTCGCCGAGCTGACCCGGCACGCGGCAGCGGTGCTCCCCGTCACGTCCTGGGGAGTTCGCGCGGCGGGGGATCCCGGGCGTATGGTTCGTACCCTCGCCGTCAGCGGCGGGTCGGGGGACAGCTTCCTCGGCGCCGCGACCGCCGCCGGGGTGGACGCGTTCCTCACCGCCGACCTGCGGCACCACCCGGCCGGCGAGCACCTCGCCGCCGATGGTCCCGCCCTGATCGACGCCGCCCACTGGGCGACCGAACGACCGTGGCTGGACGACCTGGCCGCCTTCCTCCGGGAGGCGCTGGACGTCGAGACGCTGGTGTCCGACCTGGACACCGACCCGTGGACCGTGCACGCCGCCGCACCCGCTGTGGACGACAAGGAGCCCGACCGTGAAGGCTGACCCCAAGGTGCAGCGCCGCCTGCTCGACCTCCAGGCGATCGACACCAACCTCGCTCAGCTCGCCCACCGCAGGCGAACGCTCGCCGAGCGGGCCGAGCTGGAGTCGCTGGCCCGGGAACTGTCGTCGATGGAGGACGAGCGGGTTCGCGCCCAGGTGGCGGTCGACGACCTGGACCGGGACATCGCCCGGTTGGAGAAGGACGTCGAGCAGGTCCGGGCCCGCAAGGAGAAGGACGAGAACCGGCTGGCCGCCGGCACCGGCCCGGCCCGCGAGCTGGAGGCGCTCCAGCACGAGCTGGTCTCCCTCAAGCGCCGCCAGGGCGACCTGGAGGACGCCGAGCTGGAGCTGATGGAGCAGCGGGAGACCGCGCAGGGCGTACTGGACGGCGTCGAGCAGCGGCTGGCCGAGACCCGCGACAAGCGGGCCGCTACCGAGCAGCGCCGCGACGAAGCGCTGGCCGAGATCGCCAAGGAGGAGGAGTTCAAGCGGGGCGCCCGTCAGCCGCTCGCCGCCGACCTCCCCAGCGAGCTGGTCAACCTGTACGACAAGATCCGCGAGGACACCGGGTTGGGTGCCGCGCTGCTCACCGGGGGCCGCTGCGGCGGGTGCCGCCTGGACCTGTCCGGCGCCGACCTGGCCCGGATCCGCAAGGCCGCCCCCGACGACGTGGTCCGCTGCGAGGACTGCCGACGGATCATGGTCCGCACCAACGAGTCGGGCCTGTAGGTCGTGGCGCCGCGCGTGGTCTCCATGGAGGCCGACGGTGGGTCCCGGGGCAACCCCGGCCCCGCCGGCTACGGCGCGGTGGTCCGCGACCCGGAGACCGGCGAGGTGCTCGCCGAGCGCTCCGAGTCGCTCGGCACCGCCACCAACAACGTCGCCGAGTACCAGGGCCTGATCGCCGGGTTGACCGCCGCCGCCGAGTTGGGCGCCGCCGAGGTGGACGTCCGGATGGACTCCAAGCTGGTGGTCGAGCAGATGTGCGGCCGGTGGCAGATCAAGCACCCCGGTCTGCGGCCCCTCGCCGCCCAGGCCGCCGCGCTGGTGGGCCGGTTCACAGCGGTCCGGTTCAGCTGGATTCCGCGCGAGCAGAACCGGCACGCCGACGCCCTCGCCAACGCCGCCATGGACGCCGCAGCGGGTCGTCCGTCGGCGACCGCGGCCCCGGCCCGTCCTGCCACGACTGCGGCCGCCGGCCAGCCCTCGACGCCGCCCGCCGTCCCGATCGTCGGCAGCGACCCGGCGACCGCGCCGGCCTCCTGGGAGCCACGGCCGACCTTCACCGCCACCCGACTGATCCTGGTCCGGCACGGCGAGACCGCCTACACCGAGCAGCGGCGCTACTCCGGGCGCGGCGACGTTCCGCTCTCCGAGCGTGGCCGGGCCCAGGCCCGCGCCACCGGCACCCGGGTGGCCGAGCTGGCCCCGTCCGTCGCGGCCGTGCTCAGCTCACCGCTGTCCCGGTGTACGGCCACCGCGGCGTCGATCGCCGAAGCGCTCGGCGGCGACGTGCCGGTCCGCACCGAGGACGACCTGATCGAGTGCGACTTCGGCCAGTGGGAGGGGCGCACCTTCGCCGAGGTACGCCAGCAGTGGCCGGGGGAGATGGACGCCTGGCTCGCCTCACCCCGGATCGCGCCGCCGGACGGGGAGTCGTTCACCCAGGTCGCCGAACGCGCGCACCGCGTCATTTCCGGGCTGCTCACCGCGTACCCCGGTGAGACCGTGGTGGTCGTCTCGCACGTCTCGCCGATCAAGCTGATGCTGCGCGACGCCCTCGCGGCCGGCGACGGTTTTCTGCACCGGCTCTTCCTCGACGCGGCCGGCATCTCGGTGCTCGACATGTGGCCCGACGGCGGCGTGGCAGTGCGCACCGTCAACGACACCGCCCACCTCGCCACCCTCGACTGAGCCGCCACACCCTTCGTTCGTAACGGCCGGTCGGCCGCGCCGTTCGGCGCAGCCGACCGGCCGTTCGGCGCAGCACCTTCCGAACGGGTCAGGTGACCGCCGTCACAGAGTCGTAGCCTCCGGCCGTTACATCGGAAGCCACGACTCCCCGGAGGTGTGTCAGATGGCTGCACCCGAACCGGAGGCGCCGCCCACGGCGCCGACCAGGGCGAAGGACCACAGCCCCTGGAACTGGTTGCTCTTCATCCCCATCGTGGTGCCGCTGATCCCGGCGTTCTTCAATGGCGACTCGCCCCGGGTCTTCGGCTTCCCGCGCTTCTACTGGCTGCAACTGGCCTTCATCCTGCTCGGCGTCGGCACCACCACGTTGGTCTACCAGATGACGAAGAAGCGGGGAGGCCGCTGATGTGGCGCGACCATCTCACCGAGATCATCGTCTTCTCCCTGTTGTTCCTCCTGGTCAGCGTGATGGGCTTCGTGGCCGCCCGGTGGCGGGCACCGAAGGACATGGCGCACCTGGACGAGTGGGGGCTGGGCGGGCGCAGCTTCGGCGGCTGGATCACCTGGTTCCTGGTCGGCGGTGACCTCTACACCGCGTACACCTTCGTGGCGGTGCCGGCGTTGATGTTCGGTGCCGGCGCGGCCGGGTTCTTCGCCGTGCCGTACACCATCGTCATCTACCCGCTGGTCTTCCTGGTGCTGGTGCGGCTCTGGTCGGTGTCGCACCGGCACGGGTTCGTCACGCCTGCCGACTTCGTCCGCAACCGGTTCGACTCGCCGGTGCTGGCGCTGCTGATCGCCATCACCGGCATCGTCGCCACCATGCCGTACATCGCGTTGCAGCTGATCGGCATCGAGGCGGTGCTCAAGACGATGGGCGTCACCGGCGACAACGCGCTGGCCCGGCACCTGCCGATCATCATCGCGTTCGCCATCCTGGCCGCCTACACGTACCAGTCGGGGTTGCGCGCGCCCGCGCTGATCGCGTTCGTCAAGGACAGCCTGATCTACATCGTCATCCTGGTGGCGGTCATCTACCTGCCGTACAAGCTGGGCGGCTGGGGTGACATCTTCGCCGCCGCTGACGCGAAGTTCGACGCCTCGCCCAACCCGAACGACGGCATCCTGCTCAACGGCAACAACCAGCTTCAGTACGTGACGTTGGCGCTCGGCTCGGCGTTGGCGCTGTTCCTCTACCCGCACAGCATCACCGGTGTGCTGGCCAGCAGGAACCGCGACGTGATCAAGCGGAACATGTCGGCGCTGCCCGCGTACAGCCTGCTGCTCGGGCTGATCGCGCTGCTCGGCTACATGGCCATCGCGGCCGGTGTGAAGCCGCTGCCCGGCAACTCGGCCGGCTCGGTGGACAACAACACCATCGTCCCGCTGCTGTTCGACCAGCAGTTCCCGGACTGGTTCGCCGGTGTCGCGTACGCGGCCATCGGCATCGGCGCGCTGGTGCCCGCGGCGATCATGTCGATCGCGGCGGCGAACCTGTTCACCCGCAACATCTACAAGGAGTACCTGAAGCGGGACGCCTCCCCGGCCCAGGAGGCGAACGTCTCGAAGATCACCTCACTGGTGGTGAAGGTCGGCGCGGTGGCCTGCATCGTCTTCCTCGACCCGCAGTTCTCCATCGACCTCCAACTGATCGGTGGCGTGATCATCCTGCAGACGCTGCCGGCGGTGGCGCTGGGCCTCTACACCCGCTGGTTCCACCGCGCCGGCCTGATCGTCGGCTGGGTCGCCGGCATGGGCTTGGGCATGTGGATGCTCTACCAGGTGGCCAGCCCGACCCGGAAGCACTTCGGCGGCTCGGCGTTCCCGCTGTCGGAGTTCGGGTTCGACACCACCCGGACGATCTACGTCGGCATCGTGGCGGTGGCTGTCAACCTGGCCGTGGCGGCGCTGGTGACGCTCGCGCTGCGGGCCGCGAAGGTCGAGGAAGGAGTCGACGGCACCGAGCCGGACGACTACTTCGCCGACGAGGGCGACCCCCGGGTCACCCCGGGCACCGACAGCGACGCCGACTCGGCCCGCGAACCGGTCGCCTGACCTGAGGTACGCCCAGGCGCCGACGTGGGTCGGTGCCCGGGCGCACCTGCCCCGTGCGCTGTCCCCCGCGCCCCTGTCCTCGCGCCCCGTGTCCTCGCGCCCGGCGTCTTCCGCGTCGATCTTGCAGTTATGGTGCCCGGCAGGTGGTGATTCAGACCGTTTGTCCCCCACCATAAGTGCAAGATCGACGGGGCAGGGCGGGGCAGGGCGAGGCTGGACAGGAGGGCTGGGCTGGGGCTCGGCGGGGTGGGGGTGGATCAGCGGATCAGCGGGGGCGGTTGCGGTTGATCAGGGCCTGGTTCAGGCGGCCTAGCAGGGCCGCCAGGGTGGAGCGGTCCTCGGGGGTCCAGTCGGCCAGCATGTCGCCGTAGAGGCGGGTGCGGGCGGCCTGGACGGCTGCCATCCGTTGCAGACCGGCCGGGGTGGGGGAGATGACGGTGCCGCGGCCGTCGGACGGGTCCGGGGTGCGGGTGATCAGGCCGTCGCGCTGAAGCGCCGACACCTGTCGGGTGACTGTCGAGCCGTCCAGGTTGAGTCGGGCGGCGAGCGCCGAGACGTTCTGCGGGCCGGCGTCGGCCAGGTCGCGCAGGATGACGTACGCCGCGCGGTCCAGCACCCGGTGCTCGGCGGTGCCGGTGGCCCGCCGGGTGGCCTCGCCGAAGCGCATCAGCAGGGCCACCTCGGTCTCGATCCGGCCGAGGGTGCTCTCGTCGTGGTCGTCGCTCATAGCTGTACGATACAGGATAAGTAACTGTACGATACAGCTATCTGAGGAGTCGGAGTGGATCGGCGTTCCGAACCGAACCGCAGTGCCATCTACGCCACCACGTTGGTGGCCTTCCTCGCCATCGCCGGCATCGCCGTCGTCGACCCGATCCTGCCCGCCATCGGCGAGGCGATCGGGGTCACCGCCTGGCAGGTCGAGCTGCTGTTCACCGCGTACATCGCGGTCATGGCCCTTGGCATGATCCCGGCGACGCTGGCCAGCGGCCGGTTCGGCTTCAAACCGGTGCTCATCACCGGCGTCTCAGTGGTCGGCCTCGCCGCGATCCTCGCCTCGTTCAGCGACAACATCGTGCAGCTGTCAGTGCTGCGCGGCGTCTGGGGGCTGGGCAACGCGATGTTCTTCGCCACCGCCATGGTGGTGCTGGTCAACCTGGCCGTCGACCGGGAATGGGTGGTGGGACTCTTCGAGACCGCCCTCGGTCTCGGCTTCGCCGTCGGACCGCTGATCGGTGGCCTGCTCGGCGAGGTCAGCTGGCGGCTGCCGTTCTTCGTCTGCGGCGTCTTCATGGTCCTCGCCCTCGGCGTGGCCTCCCGCAAACTCCGCGAACCCACCAACCGGCAGGCACCGGTACGCGTCGGCCAGATCTTCGCCACCTACCGCCGGCCGGCGTTCATCGCCCTCTGCGTGGTCACCGCCGCGTACAACTTCGTGTTCTTCGTGGTGCTCGGCTACACGCCGCTCTTCCTCGGCCTGGACGTCATCCCGTTGGGGCTCGCGTTCACCGGCTGGGGGCTCGGCCTGGCCGCCGGCATCATGGTGATCGGTCACCGGCTGGCCCACCGCATCGGCGCGGTACAGACCGTCGGCGTGGCCATCGCCGGGCTGCTGGTCTGCATGGTCCTCTTCGCCACCTCCACCAGCACCGCCGAGGCGCTCGTGGTGCTGGTGGCCGCCGGACTCTGCATGGGGCTGGCCAACGCCAACCTCACCGACCTGGCGCTCGGCCTCGGCTCCAGCGATAGGCGCGTCGCCACCGGCGCGTTCAACCTGGTCCGCTGGGGCGCCGCCGCGCCGGCACCGATCATCTCCGGCAAGCTCGCCGAGCAATCGCTGTCGCTGCCGTTCTGGGTCGGCTTCGGGGTGCTCGCCGTCGGCGTGCTCGTCTACCTGGCCTTCGCGCACCTGATGGCCGCCGGCTACGGCGAACGGGTGCTCTGGTCCCGCTGGAACCGCGCCGCCGCCGACACCGAACACGAGCCCGTCGGTGAGACCTACTGACCGCCGGGCGAGCGGTTCAGTTCAGGGCGCGCCAGAGCAGGTAGAGGCCGATCGTCGTACCGAACACCACGATCACCGTCTTGAGAACCACCGCCGGTAGCCGGCGGACGAGCCGGGCGCCCGCGTACCCCCCAATCAGGGTGGCCGGCGCGACCACCGCGACGGCCGCCCAGTTCAGGGGGCCGAACAGGGCGAACACCACGAGCGTCGTCAACCCCACCACCGCGGAGAGCAGATTCTTGATCGCGCTCACCCGGGCCAGGGTCGCGTCCAGCACCAGGGCCAGCCCGGCCACCAGCATCACCCCGAGCGCCGCACCAAAGTAACCGCCGTACACCGCACCGAGCGCGACCATCGTCTGCACCGCGATCGTCCGTCGGCGTGGCGACAGGTCCCGGGGGTGACCGACCAGGCGGCGCAGCGGGTCCTGGAAGGCCAGGACCGCTGTCGCGCCGAGGACCAAAAAGGGTACGACCAGCTCGAACGCGCGGGCCGGAGTGGCCAGCAGCAGCAACGCCCCGAGGATCGTGCCCACGATGGTGGTGGGCACCAGCGTGGCCACCGCGCGAGGGCGCGGCAGGTCCTGCCGGCTGCCCGCCACGCTGGCCAGGTACCCGGGGAAGACGGCGACGGAGTTGCTGACGTTCGCCGGCACCGGGGGCAACCCGATAGCGATCATCGCCGGAAAGGTGATCAGCGAACCGCCACCGGCCACCGCGTTGACAGTGCCGGCGGCGAGACCGGCGGCGAGCAGCAGCGCGGCGTGGGAGAGATCCATAGCCCCACGAGGCTAGCCGTCGCCCTACGGCAAGCATTCGCCGGATCGTTCTTGAGCTGCTCGATCTTGCCCAGGCGGGGCGGCAATACCCGCAGCACGCTCGTCGTTAGGATGAGAGCGCGACGGACGAGTCGACCGGGCGGCCGCGTCGGCGGGCTTCGGCCCGCCGCCGAGGAACGTCCGGACTCCACAGGGCAGGGTGGTTGTTAACGGCAACCCGGGGCGACCCGCGGGAAAGTGCCACAGAAAACAGACCGCCGACCCCAACGGGGACGGTAAGGGTGAAACGGTGGGGTAAGAGCCCACCAGCACCCCGGGTGACCGGGGTGGCTCGGTAAACCCCACCCGGAGCAAGGCCAAGCAAGGGCCGTCACCGCAAGATGACGACCCGGCGCAGACGCTTGAGGGCTGCCCGCCCGATGTCTGCGGGTAGGCCGCTGGAGCCTGCCGGCAACGGCAGGCCGAGATGGATGGCCGCCGCCGGCGCAAACCCCTCGGGGTACGCGTCGCGCACAGAATCCGGCGTACAGGTCGACTCGTCCGTCGCCCACCAGGTCAGCCGCCCCGACACGGTGGCTGACCTGCTGTTTCTTCAGGCGCTGGTGGTCGTCGGTGGTTGTCTTTGGTCAGCGTTTGACGGCCCGGTGACGGCCCAGACGGCCCAGACGGCCCAGAGGTCAAGGCCGAAGCTGCGTGACCATTCGTGCCCCTGGTGACCGCCCGGGCCCTGGGTACTGGCGCGTCGCTGGCACGGGCGACCTATGGGTTACGAGGTCAAGTTGTCCGTCCTACCGACCTGGGCACCTGGGGGTCTACCAGCGGAAACGCCTCTCGACATCTCACACCGCTCCCCACTGCGCCGCCCGGGAGCTTCAGATCGGAAGCGCGCGCACAGCCGGATGTGATACTCGTAATGCCTGCTCGCCGCAGCTGAGTCGGCTACATCCCTGACCGCTGCGCTCTTCGGTCACTGGCCAATGAGCGGCCACAAGGGACCGAGGCGCCGGGGCACCCAGCTTGACGCCTTGTCAGTATCCTGCTTCCGACCTGAACAGGCCGGATCGCCGACATGACGAGGACCTTAATGCGCAGAAGCCTGATCGTGCTCATCGCGTTCATCTCAGCGGTTTTCCCTACCGTTTTACTCCAGCCGGAGGTCGCGTCCGCCGCCCCTCCATGTTGGACGTCATTCGCACCCGCGTCACCGAAGGGTGCTCCGATGACGCAGACCTACCGCAACTGCGGCAGCAGCACCGCGACCGTAATGCCCTACCGCTACCTTCCCGGTGGCGCCGCTACGGTTTGGATCTACGATGCAGAATGTCGCTCGGTGGCTCCCGGGGCCAACGTCAGCTGGTATTTCAGCTATACCTACAGCAACGTGAACTACAGCACCGCCAGTTGCGTGCCAGGTCCCAGTAGCAGCGGCTCGTACCAGGACTACTACACGTCGAGCGTCCCGTGTAATACCTCGTTCTCGCCGCCCTCCCCGCAAGGGGCAGCGATGACCCAGTACTACTCGAACTGTTACAGCCTCAATCCGGGCTACGTGACCACGGCCTACCGGACATCGAATGGAAACTTCTATGGCGCTGCAGGACGCTGCCATTTCGTAGGTGGGTACACCGAAAGCTACCGCTGGATCGCCTACTGGAACTACTTGAGTACCATAGCCGGCTCCACCTACACGACTGCCTTCTGTGCGGGCAACACCGAATAGAGCGTGTTCGCGACGGTCCGACCTGGACAGAGTGACGGCATGGCATCGAGTGCCGGACGAGGGCGCGGCGCTGTGCGTATCGTCTGAGGATCTCCTCGTCGGGCAGTCGCCAACCTTCGAGCCTCGGCGGACGGGGACAAGGTGGAGCGCCCTACCGGGCGAACGACCTTGGCCCCGTCCGGGGAGGCTGGTAGTCCTTGTGGCGCCCGGCGAGGTGATCCGGCCCCGGTTGATCTCTGAGGAGGGCCGGGGTTTGGGGCGGAGCCCCGAGGTCTTCAGGCTCCTGACCGTTTCGAAGCGTGGTCGGCCGGCCCAGCCGATGCCGGCCGGAGATCGTCAGCAGGTCGGGGCCGGGCCAGCGCGGCCCGCTTGCGGGCCGGCTTGAACCAAGCCATCCCGATGCTCTTATGGAGGTCAAGGGGTGAGGGCGGCGAAGTCGGCGCGTAGGGCGGTGTAGACGTCGCGGACGATGTAGCGCTTGAGGCAGCGCAGGATTTCCTGCTTGCTGAGGCCTTCGGTGATGCGTCGTTGCTGGTAGGCGCGGGTGCGCTGGTCGTTGCGCAGGCGGCAGAGCGCGATGGTGTGCAGGGCGTGGTGAGGGCAGTGACCCGGCGGGCGAGCCCAACCAGGGCTGCGGCGGTGGCGTGTTCCGGCGTATGGAGTCTGGCTGGGTCGTAGCTCAGCCCAGCGCATCGGGTGACCAGCACGGCGGCGCTGAGCTTGGTCAGGTGGGCTCGCAAGGGCTCGGGGGCGGCGGCGACCAGGCCGCGCATCTGATTGAGCGCGGCGGTGCGGGCCTTGACCGCTCCTCGGCGGGCGACCCTGAGCGCACGGATGGCCTCCACCGGTCCATGCGGGTTCTCGGCGTGCCCATGGCGGTGCCGGCAAGAGTCGTGCGGGCGGCGGCGATGGCGTCGATCGGATCGGACTTGCCATGCACGCGGCGGGCCCGGCGGTCGGATCGGTCCACTTCCCGGACACTGACGTTCTTGCTGGCCAGGTAGCGGGCGAAGCCGGCCCCGTAGCTGCCTGTGCCCTCCACGCCCACGGCAGTGACCTTTCCGAAGGAGCGCATCCAGGCCAGCAGATCCGCGTAGCCAGCGGTAGTCGCTGGGAACTCGGCGTCGGCTAGGAGCTAGCCCGCCGTTGGTGCCGATGACGGCGGCGTGGTGAGTGTCGCGGTAGGTATCGACACCACCAATGAGAGATCGCTTCTTGGCTGCCATGCTGGTGAGGTCCGCCCCTTCTCGTCTGCATCGAGAATCTGTGGACACGTCACGTCCAGTGAAGTCACGAACGAGCTAGTGGGATCACGGCGTGGCAAGAGACTGCTGCACGAGCGTGAGAACGAGCGGAAGGATCCGATCGTTCCCGCCGACCGTCGCAGCGGAGTCCGCACTGTGTGGCGTTCCGTCGATGTCGACCAACTGAACGCCAGACTCCCTGGCGATCACGACGCCCGCAGCCGTGTCCCATGGCTTGTTGTTGAGCATGATGAAGGCATCGATCTTGCCGTGGGCGAGCCATGCCAGGTCAATTGCGGCCGATCCGTGCATGCGGATCCGTTGAACATTCCGAGCTAGTCGATGTGTGATCGCGAGCCGCTGAGCGTTCTTGGTTGCCGCATCAACCCCTACGGCGTAGTCGCCGATAGCGACGACGGCGTCTTTCAAGTCTGCTGTACGGCTGGAGTAAATACGCTCCTCGTTGGCGAAAGCGCCGTATCCTTCGGCGGCGTGGTAGCGGGTTCCTAGGAACGGTAGGTCGATGACGCCTAGGACCGATCTTCTTCTGCGGATAAGACCGAGGGAAATGGCGCACAGGGGTGAGCCGTGCACGAAGTTGACGGTGCCGTCGACCGGATCGAGTGCCCACATGAGTTCGGTGGCATCGCCACTCAAGCCGTGCTCCTCGCCGAGGAAGCCAATCTCGGGTGCCTTGGCAGCCAGGAGGTCGCGGACCTGTTGCTCGATGGCGTAGTCCACCTCGGATGCCATGTCGCGGTCACCCTTGCTGGTGAGTGTGCCTGGCCTCAGGGTCCTCATGATGTGGTGCGCCAGGTCGACAGCCTCGTGTGCGAGGGGCAGGAGGCGTGCAAAGTTGTTCATAGGTCCCGGCTGCGTTCCCACAGTGAGGTGAACATCCCGTCGTACACCGGGTAGAGGCCGGGAGTGAGAGAGTTGCGCTCGACGACCATCGTCGGGGAGTCAACTCCGCGCATCTGCGGTAGGTAGGGCTGGATGATGCAGAGTCGGTCGTCAATCAAGAGCACGTTGGCGCGGATGGTTTCGTCGTACACGCGGATAGCCAGGCGTTCGCGAGCATCCGCCGGGAGCCGATTGCGGATGCGCCCGGCGAGATTCTGGATGTTGAGTTCGGTGAGCGCGCTGAGGTGACCGTCTGGATAGTCGTCCTCACGCTCTTGCCTTCTAATTGCCTCGCCGGCGGGGTCGAGAAACATGCAGCGGAGATGGGCACCGGCGGCCAGGAGTTTGAGGAGTTGGTTGTCGGCATACTGCTGGCAGAGAATGTTGAGCGACAGTCCGGCAGCCCGAATGTCCTTAGCGTCGTCGAAGAGGACGTGTGGTGGCAACTTCGCGGTGAACTCCGACCGGCTGGAGTAGATCGCGGTGACATCGGCGTACCGCTCTCGGATACCTTCGTTGACCGGTCGGCTGCCCGCGGCGCGTTCGGCCTGGGCGGTAGTTGCCCGCGTGCGGTTGCCACCGTTACCGGCAGGACGGGACGTGGCCTGGGACGGGTGTTCGCCAAGAAGCAGCGTCATCCGCGCGTGGCCAGGCATTGCAAGGCCGCTGCAAATGCGGATTAGTACGTCGATGCTGCTGACCCGACGGGTGCCGCTGATGATCTCGCTGACCTGAGCCTGACTGAGGCCTGTAGCAACGCCGAGGTGGGTTTGGCTGGCGCGGGTTACCCGCTGGACCAAGCGGAAAACCTGTGCAATGTCGCGGGCGGCCAAGGCGTCGATCATGTCGGTGTCGTCCCAGAGCGGAGGGGGCACGGTGAACGCTGCGGCTGCCCTAACGCTCATTCGTGTGGCTCCTTCCCGAATGTGGGGTGGTGGGTCAGCGTATCCGGCGGTCATATAGCCGGAGCCGATCGACATTCGAGGTGGATGAAAGTTACCTGCTCAGGTACTACCCGCTGTGATGGATGGTGATGGCCGCGCCTGGCAGGTTCGGCGCATGGCGGAAGAGAAACGAGCGGCGCGGGCCACCTGGCGGGTGTCGCAGTGATCGGGACAATGAAGGCCGGCGACATGGTCTACCTGACGACCGCCGCGAGCGTGCAGTTCCTACGCCCGATCTTCGTACGCGTCATCCGCGAGCTGCCCGAGCGGCACACGTACGACGGGTGGGTCTGGATTGAGGGTTACCAGCTGAACGCGGCCGGCGACGCGGTCGCGCAGCGCGAGCTGTACGTGATGCGTGCGGGTGTGCGGTTGCAGGCCCTGCCCGTCAAACCGACCAGCAAAGCCAAACGTCGGCGGCGTCCCGTGCGGGTCGGATGACCGCCCGCCCCCGCCCGCACCTGCCGATGCGCCCGGCGTGGCTGTGCCGCAACTGCGCCGCGCCCTGGCCGTGTGGCCCGGCGCAGCTCGCGCTCGTGACCGAGTTCTACGGTCATTCGATCGCGCTGGCGTTCTACCTGGCCGCGTCGATGCAGGAGGCGATCGACGACGTTTACGGCCTGGGGCTTCGCCCGGACCTGCCGACGATGCACGCCAGGTTCCTCGGCTGGTTGTCCCTGGCCCGCCGGCCCCACCGACGCTGAGCCCAGCCAAGCAACGAACCGGCCGGGTGGGTTGCCCCACCCGGCCGGTGTCCGGATCCCTGCAAAAACAAGCTCTAGTGCTTCTTGAACAGCGGCATGGTGTCCAGCGTGGTGGTGATGTTCTGCGTGGTGCCGCCCCGGTACGTCTTTCCGGTGAAGATGTCGGTCCAGCTGTTGCCCGGCGGGAACCACACCGACGTGGTGGCGGTGGTGCCGGGCGTCGTCACTGGTGCGACAAGGTAGTCCGGGCCGTAGAGGTACTGCGAACCGGCGGTGGCATAGGCGGCCTGCTCATTTGGGTAGGCCAGGTACATCGAGCGGACGATGGGCGTACCCGTGCGGGTGGCCTCCTTGGCGGCGGCGTAGGTGTACGGAAGCAGCTTCTCCCGCAGGTTCAGGAACTTCTTGGCCGACGCGTTCGCCTCCGGGCCGTACTGCCAGGGCAGCCGGTCACTGTGGTTGGAGTGCAGCCGGTCGATCGGCTGGAACGTGCCGAACTGCACCCACCGGGCGTAGAGGTCGTCGGGCAGCTTGGTGCTGCCCGGTTCGCTGCCCGGCTCCTGGAGGCCGCAATCGAGCACACGGCACCGTATGGCTGACTGCGGTGGCTGGTCTCGATCTATCCTGCTGGCTCGCGGTCGACAGGGTTGGCCTCGGCCCTCAGTGCGGGCGGCCCGGCCTGGCCATTCGGCGGACAACCCTGAGCGTGTCGCCTCGGGTGACGTCGAGGCGGTCAACGTAGGTGAGCCCGCCGCGCGCATCGAAGGTCTTCGAGATCATCGTCGGATGGTACGGCGGGTCCCGAAGGCCGAGGCGCGGCTGTGGCAGCTACCAGAGAAGCGCGCGCTCGTCGATGAATCGAGGCGGTTCGCCGAGGAAGGTGTTGGCCGGAACGTCGCCGTGTGCCAGGTTGAGCGTGTCCAAGCGGTACAGCCAGTCGCCATCAGTCGTCCTGATGAAGCGGTAGTTGATCTGCCAGCGCAGCCATTCGCCGTGGGCGAGTCGCACCGCGGGCGGCCGGCGGTGACGACGCGGCCTACCCCAGGCCGACGCGAGCAGTTCAACCCGGAGTTGGCCGTCCAGCAACCGGAGACGCACCTCGCTCCGGTACGGCGGGTGTATCAGGCGCTCGCGTTGCTCGAACCCGTCGGCCTCCGCCATGTCTATCTCGTGGGTGAGCGGCGCCGCCCGTGCCGGCAGGGCGAACGACACCGGTACGGCGTTACGCCGGGCCGCCTCGGCTCCGCCGCGCGAACGCTTGGTCCACGACGTGCGAACCCACTGCACCACAGCATCCATTCGGCGATGCTCGGGCGCTACGGGTCCTGACGCAACCCAGATTCGCCCTCCCAGCGTTTCCACACGGCGGGCTGCCCAGGCGCTGCGGCCACATCTGCACCCGCAACCGCTCCATCGTCTGCGGGCCTCGTCGGAGTCGAGCCCCAAGCGCTCCGCCTGCGATGAAATGGGGATTCATGAGGCGTGTCACCGAATGCTGTCAAGGGGTGGGTCGAAGCCGCCCATGCTCGACCTACTACGCGCGGTTACCGCACCCGGTGCCGCCGCCCGACCGCAGCCGGGCGCTACCGGCAGACGCCGTCATCCGGCTGCTCAACGACGACGACAGCGGCGTACGTACGACCATGGCCACACACGCCCCACACCTTGTCGATCTGACCACAGCCGAACGCATCGACCGTGAGTTCCGTCCGGACAAGATGACGAACTGGCGGCCGGCCGACGAGTTCACCTTTCCGCCATCAACTCTGCGCCGGCTGGCCATCGACCCGGATCCACGGATGCGATGCCTGGCACCCCGAGATCTGGGCCTGCCCGTCGAGCTGACCGAACGTCTGGCCACCGACCCCGAGAGCGAGGTTCGCCACGCAGTCGCCGGGCATCCAAACCTACCGGCCCACGCGCGTCGCGCCCTGCTCGCCGATCCGGACGAGTCGGTAGCGCGCGCGACCGCCGCCGCACCGACGCTACCGGTGGCCGAGATGGATCGGCTCCTCACCCTCGCAGGCGTCTGACCCTCACCGTCGTTGACACGTACCCGGAAACAGGTTCGGCTGGTTGTCGGATCGGGAGCCTCGCTGGTCGTCTGGTTGGTGGAGGCGCATCACCCGCCTCGTCCCGTTGACCGCCGTTGGAGGAACGATGAAGTACGTGTTGATGTTCGTCGACACGCCCCAGTTCGCCGCCGACCTGGCCGCCATGGATGAGCCCGAGCGGAACCGGGCCTACGCCCGCGTGCAGCAGTGGTTCGCCGACCACCAGGACAAGATCACTCATCATGCCCACCTGATGCCGCCGGACACCGCCACCACCCTGCGGCTGGACCGGGGCGAGCCGCTGGTTTCCGATGGTCCGTTCGTGGAGGGTAAGGAGATCGTCAGCGGCTACGCCGAGATCGAGGTGGCCGACCTTGACGAGGCACTGCGGATCGCCAGGTCCTGGCCAGCCTGCCCGGTGGTGGAGATTCGCCCCATCGCCGGATGAGCCGACCGACGTACGCCGAGCTGGCCCGGGTGGTCCGCGATCACGCGGGCCAGCTCGCCGCGTCCCTGGTGCATCTGGTCGGTGATTTCAGCGCCGCCGAGGACCTCGTCCAGGACGCCGTCGAGGCCGCACTGACTCATTGGCCGGTGGAAGGGATTCCTGACCGGCCGGCTGCCTGGATGTATACGGTTGCCCGTCGCCGCGGTCTGGATCAGATTCGCCGCGAGCAGCGCCACCGCCGGAAGCTGGCGTCGGTGGCGTGGCCGGTCGAGCCGCCAGCGGACGACCGACTTCGGCTGATCTTCACCTGTTGCCATCCGGCTCTGCCCCGGGCCGCCCAGGTCGCCCTCACCTTGCGGGTGGTGTGCGGTCTGACCACCGCGCAGATCGCTCGAGCGTTCCTCGTCCCGGAGAGCACCGTCGGGCAGCGCATCACCCGCGCCAAACGGAAGATCAGCGACGCGGCCATCCCGTACCGGATCCCGTCGGCGGACGATCTCGGCTCCCGGCTCACCGAGGTCCTTGCGGTGATCTACCTGCTCTTCAACGAGGGGTACCTGTCCACGGGCGGCGACCAGGCCCAATCTCGCGACCTGGCCGACGACGCCGAGTTCCTCGCCGCCCTGCTGCATCAGCTCATGCCCACCGAACCGGAGGTCGCCGGTCTGCTCGCCCTCATCCGGCTGCACCGAGCCCGAGCCAGCGCCCGCTTCGACCGGGACGATGGGATCGTCCAGCTCCAGCACCAGGACCGATCTCTGTGGAACCGCCGCGCCATCGCCGCCGCCGGCCGGCTGATCGCCCAGGCGGCAGCGCAGGGAAGGCCAGGCCCGTACCAGCTGCAAGCCGCCATTGTCGCCTGCCACGCCGAGGCCACCAGGTGGGAGGAGACCGACTGGACCCAGATCACCGTGCTCTACGACCTGCTGTTGCGCCTGGCACCGTCACCGGTCACCCGGCTGCACCGGGCAATCGCGCTGCGCTACGTCAGCGGACCGTCAGTTGCGCTCGCCGAAGTCGACGCCCTGGCCGGTGAACTGAACGGCTACCACCTGTTCCACGCCACCCGAGCCGAGCTGCTCCGCGACCTCGGCGACGCCATCCGGGCCCGGATCGCCGACGAACGCGCCCTCGCCCTCGCCACCAACCCGGCCGAACGGTCCCTCCTGCGCCACCGCCTCGACTGGGCCTGACAGTGCGGACTTTGACCGACCGCAGCTCATTGCGATGCCGTGACCGGGCCAGCCAAGGGCGAGCGGTCAGCAGCGGGGGCGGTCGAGTGGAGCGGCGGCACCCGCGAGCGCTTCGACCGTCGCCGTCGGCGCGACCGACTCCGTCGGCGTCGGTGCGGGCGCGATGGTGGGGCTCGGCGGGGCCGAGGGCGAGCTGCTGGGCGTGGGGGAGGCGCTGGCGAGGGCAGCGGTGCTGCGTTGCACCTGCTTGGTGACCATGCGGATGCCGGTGGCGGTCGCCTGGCGTCCGTACACGTCGGTGACCCTGATGCTGTACGGCCCGGGGCCGATCCCGCCCTCGATGGTCCAGTGGTTGTCGCTCTGCCGGGCGGCCTTGCGGAAGCCACCACCCGGCCCCTTCGCCTCGACCGAGCGGAGCGGGTTGCCGTGGTTGCCGACCTGCACCGCGAACCAGTACTTCGACGCGCCACCCTTCATCCGGAAGGTGAGCCCTCCGTCGAGCGGCGGGTTCACCACCGCCCGGTACGTCACGGGCGCGATGCCCTGCGACCGGTCGGCGATCTTGGTGAACGCCTCGGTGGAGAGATCAATCTTGCTGGGTCCGCAGCCGCCGCACTGGTCCATCACCATGACCCGAACCTTGCCCTTCGGACCGGTCACCTCCAGGTAACTGCCGCAGGCCGCCGATCCGGAGTACTGGGACGCGCCGAGGGCCACGTAGAGCCGGTCCGCCGGCGGGCCCGGGAAGGAGCAGTTGCCGCCCGAGCGGCCCGCGTCGTAGAAGCTGGCAGTTCCCTTGTGGACGGCGTTGCCCGTCGGCGGCGCGGCGCAGGCCGGGGTGGCACCGCCGCGGACGGCGAGGGTGATGCCCAGCACGGCGGCCAGGGCGGTGACGCCGGCGCCGGCCAACCAGTGTCTGACCCGCCGACTCGACCGGGGCGTGCCGTCGTCGCCGGCCGGGATGTCGTTGTCGGGGGCCGTGCCTGGTGCCGTCACGGCACCTGATGTTGCCGCACCGCGCTGGGGCAGCGCAAAGCCGTCCCACCGATCGTCACTCGCCGGATCGGCGGGGGCGCAGTCCGTTGAGGGCGGTGGCGACGACGAGGTCGGCGTACTCGGCGGTGAGCGGCCCGCTGCGTTGCAGCCAGCGGTTGAGCACCGGCCCCCAGATCATGTCCACCGCCACGCCGAGGTCGACGTCGTCGGCGATCTGCCCGGCCTGCTGGGCGCTGCGCAGGCGCTGCCGTTTGGCCTCCTTCAACGGCCCGTCCAACCGTTCGGCGTACGCCGCGGCCAGCTCGGGGTCGAGCGCGATCTCGGTGGCCAGCGCCCGCATCGGTTGCTCGTACCGGGGGTCGTTCATCTCCTCGACCGTGGCGCGCAGCACCACTGTCAGGTCCGCCGCCAGGTCGCCGGTGTCCGGCAGCGTCGGCGGCCCACCCTCGGTGGTCTCGCTGAGCATGAGGAAGGCGTCGAAGATGACAGCGCCCTTCGACGGCCACCAGCGGTAGATGGTCTGTTTGCCGACGCCGGCCCGCGCGGCGATGCCCTCGATGCTGAGCTTCGCGTACCCCGTCTCCTGGAGCAGGTCGAAGGCCGCGGTGAGGATGGCGCGTCGGGAGGTCTCTCTCCGCCGGGCCGTGTTGGGCGTCATGAGCAGAACGATACCAGCGTACGAGACGAACCGTCTCGTCTTGACGTAGGCAACGTCGCGGTTCTAGTCTCGGCACATCACGAGACGGACCGTCTCGTCTTGAAGCGCTGGGAGAACACATGCGTACCTGGTTCATCACCGGTGCCAGCCGCGGCCTGGGCCGCGCCTTCGCTGACGCCGCGCTCGACCGGGGTGACCGGGTGGTCGCCGCCGCCCGGACCATCGCCCAGGGCGACTTCGACGAGAAGTACGCCGACCGGCTGCTGACCCTGCCCCTCGACGTGACCGACCGCGCGGCGGTCATCGCCGCCGTGAACACCGCCGTCGAGCACTTCGGCCGGCTCGACATCGTGGTCAACAACGCCGGAACCCTGTCCATGGGCATGATCGAAGAGTTCACCGAGGCCGAGGCACGCGCCCAGTTCGAGGTCAACCTCTTCGGCGCGCTCTGGGTCAGTCAGGCAGTGCTGCCGCACCTGCGCGCCCAACGGTCCGGCCACATCGTGCAGGTCTCCAGCATCGCCGCGCTCGGCGGCTTCCCGAGCACCGGCCTCTACAGCGCGAGCAAGTTCGCCCTGGAGGGCATGAGCGAGGCGTTGGCGATGGAGGCGGCGGCCTTCGACATCAAGCTCAGCATCGTGCAGCCGGGCGGATACTGGACCGACCTCTACACCAGCGTGCGCGCCACCACCCCGATGGACGCCTACGCGCCACTGCGCGCCGAGTTGGAGCGCCAGTGGGCGGAAGGGTCGATCGACAGCGAACCGCGGCTGGCCGCCGACGCGCTGCTGCAACTGGTCGACAGCGACGAGCCGCCGCTGCGGCTCCTGCTCGGCAGCATGGTGTACGACCTGGCGTTCGACATCGCCCGCCGACGGATGGACACCTGGGCGGGCTGGGAGCAGGTCAGCCGCGCCGCCGAACACGCCGTCGCGGCCCCCGGAGCTGACGGATGAGAGTGCTGCTCGTATCGCCACGAGCAACCGGTGCGGCGTTCTAGGCTCCGAGATATGGCGGCGGCGTGCCCATCGTTGGCACATAAGTCCGGGCAGAGCCTTTCACCCATGATTTCTCCTCGCGAGGCGCAAACCTAGACGGAGAGGAAACACGCATGGCTGTCAAAACCAAGACTCGTCCGGGCACCACGGAGATTCGGCCGTTCTCGATCGACATTCCCCAGGCCGACCTTGACGACCTGAAGAGGCGCATCAAGGCCACCCGCTGGCCGGACAAGGAAACGGTGAACGACCAGTCGCAGGGCGTGCCACTCGCGACCATTCAGGCCGTCGCCCGCTATTGGGAGAAAGAGTACGACTGGCGCAAGGTCGAGGCGCGGCTGAACGCCGTACCGCAGTTCATGACCACCATCGACGGGGTGGACATCCACTTCATCCACGTGCGTTCGAAGCACGAGGACGCGCTGCCGCTCATCGTCACCCACGGGTGGCCGGGCTCGGTGATCGAGCAGATGAAGATCATCGAGCCGCTCACCGACCCGACGGCGCACGGCGGCAGCGCGTCGGACGCCTTCCACCTGGTCATCCCGTCGCTGCCCGGCCACGGCTTCTCCGGCAAGCCGACCGAGTCGGGGTGGAACCCGCAAAAGATCGCGACCGCCTGGACGGAGCTGATGAAACGGCTCGGCTACAACCGGTTCGTCGCGCAGGGCGGCGACTGGGGTGCGGTGATCGTCGACCAGATGGGCCTCCAGGCACCTCCGGAACTGCTCGGCATCCACACCAACATGCCCGGTGCGATCCCACCGGAGATCGACCTGCTTTTCCAGGGCGACATCACCGGCGCGAACAACGCCATGGGCTCGCTGCCATCCGGGCTCTCCGACGACGAAATGCGTGCCGCCGAGGAAGCCAACTACGTCTGGAAACACGTCGCCTACGCCCTCATGATGGCGACACGTCCGCAGACGCTGACCGGGCTGGCGGATTCTCCGGTCGGTCTGGCGTCCTTCCTGCTCGACCACGACGCGAAGAGTCTGGCCCTGATCGCGCAGGTGTTCGACGGGGCCAAAGCGGGCCTCACCCGCGACGACATCCTGGACAACATCTCGCTCTACTGGTTGACGAACACCGTGATCTCAGCGGCCCGTCTGTACGCGGAGAACAAGCTGTCGTTCTTCGCCGCCAAGGGCGTGAACGTCCCGGTCGCCGTGAGCGTCTTCCCCGACGAGCTGTACGAGGCGCCGCAGAGCTGGGCCGAGCAGGCGTACTCCAACCTCATCTACTACAACAAGCTCGACGTGGGCGGGCACTTCGCGGCCTGGGAACAGCCGAAGATCTTCTCCGAAGAGCTTCGCACCGCCTTCCGGTCACTGCGCTAGATGGCCGTGCACCTGCCCCCGCTGAACGGGGCGGCCGAGTGGCTCAACTCCGAGCCACTCGGCCCCGCCGACCTGGGTGGGCGCGTCGTCCTGGTCAGCTTCTGGACGCTGACCTGCATCAACTGGCTGCGCCAGGAGCCGTACGTACGTGCCTGGTCGCAGGCCTACCGCGATGACGGGCTGGTCGTCGTCGGTGTGCACACCCCGGAGTTCGGATTCGAGCACGACGTCGACCGGGTGCGGCGGGCGGTGGCGGCCCGTTCGATCGACTACCCGGTGGCGGTCGACAACGACTACGCGATCTGGAGTGCGTTCGACAACCACTACTGGCCGGCGCTCTACTTCGTCGACAGAAACGGTGTCATCCGCGACGAGCACTTCGGCGAGGGACGCTACGAGCAGTCCGAGCGGGTGCTCCAGCAACTGCTCGGCATCGAGCGGGAACCCGTACCCGTCAAGGGGCTCGGCCCGGAGGCGGAGGCCGACTGGGACAACCTGCGCACACCCGAGACGTACCTCGGTTTCAGTCGCGGCGAACACTTCGCGTCGCCGAACGGTCCGGCGCTCGACGAACGCCGCGCCTACCAGGTGCCGGAGAGCCTCGACCTCAACCAGTGGGCGTTGGCGGGGGAGTGGACGATCGGGTCGGAGAACGTCGTGCTGGACCGGGCCGGCGGTGGCATCGCCTTCCGGTTCCACGCCCGCGACGCGCATCTCGTGCTGGCCCCCGGGGCGGGAGCGTCGATCCCGTTCCGCGTGCTGCTCGACGGCGCGGCCCCCGGCCCGGCACACGGCGTTGACGTCGACGAGGACGGCAACGGCGTACTCCAGGACGGCCGGCTCTACCAGCTCGTCCGCCAGGACGGCGCGGTCCGGGAGCGGACCCTGGAGATAACGTTCGGCGAGCCCGGCGCCGAGGCGTACGCCTTCACCTTCGGCTGACGCGCAGATCGACAGTGTTCACCGTGCCGGAGACCGGGGAGAAGCTGCGTACCTGAGCACCGGGACGCAGACGGCTGTCGGTCGCGTACCGGTCGGCGAGCGCATTCTCCGCGGCCTCGTCGCCGTCGTCGGCTTCGAGCAGCAGGGCGGCGATCTCGTCGGCGAGCGTGAGGTCGGCGTTGGCGAGGTCGTCGGTCATCGCGCCGAAGCTGTCCCACAGCAGCAACTCGTCCTTCTGCCGATGGGCCAGTTCGTGCAGGACGTAGTCGTAGATGAACCAGGCGCCGTGGACCGGCACGTCGGGGGCCACGCCGTAGACGTTCGGATCAATCGTCCCGGCCCGGTACGCCGACCACACCCGCGCTGCCGAGTCGAACAGCCCTGCCGTCGGGTCGATGTCGTAGCCGTCGAACCGCCAGTCGCCGGCCGGGTCGAGCTCCGGGTCGGCCCAGACCCAGCGTTCGCCGTCCCAGTACTCCATCAGCACGTGATCGTGGTGCCAGCCCTGGGTGAAGTACGAGGCGAAGCCGACCCGGCTACGGCTGGGAATGCCGTGCTGACGGAGGATCGCGATCGATAGCAGTGTGTGGTCCCGGCAGCAGCCGGCCACCCGGTCCACGGCCGGGCGCTCAGCGCTCAGTGGCAGGGGAAAGCGGGACTGGTCGGTGTCGAGGATGCGGTCCATCCAGCGGCGGTTCACCTCGTCCAGCCGGTCGTCGGGCAGCTCGACGCCGCCGGCCCGGTAGTGAACGATCACGTTGCGGGCGGTCGCCGCCGCGGTGGGGATGTCGGTCGCCACGGCGTCGAGGAGCCCGCCGTGTCGACCGGGGTCACTGTAGGGGGAGTGGCTCCGGTAGTCATCGAGGTCCATGGGGCAAGTCTCCGGTCCGCCACCGTGTCAGGGTCAAGGCGCTTTTCCGGATAGTGTCGACTGCTGTGACAGCGCCCGAGATCACCATCGCCACCCCGGCGGACCGCGATGCGGTGGTTCAAACGCTGGTCGCCGCGTTCGTCAAGGATCCGATCCTGCGGTGCCTCTTTCCCGACGAGGAAACCTATCCGCGGTACGCCGCAGCCTACTTCGGGCACCTTTTCGACAACCGGGTGCACCAGTCGTCGATCTGGACGCTCGGTGGGGGTGCGTCGGTCGCCATCTGGGAGCCACCGGCCGGGTCGTCGACCGGGTCACCGAAGGGTGGGCTCGCCGCCCACTACCCCGCCGACGTGATGGCCCGCGTCCAGGGCTACGACGACGCCGTGCACGCCGCACTGCCGACGTTCCCGTTCTGGTACCTCGGCGTCCTGGGCACCCACCCCGACAACGCCGGACGCGGTTGGGGACGTGCCGTCATGCGGGCCGGCCTGGCCCGTGCCGCCGCCGAGGGCCTGCCGGCGATCCTGGAGACCAGCAACCCGGGCAACGTCGAGCTGTACCGCAGGGCCGGCTGGGAGGTGGCGGGCTTCCTGCCGGAGCCCTTGCCCACCTGGATCATGCAGCAGCCGCCGCGCTGAACACGCTGATTGCGCGCCTCCTACGATCGGCGGCGTGCTGCTGTGGCCGGCAGACGAAGCCTGGCCGATGTGCGACGGGCCGGAGCCCGGCGACCACTACCTCGATTCTCCGGGTGAACCGGCGGCGCCGCTGGTGCCGGTGATGCAGTTGCTGGCCGAGGACGTGCCCGAGGTGCCGTTCCCGGCCGGCGCGGACGTCCTACAGGTGTTGTGGTGCCCATTCGAGCATGAACCGTGGACGTCACCTCGCCCCGAACTGCGGTGGCGTCGCCGCGCCGACATCGGCGCCCGGCTTCAAGAAATGCCCGTACCGGATGTGGAGTCAGATCCATCGCACGTCCCCCGCCGCTGTGTGCTCGACCCGGAGCGGGTTACCGAGTACCCATCCTGGGACCTCCCGCGTGCCGTCTGGCCGCAGATCGAGGACACGATGAAGCGGGTGGCGCAGGAGACCGGTTGGGAGTACGAAGCCGATCTGGCGGTCGCCTCGGGGATCAAGGTCGGCGGTTACCCCGGCTGGACCCAGTCTCCGGACTGGCCGGTCTGCGGGTGCGGCTCGCTCATGGACCATCTGCTGACGGTCGCCAGCTGGGAGTTCAGCCGCGGTGACGAAAAGCGGTGGATTCCGGTAGAGGATCGTCCGGCGATGGCCGGCTGGGGATGGGACACCGACGACGATCACCCGTGGCGGACGATCCAGAACCCCACCGGGCTCATGCTGGGCGACGTCGGCGGGATCTACCTGTTCGTCTGCACCGCGTGCCCCACCAGGCCGTTCGACTACCGCTTCGACTGTTCCTGACGAACCCGGATGGTCACTGGCAGGCTCACATCCTCGGCCTACGGCCCAATCTTGGACATTTTCCGTTAACTGATAACGGAAACTGTCCAAGATCTGCGCGTGACTGCCGCGCTGAACACGCTGATCGCGCTCACCTGCGGGTGAGCGGGACCGGTTGCCCTTGGCGTACGTCGAGGACCGGCCGCCTGCCCAGTGGTTGGGCCAGATTGAGGGTTGCGGTACGCGAGTAGCCCGCGAGGGTGCACGCCTCGCCGCTGTTGTGGTGCTGCGCGATGACGATGACCACGACGGCGTTGGCCGACTCGACCGACTCCGCGTGGTAGTCGGCGCCACAGCGTCCGGTCGCCGGCCCGAAGGTGCCGGTGAAGTCGACGGTCAGCTGCGTACCGGCCCCGGTTGTGGTCGCCGACTCGATGGCGATGCCCGGTGGGGAGTTCCACGGTGGTGGCGTCGGGGTGACGGCGCCAGCGCCACCTGCGTCGATGACGGCCTGGTCGTACCGGGCCAATGCCTCCCGTGCCTGCTGACGCAGCTCGCCGAGGCTCTCCCCGCGGGGTAGCGCGGCGTCGACAGGGTCGGTCGTGTCGGTGCCACAACCAGCGAGCATCGCCGCCGCCACCACCGGAACGACCCAGTGCCATCGCACCATCGAAGACCCCTTTCCGGCAGAGCGACCGTCAGGATTATCAACCGTCGGCCCGGGTGGTTCCGCCCGGCTGCTCGACCTCGGCTGCTGCCGCCGAGGCGGCGTCGACCTGTTCGGGGTTGCCGTGGAAGCGCTGTACGACGTCCTGCGGATACTCGGCCACGTCAACCTCCTCGGTAAGCAAAGTCCGCCAGGCTACGACATGGCGGTTCGTGCGGTCGCACCCGACCGATGCGGGCATCGGATGTCGGGTGGGCGACCCACCCCGCGACCTAGCGTCAGTGCTCGAAAGGGAAGGAGGCCCGGGTGCTGGATCGGCTCAACGAGGCCATGGCGTACATCGAGCGCCACCTCGACCAGAAGATCGAGGTGGCCGAGCTGGCGCGGATCGCGCTGACGTCGGAGTACCACTTCCGGCGGCTGTTCTCCGCGCTGGCCGGGATGCCGCTGTCGGAGTACATCCGGCGGCGTCGGCTCACCGTCGCGGGTGCGGACGTGCTGGCGGGGGAGCGGACGTTGCTCGACGTGGCTGTGCACTACGGCTACGGCTCGGCGGAGGCGTTCGCCCGGGCGTTCCACGCCGTGCACGGCGTGGGCCCCGGAGAAGCTCGGCGTACGGGCGCAGCGCTGCGCGCCCAGCCCCGGATGTCCTTCCGACTCACGGTCGAAGGGAGCGGCAGCATGGAGTACCGAATCGTCGACAAGGACGCGTTCGCGCTGGTGGGGCGCAAGGCCCGGGTCCCGCTGGTGCACGAGGGGATGAACCCGGCGATCGTCGCGTTCATCAGGAGCATCGACAAGGAGACGACCGAGCGGATCGAGGCGCTCTCCGATCAGGAGCCGAAGGGAATCGTCAACGTCAGCGACAACCTCGCCGACAGCCGGCAGGAGGGCACCGAGCTGGACTACTGGCACGGGGTGGTGACCGGCGCCGTGCCGCCGGAGGACCTGGACGCGCTGCCGGTGCAGGCCGGCTCGTGGGCGGTGTTCACCATCTCCGGTGCGTTTCCGCAGGCGGTGCAGTTCCTGTGGCGTGACGTGTTCACCCAGTGGTTTCCGTCCAACCCGTACCGCAGCCGACCTGGACCGGAGATCTCCCGGGTCCGGGTGTCGGCGGACGGCACCCAGGCGGACGCCGAGCTGTGGATCCCGGTGGAGCGGGTTCCGTCCTGAGCTGCGGCGCCGGGTCGACGTGCGCAACGTCGGCCCGGCGCCTGCCAAGTCTGCCGTTCACCGCCACCGGCCCGGCGGGTGGTCGGGCAGCCGCAGGTCCGCGAGTACGCCGAAGTGGTCGCTGGCCCAGACCCCGTCGACCGGTTCGTCGAAGACCCGCTGGCAGTACGCCACGGCCAGGTTCGGCCCGTGGGGGCCGCAGCGGACCATGACGTAGTCGATCCGACGTCCCGTCTCCAGTGGCATCGTGCCCGCTCGTACCAGCGGGTTGTGTGGGGTGAAGGTGTGCCCGGGGTCGTCCGGGTGCACCGTCGGCCAGGCATCCTGGTAGGCGACGCTGCACCCGTGCAGCGACTGTTTGCCGCGCCAGAAGCGCACGCTGGCGGAGTCGACGTCGTCGTCGAAGTCGCCGACGAGGACGACGGGCAGGTCCCGTCCGGCCAGCAGTGTCTCGACGAAGGTCGCGGACCGGGCGGCCTGCAACTCCCGCTCGTGGGCGTACCCGAACTGGTAGGTGGGTTTGTGGTGGGCGACCAGCACGGTGCCGACGGGCGGTGGCACCTCGATCTCCGCCACGACCACCGCGGACCAGGGAATGTCGACCCGTTCAGTGACGTGTAGGTCGAGTTCGCGGACGGTCCCGACCGGCCAGCGGCTGACCAGCGCGGCGCCGACCCCGTCGGCGGAGCGCCCGCTGTGGCGTATCACGTGGTGGTTCGGGCCGAGCAGGTCGGTCGCCTGGTCGTAGCCGTTGCCCCAGACGGTTTCCTGAAGGGCGACCACGTCCGGTCGCAGGCGGGCCAGGCCCGGCTTGAGGACGGCTCGGCGGCGTTCCCAGTCGGCGAATTCGGGGGCGAGCAGGTTGAGGGTCAGCACCCGCAGCCCGGCGGGCTCGTCGTCCGTCGTCATGCCCGCTGTGCTTACCCGCGCCGGCCACGGCGGAATCCTGACGTCCCCCACCCCTATGTAGAGTTCCGATACAGTGGGTGGATGCGGATGACGATTCCGGTCGCGAAGGTGCTCGCGGCGCTGCTCGTTGAGCCCGACGAGCAGCGCTACGGGCTCGACCTGATGCGATTGACCGGCCTGCCCAGCGGCACCCTCTACCCGGTGCTGCACCGGTTGCAGGGGGCCGGCTGGCTGGCCGCCGACTGGGAGGCGATCGATCCCGTCGCGGCCGGGCGGCCGGCCCGCCGCTACTACCGACTGACCGCCGTCGGGGTGACGCAGGCCCGCCAGGCGCTCGCCGACCTGCGGGCCGCGATCCCCGACGGCCGTCGCTCGTGGGGCGGCACCGAGCCCACCGGAGCACCGGCGTGATGACCCGCCGGGCCGCCGAGCTGCTGTTGGAGTTGGCCGCGCGCCGCTGGCCGGCCGACGTTCGCGACGACCTGCGCCGCGAGTGGGCCGCCGAGCTGCACGTGCTCGCCGAAAGCGGTCACCGGACGAGGATGCTGGGCTTCGCAGTGAGCCTGGCCGTCAGTCGGACCGGCGCCCCGATCGTCGACCGCCGCCTGATGCGCGGTCGGATCGGCCGCACCGCCGCCGCGTTGCTGCTGTCCCCGATCGCCTGCGTCGGAATCGTGCTCGTCAGCGCGTACGCCCTCATGCCGATCGAGCGCGTGGTGACCCAGGGCTGGTCCGAGCGGATGCAGAGGCCGATCTGGACGGCGCTCACCGTCGGGCTGGCCGTCCTGCTGGCGGTGTTCGCCGCACGCTGGGCCCGGCACACCGCACTCGACGGCCCGCTGCGCATCGCGCTCGGCGTGGTGCTTCCCATCGGCGTGACCGCTGTCGTGTTCCTGTCAGCCATCTCCCCGGACGACCTGGCCACGTTCGTGCCCGGGGTGCTGCTCTGGTTGGCCGGCCTGACGCTGGCCCTCTGGGCCGCGGCGAGCCTCGCGGGCCGGAATCGACTCCGTGCGGCCTGGTGGGTGGGCGTCCTCGGCGCGCTCGCCGCCGCCGACCTCGCGGTGATTCTCTCCGTTTTCGACGCCGTCTCGGCGGGCAGTCGCGCTGGCCCGGTCAGCGGTCCGACACCATTGGGCGGCGTCGACCACATCTCCGCGCCGCTGTGGCTCATCGCCGCCTGGACGGACTGGAATGTGGGCTTACCCCGGCCCACCATCTCATGGGAGATCTTCCACATCGTCACCAACGAGGTGCTGGCGGAACCCATGCTCTACCTGGCCTGCACGCCGTACGCGCTCGCGTACACCATCCGGGCGGCCCGGTCGGCCCCCGCCGCGCCCGTCGCCCTCGCGCCGACCCCGGTGTGAACCTCAGTCGGGTACGTCGTCCCACGTCGTACCCGGCTCCAGGTAACCGGCCAGCTGGTTCTCGCGCAACGCGTACGCGATGACCAGCAGGGCGTGCTTGTCCAGCTCGGGCAGCCGGTCCAGCGGGAACCACCGCACGGCCAGCGACTCGTCGTCGTTGACCCGGGCGGTGCCGGCCACCAAACGGCACAGGAACCCCAGGTTGAGGTAGTCGCAGCGGTCCCCGTTCGGATACGTGTGCGGGTGCGACACGGCGCTGGACATCCGCACCGGCGCCACCTCCAGACCGGTCTCCTCGCGTACCTCGCGGACCAGCGCGGTGGCCGGCTGCTCGCCCGGCTCGACGAAACCGCTGATCACCGACCAGCGCCCGTCGTCGGCACGCTGGCCGAGCAGCAGCTCACCGGCGTCGTTGCGGACCACCGCGCTGACGCTCGGCAGCCAGAGCAGGTCGTGACCGACGTGCTTGCGCAGCCCCACGATGTAGTCCGGTGTCGCCATCCGGCGATCATAGATGTGCCCTATAGCGAGGCTCACCTGCGCATCTTCTGGAGTTCCAGTCCCACGCGTTTCGCCATTTCGGCCCGACGAACGCGATGCATATCTACTGTGGAGATCGTCGGCGACTTGTGCGATCCGGTGGCGGCCGGCCGGTTCGCGGTGCACAGTGATTCCCATGAGCGACAGCGGACGTGGTGGGCAGTTCTACTGGTGCACCCGGCATCACCGGGTCGAGACGGACACCAACGTGTGTCCGGCGAAGCACGTTCTCGGCCCGTACGACTCGGCGGCCGACGCGGAGAACGCCCTGCAACGAGTGCAGGAGCGGAACGAGGCGTGGGATGCCGAGGACGCTCGTTGGGCCGGGGACGACAGATAGGCGGCGCGGGACGGCTCGCGCCGAGGTATTTCGTGCTCCGCGAGGACGCACGCGAGAGCACGTCCCCCGAGGAGGGAACCACGATGGCCGAAGCACAGCAGGCCACCAAGCGCCCGGCCGCCCGACGCACCACCGCGAAGAAGACCGCCGCGGCGGAGCGGAACACGGCGGCGAGCCGGACCACCCCCGTGCGCAAGTCCACCGCGGCTGCCGCGAAGGCACCGGCCCGCAAGGCCGCCGGCGGGGCGGGTCGCGCCCCGGCCAGGAAGACCACCACGGCGGCCACGAAGGCCCCCGCGAAGAAGGCCACGACCAAGACCACCGCAGCGGCCAAGAAGGCCCCCGCGAAGGCCTCGACCACCACCCGCAAGACGACCACCGCCGCCAAGCGGGCCCCGGCGTCCACCGCGCGCAAGACCACCACCGCCGCGAAGAAGACCACCGGTACGGCGAAGAAGACGGTGAGCGCGGCGAAGAAGACCACCGCCTCGGCGGCGAAGAAGACCACCACCGCGGCGAGGAAGACCACCACCGCGGCGAAGGCGCCGGCGCGCAAGACCACCACCGCGGCGAAGGCGCCGGCGCGGAAGGTGGCGACCAAGGCGTCCGCCGCCAAGAAGACAGCGACGAAGAAGACGGCCGCGGCGAAGAAGACCGCGTCGACCCGCCCCAGCGGCGGCGCGCGCAAGGCTCCGGCCAAGAAGGCCCCGGCCGCGAAGGCGACGGGTACCTCGTCGACCACCGCCCGCAAGGCGGCGGCGAAGAAGGCCCCGGCGAAGAAGACCGTCGCGGCCAAGGCACCGGCCCGCAAGGTGACCGCCCGCAAGTCTCCGGCCCGCCCGGTCGCCGCCCGAGCCACCGCCCCCAAGGGGGCCCGCAGCGCCGCCCGCAAGGCGACCGGCTGAGCGCGGAGCATCCCCTCACCGGTCGGATTTCCGGCCGGTCACCGGAAGCGGATCACCCATGGCGCTGTCAGGATTGACCCGTGGTCATCCGACGCGTACTCGCGCCCCGCATCGACTTCGGCGCGTTGCGCCGCGAACTCGGCCTGCCCGAGGAGTTTCCGGCCGACGCCCAGCGTGAAGCCGACGAGGCGGCTGCGGCACCGCTGCAGCCGCCCGTCGACCGCACCGACATACCGTTCGTCACCGTCGACCCCGCCACCTCGCGGGACCTGGACCAGGCGATGCACCTCAGCCGCCGCCCCGGTGGGGGCTACCGGGTGCGGTACGCGATCGCCGACGTCGCCGCGCACGTCACCCCGGGTGGGGCGTTGGAGGCGGAGACCTGGCGGCGGGGGCAGACCATCTACCTGCCCGACGGCAACGTACCGATGCACCCGCACACCCTCAGCGAGGGTGCTGCCAGCCTGCTGCCCGACGACGACCGGGCCGCGGTGGTCTGGACCATCGACCTGGACGCCGACGGCGGCACCGTTGCCGTCGAGCTGGAACGCGCCCTGGTCCGCAGCCGCGCCAAACTCGACTACGCCGGGGTGCAGGCGGCAGCCGAGGCCGGGCGGCTACCCGACCCGATCGCGCTGCTGCCGGAGATCGGCGACCGGCTGACCGCCCGTGGGCTGAGCCGAGGCGCCATCAACCTGCCACTGCCCGAGCAGGATCTGGAGCCCGACGGTGAGGGCTGGCGGCTGGTGCTGCGCGCGCCGGTGCCGATGGAGGAGCACAACGCGCAGATCTCCCTGCTGACCGGGATGGCCGCCGCCGACATCATGCTGGCCGGCCGGGTGGGTCTGCTGCGTACGATGCCGGCGCCCAAGCCGGAGGCGGTGCAGCGGCTCCGGGCCGCCGCCGCGCCGCTGGGTGTGCACTGGCCGGACGACGTGGGCCCGGGGCAGGTCATCGCCGGTCTGGACGCCGCCCAGCCGCGCGCCGCAGCGTTCATCGACCAGGCTGCCGAGCTGATGCGCGGTGCCGCGTACACCGCCTTCGACGGGGAGCTGCCGGAGCAGCCGGAACATGGTGGCGTGGCAGCCGCGTACGCCCATGTGACGGCGCCGTTGCGGCGACTGGCCGACCGGTACGCCACCGAGGTCTGCCTGGCCCTGCACGCGGGCCAGGCGGTGCCCGACTGGGCTCGCGCCGCGTTGCCCCGGCTGCCCGAGGTGATGGCGAGCACCGACCGGGTCTCCTCGGCGGCGGCGCGTGGCGCCGTCGAGTTGGCCGAGGCGGCGGTGCTGGAGCAGCGGGTGGGCGAGACCTTCGACGCGGCCGTCCTCGACGTCGACGCCCCGCCCAACGGCAAGTCCCGGCCCCGACCGCCCGGTGGCACCGTCGCGCTGGACGCCCCGCCGGTCCGGGCCCGCTGCCTCGGCCAACTGCCGCTCGGCGAACGCGTCCGGGTCCGCCTGGTCACCGCCGACCCGACGGCCCGCACCGTCCTGTTCGAGCTGGCCTGACCGGGCCGCCGTCGCTGGCCCACTCCTCGCCCGCCGGCGCGACCAGCTCGCGGCAGCGGGGATTCTCACAGCGCTCGGCGCTGCTGACCGACCGAGCGGTTTGCGAGGATGAGGCCATGGCATACGACGCGAGCACGCTGCCCGACGTGTCCGGGCTGACGGTCGGCATCATCGGCGGCACCGGCGACCAGGGGCGGGGCCTCGCCTACCGGTTCGCGCGGGCCGGCCAGGCGGTGCTGATCGGGTCCCGGTCGGCTGAGCGGGCCGCCGAGTCCGCGGCCGAGATCGCCGCCCTGCCCGGCGTGCCGGCCGGCGGCAGCGTCACCGGTGCGGCCAACGACGAGGTGGCCCGACGCAGCGACGTGGTGATCATCGCGGTGCCGTGGGACGGGCACGCCGCCACCGTCGCAGCCCTCGCCGAGCCGCTCGCCGGCCGGATCGTCGTCGACTGCGTCAACCCGCTCGGCTTCGACAAGCAGGGCCCGTACGCGCTGACCGTCGCCGAGGGCAGCGCCGTGCAGCAGGCCGCCGCGCTGCTGCCCGACTCCCGGGTCTGCGCCGCGTTCAACCACGTCAGCGCTCCGCTACTGGCCGACCCCGAGGTCGACCGGATCGACCTGGACGTGCTGATCTGCACCGAGGACCGTGAGCTGGTCGACATCGTCGGCGCGTTGGCCGCCCGGATTCCCGGCATGCGGGGCGTCTACGCCGGCCGGTTGCGCAACGCCCACCAGATCGAGGCGTTCACCGCCAACCTGATCGCCATCAACAAGCGCTACAAGGCGCACGCCGGCATCCGCGTCACCGACCTCTGACAGGAGCGGCGTGATCCACCCCTGATCTCGGCAAAGGCAAAGCCGGGTGGATCACGCCGTGCCCGGTACTAGAAGGTGTGTTCGGCGGCGGGGAACTCGCCGCCGCGGACCTCGTCGGCGAAACGGCGGGTGGCGTCGGTGAGAGCGCCGGCCAGATCCGCGTACCGCTTGACGAAACGGGGTGCCTTGCCCGTCCGAAGCCCGGCCATGTCCTGCCAGACCAGCACCTGCGCGTCGGTGTCCGGGCCCGCGCCGATGCCCACAGTGGGGATCGGCAGCTCGTGGGTGATCCGCTTGGCCACCTCGCCGGGCACCATCTCCAACACCACGGCGAACGCGCCCGCCTCCGCCACCGCCCGCGCGTCGGCCAGCACCTCGTCGGCGGCGTCGCCGCGACCCTGCACGCGGTAGCCGCCCAGGGTGTGCTCACTCTGCGGGGTGAAACCGATGTGCGCCATCACCGGAATACCAGCGCCGACGATCGCGGCGATCTGCGCGGCGTTTCGGCGGCCACCCTCCAACTTCACCGCGTGACAGCCACCCTCCTTCATGAACCGGACGGCGGTGCGCAGCGCCTGGGCCGGGCCCTCCTCGTACGAGCCGAACGGCAGGTCACCGACGACCAGCGCCTGCCGGGTCGCCCGCACCACGGCCCGGACCAGCGGAAGCAGCTCGTCGGCGGTGATCGGCAGGGTGGTCTCGTAGCCGAACACGTTGTTCGCGGCCGAGTCGCCGACCAGCAGCACCGGAACACCGGCCTGGTCGAAGATCGACGCCGTGTACTGGTCGTACGAGGTGAGCATCGGCCACCGCTCGCCGCGCTCCTTGGCGGCCGTCAGGTCGCGGGTGCGGACCCGTCGGGTGGCCGGGCCGCCGTACAACGCGGTCACCTCGTGCGGAGTGGACTCCACCATCTCTGTCTCCCTTCCTCGAGGCCGCCTGCGCGGTCCCCGGGTTCCGCCGCGATCGTCGCACCGCGAGACGGGCTGACGGCAGGGCCCAGTGCAAGATGTCACTCCACCAGCGCGGGGCCGCCCCACCTGGCCACCCGCGACCGCGCCGCGAGGTCACCGCGCGGCGGCGCCGGGCCGCGCCACCGACCCGGCACCCCCAGGGGTACGGCTCAGCCGTGCTCGCGCCACCGGTTGGTGATCGGCAGACGGCGGTCCCGGCCGAACGCCTTCATGGAGATCTTCGTGCCCGGCGCCGACTGCCGTCGCTTGTACTCGGCGGTATCCACCAGCCGCAGCACCTTGTCCACGATCGCCGGGTCGTGACCCGACTCGACCAACCCGTCGCGGCCGAGGTCACCGTCGACGTAGCCGATGAGGATCGGGTCCAGGACGTCGTAGTCGGGCAGGCTGTCGCTGTCGAGCTGGCCCGGGCTCAGCTCGGCGCTCGGCGGCTTGCCGATCGAGTTCTCCGGGATCGGGGCGGTCTCACCGCGCCGTGCCGCGTCCCTGTTGCGCCACTTCGCGAGCCGCCAGATCAGCGTCTTCCAGACGTCCTTGACCGGGTTGAAGCCGCCCACCGAGTCGCCGTACAGGGTGGAGTAGCCGACCGCCAGCTCACTCTTGTTGCCGGTGGTCAGCACCAGGTGGCCCTCCTGGTTCGACAGCGCCATCAGGATCACGCCACGGACCCGGGCCTGCAGGTTCTCCACTGCCACGCCGGACAGCGACAGGTTGGCCAGGAAGCCGTCGACCATCGGCTGGATCGGCTCGACGCGGTAGTCCAGGCCGGTGCGCTTGGCCAGGTCGGCGGCGTCCTCCCGGGAGTGCTCCGAGGAGTGCTGGCTGGGCAGCGACACCCCGACCACCCGGTCCGGCCCGAGCGCGTCGACGGCGAGCGCCGCCACCACCGCCGAGTCGATGCCGCCGGAGAGACCGAGCACCACCGACGGGAACCGGTTCTTGTTGACGTAGTCGCGCAGACCCAGCACCAGCGCCTGCCACACCTCGGCCTCGTCGGCCACCGGCTCGATCAGCCCGCCGGTGGCGGCCGGGCCGGACGGCGTGGGCGGAATGCCGTCCAGCGTGCTGTGCACGATCCGCATCCCGTCGGCCAGCGTCTCGGTGGTCGGCCCGGTGGCGGCGGCCGGCAACTCGACGTCGTGGACGAGCAGGTGTTCGACGAACTGCGGGGCCCGGGTGAGCAGCTCACCGTCGGCGCCCACGATCATCGAGTCGCCCTCGAAGACCAGCTCGTCCTGGCCGCCGGTCATGTTGACGTACGCGATGGCGGCGCCCGCCTCGGCGGCCCGGCGGCGGACCAGCGGCAGCCGGATGTCGTCCTTGTTCAGCTCGTACGGCGAGCCGTTGATGTTGACGACCAGGCCGACGCCGGCCCTCCGGGCCGCGGCGAACGGACCGCCGGCCTGCCACAGGTCCTCGCAGATGGTCAGCGCGACGTCCACGCCGCCGATCCGCACCACTGTCAGCGCGTCACCGGAGACGAAGTACCGGTCCTCGTCGAAGACCCCGTAGTTGGGCAGGTGGTGCTTGAAGTAGCGGGCGGCCACGACGCCCCGGTGCAGCAGCGCGGCGGCGTTGCGGGCACCTCGGCCCGGCTCGGCGTCCCCGCTGACCTGCGGCGGACCGTCGGCGTCCAGGTAACCGACCACGACCGGCAGCTCGCCGAGACCGTCAGCGGCCAGGTCGGCGGCCAGCCGCTCCACGGCGGCCCGGGACGCGGCGACGAAGGAACGCCGGAAGACGAGGTCCTCGACCGGGTACCCGGTCAGCATCATCTCCGGGAAGAGCACCAGCTGGGCACCGGCATCGGCGGCCTGGCGAGTCCAGCTGCGGACCAGGTCGGCGTTTCCGGCGAGGTCGCCGACGCTCGGGTTGACCTGGGACAGGGCGAGACGCAGGGTGGGCATGCCTTCATCTTGCCCCAGCCTCGTCGCGACAATCCGTACCCTCCGACGAGATTGCCGCCACCCGCCGCGACGGGCGTCCCCGAGGCCGCGGCGGCGGGAGCTCGGCCATCGTGGCGGCGGCCTCGGCGGCCCGGCACTGGCCCCGCGCTCGCCGGGCGGGACACGAGAGGACGGCCGGCGGCAGTTCGCGTAACGTCTGCGTAACCAGGCCCGGGAACACTGGGCGATCAGGTCGGGTACAGCCCGGCCAAGGCGGACAAAAGAGTGTCGCGAGGGGTTGGGGAAGTGGACCGTCAGCAGGAGTTCGTCCTCCGCACGCTGGAAGAGCGGGACATCCGGTTCGTCCGGCTGTGGTTCACCGACGTTCTGGGCACGCTCAAGAGCGTTTCGGTGGCACCCGCCGAGCTCGAGGCGGCCTTCGAGGAAGGCATCGGCTTCGACGGCTCGGCGATCGAGGGCTTCGCCCGGGTCTTCGAATCGGACATGGTTGCCATGCCCGACCCGACCACCTTCCAGGTCTTCCCCTTCGAAGGCGGCGTCAGCGGCGAGAGCGCCCGGATGTTCTGCGACATCCTGCTGCCCGACGGCGGCCCGTCCTGGGCCGACCCCCGGCACGTGCTGCGCCGTGCGCTGTCCAAGGCAGCCGAGAAGGGTTTCACCTTCTACACCCACCCCGAGATCGAGTTCTTCCTGCTCGAGAACGGTCCGCAGGACGGCTCGGTGCCCACCCCGGTCGACACCGGCGGCTACTTCGAGCACACCACCCACGCCGTGGCCCGGGACTTCCGCCGCCAGGGCGTACTGGCCCTGGAACGGATCGGCATCTCGGTGGAGTTCAGCCACCACGAGGTCGCCCCCGGCCAGCAGGAGATCGACCTGCGCTACGCCGACGCGCTCACCACCGCCGACAACATCATGACCTTCCGGCACGTGGTCAAGGAGGTAGCACTCTCCACCGGTGTGCAGGCCAGCTTCATGCCGAAGCCGTTCACCGACCAGCCGGGCAGCGGGATGCACACCCACCTGTCGCTGTTCGAGGGGGAGCGCAACGCCTTCCACGACAGCGGCGACCCGATGAAGCTGTCCAAGGTGGCGAAGTCGTTCATCGCCGGTCTGCTGGTGCACGCCCGCGAGTACACGGCGGTCACCAACCAGTGGGTCAACTCGTACAAGCGGCTCTTCCCGCAGCACCTGCCCGACCGGATCACCGAGAGCCCGGCGTACGTCTGCTGGGGTCACCTCAACCGGTCCGCGCTGGTCCGGGTTCCCGCCTACGGCAAGCCCAACTCGGCCCGGGTCGAGGTCCGCTCGCTGGACTCGGCGACCAACCCGTACCTCGCCTTCGCGGTGCTGCTCGGCGCCGGCCTGAAGGGCATCGAGGAGGGGTACGAGCTGCCGCCGGGCGCCGAGGACGACGTCTGGTCGCTGACCAGCGCGGAGCGGCGCGCCATGGGCTACGAGGCGCTGCCGGAGAACCTCGCCGAGGCGATCGACGTGATGGCCGGGTCCGAACTGGTCGCCGAGGTGCTCGGCGAGCACGTCTTCGACTTCTTCCTGCGCAACAAGCGGGCCGAGTGGGAGCAGTACCGCCGTGAGGTCACCCCGTACGAGCGGCAGCGCTACCTGGCCCTGTAGACGCGGGGGCTGACGCCGTTGCGCGCTGCCGCTATCGTCTCGATCACCGCGCCGGTACCCCTCCGGGCGGAGAGTCGGGAGGCAAGTCGGTGCTGGAGGATCTGTTCAGCGGTGCCTGGCAGAGCGTCGTGTTCGGGCTCGTCGGCGTCGGCCTCATGGCCGCCGGCTTCGGGCTCGTCGACCTGCTCACCCCGGGTCGGCTGCGAGACCTGATCTGGGTCGAGCGCAACGCCAACGCGGGGTTGCTGCTCGCCGCCAACCAGCTCGGCATCGCCGGAATCGTCTTCACCGCGATCCTCACCAGCTACAGCGACTTCGGCAAGGGGCTCGCCTCCACCGTGGTCTTCGGACTGGTCGGGTTGGCGATCATGGCGTTGGCCTTCGTGGTGCTGGACCTGCTCACCCCCGGCAAGCTCGGCGAGGTCATCTGCTCGCCCGAGCCGCACCCGGCCGCCCGGGTCAGCGCCGCCACCCACTTCGGGGCCGCGCTGATCGTCTGCGCCTGCATCGCCTGAGCCAGCTGCCCGCGTCGCTGTGCGGGCGGTTGTCCGCGTCGCCGTGGCTGCTGTCCGCGTTGCCGGGTGGGCGGTTGTCGGCGTCGTTGTGGCGGTCGTCCGCTTTGCCGTGCGGGCGGTCGCCGGAGGGCGTCGTACCCCGGCCGTAGCGTGCGGGGCATGAACCGCACGGATCGCCTCTACGCACTGGTCGAGGAGCTGCGGGCGGTGTCACCTCGGCCGCGCAGCGCCCGCTGGCTGGCCGCGCGCTTCGAGGTGAGCAGCCGGACCATCGAACGGGACCTCGGCGCGTTGCAGGAGGCCGGGGTGCCGATCTGGGCCGAACCCGGGCGCACCGGCGGCTACGTCCTGGACCGCGCCCGCACCCTGCCGCCGGTAAACCTGACCGCCGCCGAGGCGGTGGCTATGGCAGTGGCGCTGCACCGGCTCGCCGGCTCGCCGTTCGCCGGGCCGGCCGCCACCGCGCTGCGCAAGCTGGTCGCTGTGCTGCCGGCCGCCGACGCCGCCGAGGCGCACCGTCTCGCCGGCCGGGTGCACCTGATCGGCGACGGGCCAGCCGCGCCCGTCCCGGCCACCGTCGCCGACGCGGTCGCCGCGCGGCGCGTGCTGCGCATCCGGTACGCCGACCGTGCCGGCGCCGACTCGACCCGTGACGTCGAACCAGTCGGCTACCTCGGCAACTCCCGACACTGGTACCTGGTCGCCTGGTGCCGTCTCCGCGATGAGCTGCGGTGCTTCCGCACGGACCGGATCCGGAGCGTCTGGGCGCTGCCCGACGTGGTGACCCGGGAGCTACGCCTGACGGATCTCGACATCCCGCACGAGCGGGTCCGCCCACTGAGCCTGGTCTGAGACCCGTCCGCGGCGCGGCGGGCCAGGGTGGGTCTCGTCGCTGGAAACCCCGCCGGGTGATCCGGAAACACCGACAGGACGCTGTCGCCAACGGCCCCGAGACTGCTCCAGACGACGGCCGAACGGCCGGCACGGAAATTCTGGAGGCAGTAGATGTCCAGGTCCACCACGCCCATCACCTGGTTCGAGATCGGCACCGACCGGCCCGAGGACGCGGAGCGGTTCTACGGAGAGTTGTTCGGCTGGACCTTCGAGGAGCAGGGCTCGACCAACGGCGGGTCCTACCGCGTGACCGGGGCCGGCGGCGACACCGGGATCGGCGGGGCGATCCGGGCAACTGACGGGACGTCGCCGAACTACGCGGTGTTCTACGCCGAAGTCGCCGACGTGGCGGAGACCTGCCGACAGGCCGAAGCTGCCGGCGGCCGGGTCCTGGTGCCAGCGCGTACGGCACCGAGCGGTCTCACACTGGCCCACCTACTCGACCCGGCCGGCAACCACCTGGGTGTTTTCACGCCCCCGCCCCCGCAGCCCTGACCCCTTCCAGGGCCGGGCTGATGCCCGGCTGGCCTGACTGTCGCTCGGGCTGGCTCTGGGTCGGGCCAACAGGGCGGACCGGGTCTGCCCCGGGGCGTGCCGAGGCCGGCCGCGGGCTGCCCGGGGCGTGCGAGGCCGGCTGCCGGCTGCCCGGGGCGTGCCGAGGCCGGCCCCGGCCTGCCCGGGCCGTACCGAGTTCGGCCCCGGCCTGCTCGTGCCTGCCGGGGCCGGACTCGCCGGACTACTTGCCGGGCGTACCAGCGCCGTGGTGGCCGCCTGGACCGCGGTGGCCGCCGGGGCCGGGGAAGACGCCGGCCTCGACGGCCTTGGTGATGGCGTCGGCCTGCTCCTGGGTGAGCTTGCCGTCCTTGACGGCCTGGTCCAGGCGCTGCTTGAGCGCGGCCTGCCGGTCCTCGGCGGACGGGCGCTGCGGGCGGTCGGTCGGGCGGTGCTGCTCGCGGATCTTCTCCAGTGCGGCGGTCACCTTGTCGGTGGGCACGCCCAGCTCCTTGGCGAGCGCCTCGGCGAACTCGCCCTGCCGGTCGGCCTTCGCACCCGGAGCCCCGCCGGGAGCCGGGGCGGTGCTGGCGCTCGGTGTCGGCGTGGAAGTGTCGGCGGCGAACGCGATCGTCGGGGCCGCGATCCCGACGCCGAGGACGCCGGCGGTGGCCAGGCCGGCCAGCAGGTGCTTCCTGCGGATGGTGCGGGACATGCTGTCCTCCAGAGGTTCGGTCATCGTGCGCTGTCGTCACCGACAGTGACCGGGCAGTCTGGGCGGAAGCCGTGGCGACCCTGTCAGCGAGCTGACAATCAGGGCCGGCAGCGGGCGAAATCGGTTGTGTGGGCGGTGGCCGAGCGGTCAGGGTGGACGATCCACCGACGGAAGGACCCCACGGCATGACCGTCGAGATTCGGGAGATTCCACTCGTCGAGCCGGGCGCCGGGCCGTACGGCATCACGCCCGGCCCGGACGGCGCGCTGTGGCTGACGCTGGCCCAGGCCGGCGGCATCGCCCGGTTGTCGCCCGACGGCGCGGTCCGGACCTACCCGCTGGAGCCGGCCGGCGGTCGCCCGCTGATCATCACGGCCGGGCCGGACGGGGCGCTCTGGTTCACCCGCTCGGGAGACGACCGGATCGGTCGGATCACCGTCGACGGTGAGCAGCGCACTGTCGCCCTGCCGGCCGGTACCGGGCCGGGTGGCATCGCGGCTGGGCCTGATGGCGCGCTCTGGTACGCCGGGATGACCTCCGACACCATCGGCCGGGTGGAGACCGACGGCACCCACACCGCATTCCCGCTGCCGGTGACCGGCGGATTCGCCTCGATGATCACTGCTGGCGCGGACCAGGCTCTCTGGTTCACCCTCAACCAGGCCAATGCGATCGGTCGCATCGACCTCGACGGCAGGGTGACGCTGCATCCGTTACCCACAGTGAAGGCGGGGCCGGTCGGCATCACGCTGGGCGATGACGGCGTCATCTGGTTCGTGGAGATCGCCGCCGGTCAGCTCGGCCGGATCGACCCGGACGGCGAGATCGCCGAGTTCCCGCTGCCGGACCGGGCGGCCCGCCCGCACGCGATCGTGGCCGATCCGGACGGCGGCGCGTGGTTCACCGAGTGGGGCGCCAACCGGATCGGTCACCTCGACCCCGCCGGACGGATCGAGGGCTACGCCCTACCCACTCCCAACGCCGAACCGCACGGCATCACCCGCACCTCCACCGGCATCTGGGCCGCCCTGGAAATCGGCGCCATAGCCCACCTAACCCCACCCCCCTAAGCCCACCGACCCCCGCCTGAACTGGCGACCCGCCCGTCCCCCTCAGCCCCGCCCTGGTTGATCAAGAGGTTTCCGTCAGGATCCGCTCCGGACATGACGCAAACCTCTTGATCACCGGGGAGGGGGGAGGGGAGGGGTGGGGTGGGGGTGGGGGTGGGGGTTAGTGGACTGCGGGGGTTGCGGTGAGGGTGGCGGTGGTGGTGTCGAGGGTGGCGGTTGTGCCCACCGGGACTGTGAGCTGGTTGGGGCCGTGGCCGATGGGGAGGCCGCCGAGGACCGGTACGCCCAGGTCGCCCAGGCGTTCGGTGAGTACGTCGACGATTGTGGTTTCCCAGCCGTCGCCGCAGTCGGTGAACTGCCCGACAGCCACCCCGGCCAGTCCGTCCAGCGCGCCGGCCCGGCGCAGGTGGGTGAGCATCCGGTCGACCTTGTACGGGGGCTCCTGCACGTCCTCGATCAACAGCACCGCACCGGTCAGGTCGGGCAGGTCGGGCGTGCCGATCGACGCGGCGATCATGCACAGGTTGCCGCCGAGCAGGGTGCCGGTGGCGCGACCCGGGACGCGTACGCCGAAGGTCTCCTCGGTGGGGACCGCGGTGATCGACACCGGTTCGGTGGTCATCAGCGCCGCGTGCAGGGATTCGGCGGAGCGCAGCGGCGTCCGCTCGTCGCGCCAGGCTGCCCCGGGGCCGTGCACTCCGGCCAGGCGGGCGCCCCGCCACAGCGCGAACTGCAACGCGGTGATGTCCGAGAAGCCGGCCACCACCTTCGGGTCGCGGCGGACGGCGGCCATGTCGATGGCGTCCACGATCCGTTGGGCGCCGTAGCCGCCGCGAGTGCAGATCACCCCTCGCACGTCCGGGTCGGCGAAGGCCGCGTTCAGGTCGGCGGCGCGCAGGTCGTCGGTGCCCGCGAGGTAGCCGTGGCGGGCGTACGCGTTCGGCGCCGGCACCGGGCGCAGGCCCCAGCCGGTGAGCAGTTCCATGCCCCGGGCCACCCGCTCCGGGGAGGTCGGCCCGGACGGCGACACCAGCAGCACCGTGTCACCCGGGCGCAGCACGGGCGGGCGTACGGCTGTGGTGTCCTCGCTGATCACAACCGCAGAGCCTAATCACCCCGCCGTGGTCGGGACCTGTGCACGGGCGGCGGGAGGAAGCGCGGCCCGTGCCGGGGCGTGGTGCCGTGGGGCGTACCGGCTAGCCTCGACGGGTGGCAACCGCGCTGGTGATCGAGAACGACCCGACGGACGACGCGCGCCGGCTGGGTGAGTGGCTGACCGAGGCTGGGCTGGAGCTGTGGGTGGTGCGCCCGCACGCCGGCGACGAACTCCCCGCCGATCTGGAGGGGTACGCGGCGCTGGTGGTGCTCGGCGGCGACCAACAGGCGTACCCGTTGCCGGACGGCTCGCCCGGCGCGCACTGGTTTCCCGCCGTGGAGGGCCTGCTGCGCAAGGCGGTCCGGTACCGAGTGCCGACCCTGGCGGTCTGCCTGGGCGCGCAGCTGCTCGCCACCGCGCACGCCGGGTTGGTGGAGCGCAGCCCGTCCGGGCCGGAGATCGGCCCCGGCGTGGTCGGCCGGCGCGACGCCGCCGAGAACGACCCGTTGTTCCGGTACGTGCCGCTGATCCCGGACGTGCTCCAGTGGCACTCCGACGAGATCACCGAGCTGCCTCGGGGCGCGACCCTGCTGGCCGCGTCCACCCGCTACCCGCATCAGGCGTTCCGCCTCGGTGACCGGGCGTGGGGGTTGCAGTTCCACATCGAGTGCGACGCCGCGATGATCGCCGACTGGGCCACCGACTCGACCCAACTCGCCGAGCTGGGCTACGACCCGGAGCTGGTGGTCGCGGCCTGCGCCTCGGTGCTGCCCGACGTCGAGGAGGTCTGGCAGCCGTTCGCCGCCCGGTTCGCCGCGTTGGCCCTCGGCGAGTTGGACGACAGCACGATGCGGCGCGGCCTGCCGCTGCTCGGGCACTGATGAGCCGGCCGACCAGGGCACCGGGCCGGCTCGCCCGGTACGGCTTCGGCACCGCCGAAGGCGACGGCGGCGCGCGCGCCGCGGACCTGCTCGGCCCGGAGGGGCTGCGGCTGTGGCAGCCGGCCGAGCAGGAGCCGGTCGACGAGGCCGCCGCGGAGTTGCTCGCCGCGCTGTCCCGGGCCGCCGACCCGGACCTGGCGCTGCGCCAACTGCACCGCATCGTGGAGGCCGAGGGTCGCACCACCGACGGCGGTGCCGCATCGCCGCTGCTCGCGGACCTGCACAACGACCCCGGGCTACGGCGGCGGCTGATCGCGGTGCTCGGCGCGTCGGCGGCGCTCGGCGACCACCTGGTGGCCCACCCCGAGCACTACCAGGCGCTGCGGACCGCTCCGGACGGGCTCGCCCCGACCGCCGAGGGGCGGCTGGAACCGGCCGACGGCGGCAACGCGGTGGCGGCGCTGCGGACCGCGTACCGCCTGGCGTTGCTGCGGATCGCGGCGGCCGACCTGACCGGCGGTCGCGGCCTGGAACAGACGATGGCGGCGCTCTCCGCGCTGGCCGACGCGACGCTCTCCGCGGCGTACGAGATCGCTGTCGCGGAGCTGGCGGAGGGGACCGAGCGGCCCCGGCTCGCGGTCGTGGCGATGGGCAAGTGCGGCGGCGGCGAGCTGAACTACGTCTCCGACGTGGACGTCATCTTCGTCGCCGCCGAGGATGCCGACCTGTCCGCCGCGACCCTGGTGGCGACCCGGTTGATCTACATCTGTGGGCTGGTCGCCTGGCCGGTGGACGCCGCGCTGCGCCCCGAGGGCAGCCGCGGCCCGCTGGTGCGGACCCTCGCCAGCCACCTGGCCTACTACCGGCGGTGGGCGCGCACCTGGGAGTTCCAGGCGCTGCTCAAGGCCCGCCCGGCCGCCGGGGACCTGCCGCTGGCCCAGGAGTGGATCGACCAGCTCGCGCCGCTGGTCTGGCGGGCGGCCGAGCGGCCCGAGGCGGTCGAGGACGTCCGCGCCATGCGCCGCCGGATCATCGACCACATCCCGCCGAAGGAGCTGGAGCGCGAGATCAAGCGCGGTCCGGGCGGGCTGCGCGACATCGAGTTCGCCGTCCAGTTGCTGCAACTCGTGCACGGTCGCGGCGACGAGACGCTGCGCCCGCCCGGCACCATCCCGGCGTTGCGCGCGCTCGTCGCCGGCGGTTACGTCGGTCGGGCCGACGGCGAGGCCCTGCTGCGCGGCTACCGCTTCCTGCGCAGCGTCGAGCACCGGCTGCAACTCCAGGGCCTGCGTCGTACGCACACGGTGCCCGCCGAGCCGGGCGCGCTGCGCTGGCTCGCCGCCGCGCTGGGTTTCACGGCCGCGCCGGGGCGCAGCGCCGTGGAGAGCTTCCGGGCCGAGTGGGTCACCCACGCCACCGAGGTACGCAGACTGCACGCCAAACTGCTCTACCGGCCGTTGCTGGAGTCGGTGGCCCGGGTGCCGGCGGACGGGTTGCGGCTCACCCCGGAGGCGGCCAGGAACCGCCTGGAGATCCTCGGCTTCGCCGACCCGGCCGGCGCGCTGCGCCACCTGCAGGCGCTCACCGGCGGGGTGAGCCGCACGGCGGCCATCCAGCGCACCCTGCTGCCGGTGCTGCTCAGCGAGTTCGCCGACGCGCCGGAGCCGGACCGGGGGCTGCTCAACTACCGCAAGGTCTCCGACAAGCTGGGCAGCACCCCCTGGTATCTGCGGCTGCTGCGCGACGGCGGCCCGGTCGCCCGTCGGCTGGCCCGGGTCCTCGCGCTGTCCCGGTACGTCGCCGACCTGCTCGCCCGCGACCCGGAGGCGCTGCGCCTGCTGGCCGAGGAGAACGAGCTGACGCCACGCGCGCCCGAGGTGCTGCGGGAGGGGTTCCTGGCGGCGGCGGCCCGACACACCGACCCGGTCGAGGCCACCAGCGCGGTGCGCGCGCTGCGACGTCGCGAGCTGGTCCGGGTGGCCTGCGCCGACGTGCTCTGCCGGGCCGGCGCGCTCGCGCCCAGCCCCACCAGGCCCGACGGCGCGAACCGGCCCGCCCGCGGGCTGTCCGACATCACCGAGGTCGGTACGGCGCTCGCCGACGTCACCGACGCCACCCTGGCCGCCGCGCTGCGGGCCGCCCAGGCCAGCCAGCCGGCACCGGCAGGGCTGCGGTTCGCGGTGATCGGCATGGGCCGACTCGGCGGGTACGAGTCGAACTACCTCTCCGACGCCGACGTGCTCTTCGTCTACGACCCGCCGCCGGGCACCAGCGAGAGCGCCGCCAGCGCCGCCGCGCACGCCGTCGCCGAGGAACTGCGCCGGCTGCTCGGCGTACCCGCCCCCGACCCGCCGCTGGGCGTCGACGCCGACCTGCGACCGGAGGGCCGCCAGGGTCCGCTGGTACGCAGCCTCGCCGCGTACGCGCAGTACTACGCCCGCTGGTCGCGGGTGTGGGAGGCGCAGGCACTGCTGCGCGCCCGGTTCGTCTGCGGCGACGCCGACCTGGGCGCCGAGTTCGAGGCGATGATCGAGCCGGTGCGCTACCCGGCCGACGGGCTGACCCGCGAGCAGGTCGTCGAGATCCGGCGAATCAAGGCCCGGGTGGAGACCGAACGGCTGCCCCGTGGCGCCGACCCGGCCACCCACACCAAGCTGGGGCGCGGTGGGCTCGCCGACGTGGAGTGGGCGGTGCAACTCGTCCAGCTCCGGCACGCCGGCGCGAACCCGGCGCTGCGTGGCACGCGTACCCTCGACGCCCTCGCGGCGGCCGAGCGGGCCGGCCTGATCGACCCGGCGGACGCCGCGGAGATGGCCGCCGGTTGGGCCCTGGCCGCGCAGGTCCGCAACGCGTTGATGCTGGTCCGGGGCCGGGCCGGCGACCAACTGCCCCGGCACGGGGTGGAGTTGGCCGGGGTGGCCCGGCTGCTCGGCCGAGACGACCCGGGGGAGTTCCTCGACGAGTACCTGCGCACCGGCCGCCGCTCCCGCGCCGCCGCCGAACGGGTCCTCGATGCCTGACGCGTCGCCGCCCCCAACCGGGCGGAGCGTCGCGGGCTGGACGGCGGCGACCGCTGTGGCGGCGCTGCTCGCCGTCGCGTTCCTCCTCGCGCCGCCGATGGGCACCGACCTCGCCGCCCAGGTGGCCCGTGCCGGGTTCACCGAGCGGTACGGGGCCGCGCCGGTCGACTTCGGCTGGTACGGCGGCGTCAACCAGTACGGCTACAGCCTCTTCACGGCCAGGTTGGGCGCGCTGATCGGGGTGCGTCCGCTGGGGGCGGTCGCCGCCGTGGTCGGCGCGGCCGCGCTGGGTTGGCTGTTCACCCGCAACCGGGCCCGCCGACCGCTGCTGGCCGGCGTCCTCGGCGCTGTGGTGCTGGTCGGCAACCTGGCGAGTGGTCGGATCACCTTCGCGGTCGGGCTGGCGTTCGGGCTGCTGGCGCTCTGCGCGGTCAGCGTGGAACGCCCGCCGCGTTGGCTCCGGTTGACGCTCGCCGCCGTCTGCGCCGCCCTGGCGACGGCGGCCAGCCCGGTCGCCGGCCTGTTCACCGGGCTGGCCGGCGCGGCGCTGCTGCTGGGCGCCCTGCGCACCGGTGACGGGCCGGGCCGCCCGCTGCCCGGAGGCTGGCGAGCCGAGCGACCACTGGCCGAGGGGTTCGTCCTGGCCGTGGCACCCGCCGTCACGCTCGCCCCGATGGCGTTCGTCTTCGGCAACGGCGGAACCCAGCCGTACTCGGCCGAGTCGATGCGCATCAACGTCGCGCTCGCGGTGCTGGTGGCGGTCGTGCTGCCGCGTCGCCGCCGGGTGCTGCGCGTCGGCGCGGCGCTCACCGTGCTGCTCCTGATCGGGGCGTACTACGTGCCCAGCCCGATCGGTTCCAACGCGCTACGGCTGCCGATGCTGTTCGCCCTGCCCGTGCTGGCCGGGTACGCCGCGTTGCCGGGGCCGTGGCTGGCCGGGCTGCTCGCCGCGACCGTCTGGTGGCAGTCCCCGGTGATGACGAGCGACGTGACCCGGGCCGGCGCACCGGAGAGCGCCGAAGGCTTCTACCAACCGCTCGTCGCCGAACTCGACCGGCGGCAGCCGGCCGGACGGGTCGAGGTGGTGCCGCTGCGCGACCACTGGGAGTCCGCGTACCTGCCGCCGACAGTGCCACTGGCCCGAGGTTGGGAACGCCAGGTCGACAGCGACCGCAACGCGCTGTTCTACGACGGCAACCTGAACGCGCAGACGTACGAGCAGTGGTTACGGCACGAGGCGGTGAGCTACGTGGTGCTCGCCCCGGACGCACCCGCCGACCGGTGGGGCCGCGACGAGGCCGCGCTGATCCGCGCCGGCCTGCCGTACCTGCGGGAGGTCTGGCGTGACCCGACCTGGCGGATGTACGCAGTGGTCGATCCGACCCCGCTGGTCGGTGCGCCGGGTCAACTGGTCGCCGCCGACCGCGGCGCGGTTCGCCTGACCGCCACGCCCGGGGACGTGCCGGTCCGGGTGCGCTGGTCGCGCTGGCTCACGGTGAGCGGCCCGGACGGCTGTCTGCGACCGGGCGCGGACGGGTGGACCGAGGTGCGGGTCCGCGCCGCCGGCGACTACTCGATCTTCAGTGGGCTGGCACCGGCGCGCCACTGCTGACCGTGCCTGCCGTCGGCCTTCCACCGACGGGCTGGCAGCATGTCCGGCGTGCCTTCCCACCTCGCGCGCTGGACCGGCCTGGCCGGCTCAATGCTGCTCGCGCTCTCCGCTTTCCTCGGCGGCGCGTTTCCCAGCGGCCCCCTGCGCAGCACCCCGGTCAGCATCTGGCAGGGGCCCAACGGCCCACTGATCCTCGCCGCCTGGCTGGTCGGCACCGGCCTGATGGCGTACGCCTGGTGGGCGCTGCGCGACGGGGGACCCTCGACGCGGTGGGCCCTGGTCACCGTCGGGCTCTGGCTGCTGCCGTTGCTGATCGCACCGCCCTTCGGCAGCCGGGACGTGTACGCGTACGCCTGCCAGGGCGCCAGCTTCGTCGGCGGCATCAGCCCGTACGAGCAGGGCGTCTCCGCGCTGCCCTGCCCCTGGCTGGACACGGTCTCGGTCATCTGGCGCGACACCCCGGCGCCGTACGGGCCGCTGTTCGTGCTCATCGCGGGCGCCGTGGTGAAGGCCACCGGTTCGCTGACCGCCAGCATCGTGCTGTTCCGTGCGCTGTCGCTGGTCGGCGTGGTCCTCACCGCGTGGGCCCTGCCGGCGCTGGCGCGTCGGGCCGGTGTGCCGGCGAAGCGGGCGGTGTGGCTGGCGTTGGGTTCCCCGCTGGTCGCCGCGCACCTGATCGGTGGCCCCCACAACGACGTGCTGATGCTCGCCGCGTTGGTCGGTGGGCTGGCCGTGGTGGCGGCGCACCCGGGTCGGCGCGGAATGCTGCTGGTCGGCGGCCTGCTCCTCGGAGTCGCGGTGGCGATCAAGGTGACCGCCGTGGTGGTGGTGCCGTTCGCCGCACTGGCGGCCACCGCCGGGCCGTACCGGATCCGCACGCTGATCCGCGACGGCGGCTGGGTCGTCGGCGGCGCGGTCGCCAGCGTGGTCGGCGTGACAGTCGCCGGTGGGCTGGACTTCGGTTGGATCGGCGGGCTGTCCCAGGGTGGCGCCGCCATCGCCTGGACGTCCCCGCCGACCGCGGTGGGGCAGACGGTCGGGTACGTCGCGGCGCTGTTCGGCGGCCACATCGACGCGCTGCCGGTCACCCGCGGGATCGCCGTGGTCCTCCTGGCCGTCCTGCTCGTCTGGCTCTGGTGGCGGGCCCGCACCCGCGACCCGCTGTACCACGCCGGCCTCGCGCTCGCCCTCACCGTCGCGCTCGCCCCCGTCGTACACCCCTGGTACTGGAGCTGGCCGCTGTTCGTGCTGGCGGCCACCGCCCAGCGCACCAGATGGTTCACAGTCGTCGCCCTGGTCGCGTCGTTCCTGGTGCTGCCCGACGGCACCGGGTTGCCCAGGTACACCAAGACGGTCGGTGCGCCGCTGATGACGCTGTTGGTGATCGTGCTGGTCATCCGGTTGGTACGGTCGGCTCGGGCGGCCCGTCAGCCGGTCGCCGCCGATTGAGGGAAGGTGCGCCGGTGACCGCTCCCGGCCCGCCTGTTCCGCCGCCGCCTGTGTCGTTGGCGTCATTGGGTGCCCGGTACGCGGGCCTGGCCGGCGCGGTCCTGCTCGCCGTGGCCGGATACCTCGGCGGGGCACTGCCCGACGCCCCGCTGGGCGTGACACCCGCGTCGATCTGGCGAACCCCGAACGGCCCGGCGACGCTGAGCTGCTGGCTGATCGGCACCGTGCTGCTGGTCGGGGCGTGGTGGTCACTGCGCGAGGGCGCGCCGTCGACCCGTTGGGCGTACGTCACTGCCGGGCTGTGGGCGCTACCGCTGCTGCTCGCGCCGCCGCTGGGCAGCCGGGACGTCTACTCGTACGCCTGCCAGGGCTGGACGTACGCGCACGGCGTCGACCCGTACACGGTGGGGGTGGCGGCGGCGGGTTGCCCCTGGCTGGATACGGTGGCGCCGATCTGGCGGGACACCCCGGCACCGTACGGGCCGGTGTTCGTCCTGCTCGCGGCCCTCGCCGTCGGCCTCGGCGGCGGGCTCACCGGGACCATCGTGGCGCTGCGCGTGATCGCCGTTGCGGGGCTGCTGCTGGCAGCGCTCTGCCTGCCCGCTCTGGCGCGGGCGGCCGGGGTGCCGGCCCGGCGGGCGGTCTGGTTGGCGTTGGCCGGTCCGCTGGTCGGTGTACACCTGGTGGCCGGCGCGCACAACGACGCCGTGATGCTGGGCCTGCTGCTGGGTGGACTGCTGGTCGTGGTCCGTCGACCAGGTCGGCCGGCGGCGCTGCTGCTGGCCGGAGCGCTGCTCGGGCTGGCGGTCACTGTGAAGGCCAGCGCCGTGGTGGTGGTGCCGTTCGCCGTGCTGGCCGGGATGCCCGACCGGTACACCGTCCGGGCGTTGCTGCGCCACGCTGGTTGGTTGGCCGGAGGGCTGCTCGCCGCGCTGCTGGTCACCTCGGCGGTGTCCGGCCTCGGCTTCGGCTGGGTGGGCGGGCTGACCCACAGCGGCGACTCGGAGCAGTGGACGTCACCATCCACCGCCGTGGGCTTCGTGGTGGACTACACCGGCGCGCTGGTCGGCCGGGACCCGCAGGCGGTGCCTGTTGTCCGGGCGGTCGCGCTGCTGCTGCTCGTCGGGGTGCTGCTGGTGCTCTGGTGGCGGGCCTGGCAGACCCTGCGCGGGCTGAACGAGGAGGCTGGGTGTCCTCGGGTGGCGCGGTCCCGGGTGGCGCTGCACGGCGCGGCGTTGGCGCTGGTCGCCACCGTCGTCCTGTCCCCGGTCTTCCACCCCTGGTACGCGACCTGGCCGCTGGCGCTGCTGGCGCTCACCGCCGCCCGCACGACCTGGTTCGTGCTGCCCACCGCAGCGGCAGCCTTCCTCGCCCTGCCCGACGGCACCAACCTGGCCCGCGTCACCAAGGCGCCCGGTGCCCTGGCGATGACCGCCCTGCTCCTGACCGTGCTCGTCCGCACCACCCGCACCGCCCGCCGTCGTTGATCATGAGGTTGACGGGGGCAATCTGGACGGAACGCCCCGCCAACCTCATGATCGGGTGCCGGAGGGGCGGGGCGTCAGGCAGAGCGAACCGGGCCGGCTCCGCGGTGAGCGGAGCCGGCCCGGCCGGTGTTCCAGCGACTGCTCAGCAGTCGTCGTGCGTCTGACTGCTCAGCAGTCGTAGTACATGGCGAACTCGTGCGGGGTCGGGCGCAGACGCACCGGGTCGACCTCGTTGGCGCGCTTCCAGTCGACCCAGGTGGAGATCAGGTCGGGGGTGAAGACGCCGCCGTCGAGCAGGTAGTCGTGGTCGGCCTCGAGCGAGTCGAGCACTGCCGACAGCGAGCCCGGCACCTGCTTGACGTCGCCCCACTCCTCCGGCGGGAGGTCGTAGAGGTCCTTGTCGATCGGCGTCGGCGGCTCGATCTTGCTCTTGATGCCGTCGAGGCCGGCCATCATCATGGCCGAGAAGGCCAGGTAGACGTTGGCCGACGGGTCCGGGACGCGGAACTCGACGCGCTTGGCCTTCGGGTTCGCGCCGGTCACCGGGATGCGGGTGCAGGCGGACCGGTTGCGCTGCGAGTAGACCAGGTTGACCGGCGCCTCGAAGCCCGGCACCAGACGGCGGTACGAGTTGATCGTCGGGTTGGTGAAGGCCAGCAGCGACGGCGCGTGGTGCAGCAGACCGCCGATGTACCAGCGGGCCATGTCGGACAGGCCGGCGTAGCCGGTCTCGTCGTAGAACAGCGGCTCACCGTTGAGCCAGAGGCTCTGGTGGGTGTGCATGCCGGAGCCGTTGTCGCCGAAGAGCGGCTTGGGCATGAACGTCGCGGTCTTGCCGTTGGCCCAGGCCTCGTTCTTCACGATGTACTTGAAGAGCTGGAGCTGGTCACCGGCGTGCAGCAGGGTGGAGAACCGGTAGTTGATCTCGGACTGGCCGGCGGTGCCCACCTCGTGGTGCGAGCGCTCCACGTTGAAGCCGGTGTCGACCAGGCGGCGCACGATCGAGTCACGCAGGTCGGCGTAGTGGTCGACCGGCGGGACGGGGAAGTAGCCGCCCTTGTACGCGGTCTTGTAGCCGCGGTTGCCGCCCGGCTCTTCGCGGCCGGTGTTCCAGGCGCCCTCGATCGAGTCGATGTAGTAGAACGACTGGTGCGCCGAGGTCTCGTGGCGGATCGAGTCGAAGATGTAGAACTCCGCCTCGGCGCCGAAGTACGCGGTGTCGGCGATGCCGCTGGCCGCGAGGTACGCCTCGGCCTTCTTCGCGACGTTGCGCGGGTCGCGGCTGTAGGCCTCGCGGGTGAACGGGTCGTGGATGAAGAAGTTGAGCGCGAGCGTCTTCTGTGCGCGGAACGGGTCGATGAACGCGGTGGCGACATCCGGGAGCAGGAGCATGTCCGACTCGTGGATCGCCTGGAAACCGCGGATCGACGAACCGTCGAACGCGAGGCCGTCGGTGAAGAGGTCGTCGTTGACGGACTCGACCGGCAGATTGAAGTGCTGCATCACGCCGGGCAGGTCACAGAAACGAACGTCGACGAACTTCACGTCCTCGTTCTTGAGGTATCGCAGCAGTTCCTCGGGATTGGCGAACACACATCCTCCTGGCACGTCCACGGGGTGGCTAGGCTTCTGGCGACGCTAGGGCCGGGGGGTTGCCCGGCCGTGTCTCCGTTGTTTCTGCCGTGTTACGTCCCTCGCGGAGCGTCAGCGACGCCCCGGTCCGCGCCTCCGGCCCGCCAGGAACGCCGTACCGACTGTGCCAGTGTAATGACATCTGATGCCTTTGGCCTGAATCGGCACACAGCGGCGACGGCACCCGGCAAGCCCTCATCCCGGCGCGGATACCCTTGACCGCTGTGACCAATCCGCACCTCCCGGCAGCGCCGGCCACCGACCCCACCTTCACCGCGCCGAGCCTCGGTCGGCGGTTCGGTGCGCTGATCATCGACTGGGTGCTCTGCCTGCTGGTGTCCAACTTCTTCGCCGACCCGGTACGCGACGGCTGGGCGCCGGTGCTGGTGCTCGTCCTGGAGTACGGCATCTTCCTCGGCCTGTTCGCCCAGACGCCGGGCATGTACATCACCAAGATCCGCTGTGTGGGTTGGCGCGACGGTGGCCGGATCGGCGTGCTCCGGGGGCTGATCCGTGGCCTGCTGCTGGCCCTCGTCGTCCCCGCACTGATCATGGACGAGCACCGGCGCGGCCTGCACGACCGAATCGCCGGCTCGGTCATCGTCGACGCCCCCCGAGGCTGACGCCGACCCCTCCCTAGGCCGGTCCGGGGCCGCACGAACCGCAAGATCGCACTCGATCCACGATCTGGTGGCCTCCGCCGCGCGCGAGGCCACTACATCCAGGCTCGAGCACGATCATGGCGAGGGTGGCCAGAGGCGGGCGGCGCGTCGGGACGGGTGCACATGAGGGTGTACGTAAAAGAGCCGGACCCAGGTGGGGTCCGGCTCCTTTACGCGTACACCTGAGGTCAGCGGCCCCGCGACTGGCGGAAGGCGCCTGGCGGCCGCATGTTCTTCGGGATCGCGCCCTTGGGCATCTGTGGCCGGGCGGTGAGCGCCTTGAGTCGCTTGTCCAGCGAGTTGACGTCCTTGCCGGAGAGGGCGCGGGGCAGGCGCAGCAGCGTCGTCCGCAGCTTGCGGATCGGCAGCTCGCCCTCCTCCTGCCCGATCACGTAGTCGTGCAGGGGAGCGGAGCCGATCACCTTGGACAGCCGCCGCTTCTCCTGGCCGAGCAGACCGCGCACCCGCTGCGGGTTGCCCTCGGCCAGCAGGATCACGCCCGGGCGGCCGATCACCAGGTGGACCATGTCCATCTGGGTGGTCGAGCTGACCGCCGGGGTCACCCGCCAGTCGCCACGCATGTTCTCCATGATCTGCGCCGCCGCGCCGGGCTGCCCCTCGGCGGCGTTCATCATCGCCTTGTTGGACCGCAGGTTGAGCACGATCAGCACCGCGAGCAGGACGAACAGGATGCCGATCGGCAGCCAGATCCAGCTCCAGAGGATGACCGCGACCACGGTGAGGGCGAGCGGGATGAGCACCGCGGCGGCGACCAGCGGCGCGAACCACCGGTCCTGCTTGGCGGTGAACTGGAACACCATCCCGATCTGCTTCAGCCGTTGGCCGAACGAGACCTTCTCCTGGGGCTTTGCCATGTCGCAGAGTCTAGTGGTCGCCGCCGACCCGGTTGATCCGCGTCCGGGTGCCGGGGCAGCTGAGTACCTTACGTCGCCGTACGCGCCCCGAGCGGCCGGGTAAGGAGGCTGTGGGCGGGGAAGATGAGGCGCCGTGCCCATGCCGGGACAGGGCCTTCGCGCGAAGAGTCGTCAGCAGAAGACGACGACACCACGAAGGAGCCCGACATGTTCGGCAACGACGCGGATTTCCTGCTCACCCTGCACCGTACCCACGCCGCCGAGCTGCGCGCCGACGCGGCCGCGGACCGGCTCGCCCGGTCGCTGTCCCGTCCGGTCAGCCGCGGGTGGTTGGGCCGGCGCAGGCAGGCTGGTCGCACCGGCGACGCCCGCCGGTGACCGCGCCCAGCGCGGCCGCCACGCCCGCCGCGCCCGGCGTGGCTGCCACGTCCACGGCACCCGTCGGGCTGGCCGCTCGACCCGATCCGACCCCGCCGCCCGGCCACCGGCCGATCGGCGGGGCCGGCGGGGCGGGGCGCCATGGCATGCTCGAACACGTGACCGTACGCGCCGCCAGCTCAGTCCTCGTCGGGCGCCACCGCGAGACCGCGGCACTACGGGACGCGCTGGGCCGGGCGCGGGCCGGGGAGCCGACCACAGTGCTCGTCGGCGGCGAGGCGGGTGTGGGTAAGACCCGGCTGCTGGAGGAGTTCGCGGGCTGGGCCACCGACGGCGCGGCGCGGGTGCTCGTCGGCCAGTGCCTGGAGTTGGGCGAGGCGGGTCTGCCGTTCGCGCCGTTCGCCGCCGCGTTGCGGGCGGTGCTCCGCGCCGACGGCCCCGAGGTCTTCGCCGGCTACGAGGCGGAGTTCGCTCCGCTCCTGCCGGAGCTGGGCCGCGCCTCCGCGGCGCTGACCACCCCGCGTGCCGTCCCGCTCAGCGACGCCCCGCGCGGCTACCTGTTCGACCTGGTCGCCGAGCTGTTCCAGCGGCTGGCCGATGCTCGCCCGCTGGTCCTGATCATCGAAGACCTGCACTGGGCCGACCGTTCCACCCGCGACCTCATCGGTTTCCTCGTCCGCGCGGCGAGGCCGGGCCGGCTGCTGCTGGTCTGCACCTACCGCACCGACGAGTTGCAGCGAGGGCACCCGCTGCGTCCGTTCCTCGCCGAGCTGGATCGGGCCCGGGGTGTGGAGCGGGTCGAGCTGGCTCGCCTGGACCGCGACGGCACCGCCGCGATCCTCGCCGACCTGCTCGGCGCCGAGCCGCTCGCCCGCGCCGTCGACGATGTTCACGACCGCACCCAGGGCAACCCCTTCTTCATCGAGGAGTTGGCCGTCGCCGGTGACCCGATCGGCTGCGCGGCGCTCCCCGAGACGCTGCGTGACCTGCTGCTGGCCCGGGTGGACCGGCTGCCCGAGCCGGCGCAGCGGGTGTTGCGGATCGCGGCCGCCGGCGGCACCCGTTTCGCCCACGACCTGCTCGCCGAGGTCGCCGGGCTGCCCGAAACCGAGCTGGAGGACGCGTTACGCGCCGCCGTCGCCGCCCAGCTGGTGGTGGCCGACCGGGACGGTGACTACGAGTTCCGACACGCGCTGGTCCGCGAGGCCGTACACGACGAGTTGTTGCCCGGCGAGCACGCCCGGCTGCACGCCCGCTTCGCCGCCGCCATCGAGGCCCAGCCACATCTGGTCGCCGCGGGCCGGGCCCCGGCCGAGATCGCCCACCACTGGCACGCCGCGCACGACCACCCGCGCGCCCTCGTCGCCGCACGAGCCGCCGCGTGCGCCGCCGCCGACCGGTACGCGTACGCCGAGCAACGCCGACTGCTGGAGCGGGCGCTGGAGTTGTGGGAACTGGTGCCGGACGCCGCCGACCTGCTCGGCATGGACCACCTCGCGTTGCTGGAGCAGACCCTGGACGCCGCGGTGACCGCAGGCGACTTCAGCCGGGCCATCACCCTGACCCGGGCCGGGCTGGCCGAGGTGGACGCCGACGCCGCGCCGCTGCGCGCCGCCCGCCTGCTGGACCAGCGCGGTCGACTGATGGCCCTGCTCGGCAAGAGCGACGGCAGCCGCGAGCTGGATGAGGCGTACCGGCTGGCGGCCGGTGGCCCGCCCGGCGCGGAGCGGGTCCGGCTGCTCGCCGACATCGCCACCCACCTGGTCAAGATCGACCCGCGGAAGGCGGCCCGGGTGGCAGCCGAGGCCGCCACCGACGCCGAGGCGCTCGGAGAACACGTGGCCCTGCTGTCGACGCGGATCGCGTTGCTCTGCCACGGCGAGCGGGACCTGACCGGCGGGCTGGCCGAGCTGGGCGAGGCGGCCGCCGCCGCCCGTGCGGCTGGGGACGCGCCGACCCTGGTGCTCGCCATGGTGTTCGAGTCGGACATGCTCTGCGAGTTGGGCCGCTACGCCGAGTCCGCACAGGCCGCCGAGGCCGGTGTGGCCGAGGCGAGACGGGTGGGGATCAGCCGCTCCACCGGGGCGTACCTGCTCTCCAACCGGGCCGAGGCGCTCATCGCGTTGGGTCGGTGGGACGAGGCCGAGGCGGTCTGCGCGGAGGCCGCCCGCATCGACCTGTCCGGTGTCACCGGTCTGCACTGGCTCCAGTTGGGCGCCGGGCTGCGGCTGGCCCGCGCCCACCCGGGCGCCGACGAGCTGGTCGACCGGGCGCTCACCTTCCTCAATCGACCGTACCTGTGGCCGAACCACCGCCTGCCTCTGCACGAACTGGCGATCGAGGCGGCGCTGGCCGCGGACGACAAGGTCGAGGCGGTACGGGCGGCCCGCGTCGCGGTGGCCGACGAGAGCCTGCCGCGGCTGCCCCGGGAGGGTTGGCCGGTGCTCAGCGCCGCCGCGCGTACCGCGGCGCGGGTGGGTGACCGGGAGTTGGCCGTCGCGGTGGCGGCGCTCGCCACCGACCTGCCGGCGCGGCACCCGGCCGCCCGCGCGTACGCCGCCCAGGTCACCGCGCTGCTCGCGGTGGGCGACCAGGCGCTGCCGGCGTGGCGTGCGGCGGTCGACGCGTGGCGGGCCGACGGACAGCCCTACCCGTTGGGCAGAGCGCTGCTGGCGCTGGCCGAGGCGACCGCCGCAGCCGGGGAACGCGACGAGACGGCGGCGGTGGTCACCGAGGCCACCGAGATCGGCCGGCGGCTGGGTGCGGCCCCGCTGGTCGAGGCGGCCGCCACCCTGGCGCGGCGGGTCGGCCTGCGCGCCGGTGGCGGGGCCGGCGCGGACCTGCTGACCGCCCGGGAGCGGGAGGTGCTGCGCCTGGTCGCTGAGGGGTTGAGCAACAGCCGGATCGCCGAGCGGCTGTTCATCTCGCCGAAGACGGCAAGCGTGCACGTATCCCGGATCATCGCGAAGCTGGGTGTGACCAACCGGGTGGAGGCCGCCGCCCTGGCCCACCGCCTCGGCCTGCTCACCGAGGCCGCCGCGCCGCGCTGACGCGCACCGAGGCTCCCGCACCGAGACCGGCGGGCCGCGCACCGAAGCCGTCGGGACGCGCACCGAGGCCGCCGCGCTGACGTGGGCCGCCGAGGTCAGCGCGGCAGGTAGATGCGCCAGCCCTCGATGGTGACCAGTTCGAGGCTGCCCGGCGTGACTCGCTGCCGCTCGTCGAGCACCCCCGCCAGGGGTGAGCCGGCCGGCGCGACCCAGGCCGGTGCCGCCGCGCTGTCCACCTCCCGCCGGTACGCGGGGTAGCGGTCGAAACCGGGGCGCAGGGTGTCGTCGACGACCGCGCAGACCACCTGCTCCGCGCTGGTGAAGGTGAGCCGGTTGCAGGTCCAGTAGCCGGCGCGCACGTGCCGTACGCCGAGTTGCCGCAGGGTGCTCACCAACTCGGTGTGCCGGGCCTCGGCGGCCCGGGTCGCCGGGACGGTCTCCGCCGCCCGCCAGGTGGCGTGGGCGGCGGTGCCCAGCGTGGCGGCGAGCAGCACCACAGCGACCGACCGGGCCAGCGTCGACCCGACGCCCCGCCGGCCGGTCGCCGCCGGACGCAGCCCGTGCCGGGCCACCGTCCACACCGGCCAGAGCAGCGCCGGCAGGGAGATGAGCAGGCAGGACAGGTAGCGGGAACTCTCCACCGGGGTGAGCCCGGCGGAACTGCTCACTGTGTACGCGCCGAGGGTGGCCACCGCCGCCAGCACGAGCGCCAGCCGGGCCGCCGCCGCCACCCGGGGCGACACCGCGTCCGGGCCGACAGCGGCGGGGTCAGCGGCGTCGGAGGTGCGCAGGGCCCGCCAGGCGGTGGCGGCGGCGATGGCCAGCAGCAGCGGCAGGGCCAGCGCCCACCACAGTTGCCAGGTGGCGCACTGGCCGGGAGCGCAGAAGCCCATGCCCAGCCCGGGGCCGAGCACCAGGCCGCCGTGCAGCCGGTCCGGCCAGCCCGCGCTGGCATTCGCACCGCTGGCCGCGAGCACGGCGTGCAGCGGGTTGCGCCCGGTCGACAGGCTGTGCAGCAGCAGCGGGGCCGCCCCCAGCACTGCCGCCGCCGCGAGCAGCGCCCCGGCGGCACCGTACAGCTCCCGCCGGCAGAACCCGACGAGGACCGCGCCGGTCGCCGCGACGTACGGCAACACGAGCGGATCGACCCAGAGCATCAGCCCGGCCAGGAACCCCCACGCGGCCCAGCGCGCCAGCCGCCGGCCGGGTCGCCCGGTCGTCCGCCCGTCGGGTTCCCCGGAGCCGGCCGATCGCCGCCCCGGTCGACCGGTGGCCAGATCCACGGCGAGCACCGCCAGCGCCGCCCCGGCCGCGTTCATCTCGGGGTAGCCGCCGCCGGCGATCAGCTGGTTCTTGACGATCCGGTCGGAACCGAGGGCCAGCAGCGCCACCATCAGCAGCCCGAACCACCGGTCCCCGGTCAGCCGCAGCGTCAACCGCCAGGCCAGCAGCAGGAACAGCGCGTACAGGGCCAGCGTGGGCAACCGCAGCCCGAGCAGCGACGGCCCACCGGCCAGGGCGAACACCGGCGCGGCCAGGTACGCCTCCAGCGTGCCCATGTACTGCTGGCCGTAGAACCAGACCGGGAAGCCCTCACCCCGCGCGATGTGCAGCGCGGCCAACCCCATGGTGGCCTCGTCGCTGTTGGTCGGCGGGGCGGCGTGCAGCAGCAGCCAGAGCCGGTAACCCACTCCGGCGAGCACCGCCAACCCGGTGAGCCAACCGACCAGACCGGGACGTACGCCGGGTCGCGGGCGGGGCGAGTCCGCGCCGCGCGGCTGCTCGCGTACGCCGACGGTCATCACAGGATCATGACACCCGGACGCCGAACGGCAGTGCGGCGCTGCCGGCGGAGTCAGCCGGCGGTGGCGACCGAGGCGGCGGCGCGGGCGTCGATGGCCTGCTTGTAGAGCCGGCCGGCCCGGTACGACGAACGCACCAGCGGCCCGCTCATCACCCCGGCGAAGCCGATCTCCTCGGCCTCCTCGCGCAGCTCCACGAACTCCTCCGGCTTGACCCAGCGGGTCACCGGGTGGTGCCGGGGCGAGGGGCGCAGGTACTGGGTGATGGTGATCAGCTCACAGCCGGCCTCGTGCAGGTCGCGCAGCGCCTGCGAGACCTCGGCCCGCTCCTCGCCCATGCCCAGGATGAGGTTGCTCTTGGTGACCAGGCCGTCGGCGCGGGCCTGCCGGATCACGTCCAGCGAGCGGTCGTAGCGGAACGCCGGCCGGATGCGCTTGAAGATGCGCGGCACGGTCTCCACGTTGTGGGCCAGCACCTCGGGACGGGAGCTGAAGACCTCGGCCAACTGCTCGGGGACGGCGTTGAAGTCCGGGATCAGCAGCTCGACGCCGCAGCCGGGCTGCAGGGCGTGGATCTGTCGGACGGTCTCGGCGTACAGCCAGGCGCCGCCGTCGGGCAGGTCGTCACGGGCGACACCGGTGATGGTGGCGTACCGCAGCCCCATCGAGACCACCGACTCGGCGACGCGACGCGGCTCGTCGGCGTCGAACTCGGCCGGCTTGCCGGTGTCGATCTGGCAGAAGTCGCAGCGCCGGGTGCACTGGTCACCACCGATGAGGAAGGTGGCCTCCCGGTCTTCCCAACACTCGTAGATGTTGGGGCAGCCGGCCTCCTGGCAGACGGTGTGCAGCCCTTCGCGCGAGACGAGCCCGCGCAGCTGGGTGTACTCCGGGCCCATCTTGGCCTTGACCTTGATCCATGGCGGTTTGCGCTCGATCGGCGTCTCGGCGTTACGCGCCTCGATCCGCAGCAGACGCCGCCCCTCGGGGGCCGCCGTTGCGGTGCGCGCTGCCTGGCCGGTCGTCGGCGCGGAGTGCTCGATCGTCACGAAAATGAGCCTACGCCGGACGGCGGGTGTCTATGTGCGTCAGGCGACCGGCGTCACGCCCCGAACGTTGTGACGCCGGACACCGGCCGGTCGGAAAAGGGCGTCACAGACCGGGGAACCCGGTGCTACGGTCGCCGGCAACAGCGACGACGGAGCCGAGTAGCCCCCGACCCGCCAGTGCAGAGAGCCGCCGGTGCTGAGAGGCGGTCTGGCACCGGGCGCGAAGACCCTCCCGAGCTGCGGGAAGAACGGCCGCGGGTCCCTCGCGCCCAGTAGAGCCCGCCCGGCTGGCCCCGGTCATCAGGCGACGAACGAGGCCCCCGCTCCGGCGGGGGCGAAGGTGTGGTGGCACCGCGAGGTTCCCGCTCGCCCACACCTCCCTGGGGCTGATGCGACGCTTTCGCCACCCCCGGGCGGCGACGGCGTGGCGATCGACCGAGGAGCAGCACGCCATGCAACGAACCCTGTCCCAGCAACTGCCCGGCAGGATCGGCACGACAGTGCGGATCGCCGGCTGGGTGCACCGCCGCCGACTGCTCAAGTCGGTGGCCTTCCTGATCGTGCGGGACGCCACCGGCCTGGCCCAGGTGGTCGTCACCGACCCGGCCGTCCGCGCCGAGCTGGAGAAACTCACCGAGGAGACGGTCGTCGAGGTCACCGCGACGGCCACCGCGAACGGCACGGCGCCCGCCGGGGTCGAGCTGACCGACCCGACGGTACGTCTCCTCGGGCCGCCCGCCGTGCCGCCACCGTTCGACCTGTACCGGCCGGCGCTCACCGCGAGCCTGCCCACCCAGCTCGACAACGCGCCCACCGCGCTGCGGCACCCCGCCCGGTCGGCCGCGCTGCGGATCTCGGCGGCCGCGGTGGCGGGGTTCCGGGCCGCACTCGACGCCCAGGACTTCGTGGAGGTCCACACGCCGAAGGTGGTCAGCTCCAGCACCGAGAGCGGGGCGAACGTGTTCGCGCTGGACTGGTTCGGCCGACCCGCGTACCTGGCCCAGTCGCCGCAGTTCTACAAGCAGCTGATGGTCGGCGTCTTCGAACGTGTCTACGAGGTGGGGCCGGTCTTCCGGGCCGAACCGCACGACACCGTCCGGCACCTCGCCCAGTACACGTCGCTCGACGCGGAACTGGGCTTCGTCACCGACCACCGGGACGTGATGCGGGTGCTGCGCGACAGCGTGGCCGGGATGCTGGACGCGGTGAGTGGGCGGGCCGGCAGCGCCCTGGCGACGCTCGGCGTCACGCCGCCGCAGGTGCCGGCGGAGATCCCGGCGGTGCACTTCACCGAGGCGCTGACGATCGCCGGCGCGCCCGCCGACGAGCCGGACCTCGCGCCGGCCCACGAACGGGCGCTGGGGGAGTGGGCCCGGCGCGAACACGGGTCGGACTTCCTCTTCGTCACCGGCTACCCGATGGCGAAGCGTCCCTTCTACACCCACCCGGACCCGGCGCGGCCCGCGTACTCGAACGGTTTTGACCTGCTCTTCCGTGGTCTGGAGCTGGTCACCGGCGGGCAGCGGCTGCACCGGCACGCCGACTACCTGGCGGCGTTGGCGGCCCGGGGTGAGCCGGTCGAGCCGTACGTCGGCTACCTGGACGCGTTCCGGCACGGCATGCCACCGCACGGTGGCTTCGCCGTCGGCCTGGAACGGTTCGTGGCCCGGCTGGTCGGCGCGGCCAACATCCGGGAGGTCACCGCGTTCCCGCGTGACCTGCACCGACTGACGCCATGAGCGAGGCGGGCCCCCGGCGTCGCCGCCGGGGGCCCGCAGCTCAGACCTCGATGAGGGTGGAAAGCCGGCGCTCGACCACCGGCAGCACGTCGGCGACGCTGATCGGGCGGCCCAGCTCGGCGGTGAGCGAGGTGACGCCCGCGTCCCGGATGCCGCACGGCACGATCCGGTCGAAGTACGTCAGGTCGCAGTCGCAGTTGATCGAGAAGCCGTGCAGGGTGACGCCCCGGGCCACCCGGATGCCGATGGCCGCCACCTTGCGGGCCGGCCCCCGGTCGTCCTCGGGCACCCAGACCCCGCTGCGCCCCTCGACCCGGCCGGCGGTCAGCCCGAACTCGGCGCACACGTCGATGAGCAGCTCTTCGGTCCGGCGCACGTAGGCGACCACGTCCACCGGGTCGGGCAGGCGCAGGATCGGGTAACCGACGAGCTGCCCCGGCCCATGCCAGGTGATCTTGCCGCCACGGTCCACGTCGACGACCGGAGTGCCGTCCATGGGCCGGTCCCACGGTTCGGTGCGCTTGCCAGCGGTGTAGACGCTCGGATGCTCCAGCAGCAGCACCGTGTCGCCGCGCTCGCCGGCCACCACCGATTCGTGCAGGCGCCGCTGCTCGTCCCAGGCGGCCTGGTAGTCGAGCAGGCCGGCACGGACGGCCGTCAGGCCTGGGGTCGTCGTCGTCACGGCAACCAGCCTAGTCCCGTCAGAGGCGATCATCCCTGGTGAGCCGCCTCACCGGGGAAGATCACCTGCCTACTGGTCGGCCGGTGGAATGCGCCAGAGCCAGACGTCGTCGACCCGTTGCGGCTCGCCGAACAGGGCGGTGCCGGTACGCAGCAGCGCCTCCTCGTCGACCTCGAACTTCGCGCCGTGCACCTCGTCGGCGAGCACCACCGTCTCGATGCGCCAGTGCCGCAGGTCCGACTGGACCTCCCGGATCGTTCCGTCGGTGACGATGGGGACCAGCCCGGTGCGGCCGGCCTGGTCCATCAACGCGCTCAGCGTGCGCGGCACCGGACCGATCCGGCCCCGCCCGTCCGGCCCGCCGGGCCCGAGGAAGAAGCCGCCCGGGATGGCGAACTCGCCCTGGCGGTGCGACAACGCGTACGCCTGCCAGCGCTGGCCGTCCGGGTAGATGTCCACGGTCAGCGGCACCGGGGTCAGCACCCCGTCGGGTGACACGTAGTCCCGCCAGGTGCCGGAGGTGATGAAGCGCGGGATCGGCTCCCGCTCGTCGGTCAGCAGCGGGGTGGGCAGCAGCGGCAGCAGGGCCACCGCGAAACCCAGCAGCCAGGCCAGTTCCGTGGAGCGGTGCCGGGGTGGTGCGGCGCGCAACTGGTCGACGACGTACGCCAGCAACAGCCCGACCACGGGCGCGACCACCAGCGCCAGCCGGGCCGGCAGTGCGGCGTTCACCACCGGCAGTTGTCCGACCAGGTCGAACGGCATGGGCAGTTCGGTGCGTCGGCCGTCGACCTTGGCGACCGGCCCGAAGGAGAGCACCGTGAAGATCAGAGCGAGGGCGCCCAGCGCCCAGAGGGTGGCCCGGCGGTGCGGGTCGGCCCGCCGCCAGAGCACGACGAAACAGATCACGGTGAGCACCAGCAGCGGGATGCCGAAGAACGAGTTCTCCTCGGTCGGGTTCGGCGCCAGCGAGGTGCCCAACCCCGCCTCGCCGGCCAGCGAGCGGCGCGGGAAGGCGGCGAACGCCGCGATGTCCTCCGAGTGGATCACCGGGTCGAAGCCGGTGCCGTGGAACCGCTGTGGCCCGGCGAAGTGCAACCACAGGGGGTACGACAGCAGCACGCCGGCGACCACTGCGGTCACCCCGAGCCCGCGCAGGAAGGTGGGCAGCGCGGCGCGGGCCTCCACCCGGTTGGCCGGGTGCAGCGCCCAGATGGCGACGAACACCCCCAGCGCCAGCGCGGTGAAGAAGAGCCCCTCGGCGGCGATCGAGAAGGCCACCGCGACCAGCACGCCGAGGATCACCCCGTCGCGCAGCCAGTGCCCGGGGCGGCGTAGCGCGAACAGCCGCCAGATCAGCAGCGGCACCAGCCAACCGGCGGTCCAGTTCAGGTGCGCGTTGGCGTGCGACACCATGCCGGGGGAGTAGGCGATGAACAGGGCGCCGACCCCGGCGGCCAGCCGGCTGCGGACCAGGTGCCGGGAGAGCAGCCAGTACCAGACCAGCGCGGTGGCGAGGAGGTTCAGGGTGAGGATCACCAGGAACGTCGCCGGCGGCCCGATCAGGTACGTGAGCGGGGCGAAGACCACCGCGTACACCGTGATCGTCGTGTTCATCGCGAGGTTCACGCCGTCCGGGACGTTGATCAGGTAGGTGAAGAGCGGGTTGTCCCAGTGGGTGACCGCGTGCCCACCGAAGGCCAGCAGCCATTCGAACAGCGCCTGGTCGCTGGAGTTGGCGGTGATGGTGCGGACGTTCGGGTCCCGCCACAGCCCACTGGTCACCCAGACGGCGAGCGCGAGCGCCACCAGCACGACGATCAGGTCGGCCCGGCGGTCCCGGACGGTGCGCGGCGGTGACACGGGTGCGGGCCCGGTGGCCAGCGACGGGGAGGACGGCACGCAGCGGACGTTACCAACCGGACCTGGACGGGCCGGTCAGACCTGCAAGGACGGGACCGTTGGGGATGGAATAGGTCCGCCACGGCGACGGTCCGGCGTACACAGCGTCCGTCGTGAATGTGTGAGTGTGCCCCATGTCATAGCGCCGACACGTCGTCGTAACGTCACGGCAACCCGACAGTGACCCAGTTCACAGTCCGCCCTCCAGGAGGCCGCCGTGCGCCGCTCCTCATCCACCCTCACCCGGCTGCTCGGTGTGGTCGCCGGGCTCGCCCTCGCCGTAGCGGGCGCGGTCGCCGTCGCCGCACCCGCCCAGGCCGCCACCCTCACCCAGGTCACCGGGTTCGGCTCCAACCCCGGCAACCTCGCCATGTACGCCTACCGGCCGGACGGCCTGCCGGCCAACTCCCCGGCCGTCGTCCTGCTGCACGGATGCACGCAGAACGCCTCCGGCTACTTCGCCAACTCCGGCTGGCAGAAGTACGCCGACCAGTGGAAGTTCGCCCTGATCGTCGCCCAGCAGCCCGCCGGCAACAACGCCAACTCCTGCTTCAACTTCTTCGAGGCGGGGGACACCACCCGAGGTCAGGGTGAGGCGCTGTCGATCAAGCAGATGGTCGACCACGCCAAGACGAACTACGGGGTGAACGGCTCCCGGGTCTACGTCAGCGGGCTCTCCGCGGGCGGGGCGATGAGCGCGGTCATGCTGGCCACCTACCCGGACGTCTTCGCGGCCGGATCGATCATCGCGGGGATCCCGTACCGTTGCGCCACCAGCATGGTCAACGCGTTCAGCTGCATGAGCCCGGGTGCGGACAAGACCCCGGCCGCGTGGGGCGACCTGGTGCGTGGCGCGTACTCCGGCTACACCGGCCCGCGCCCCCGGGTGGCCATCTGGCACGGCACCTCGGACTACACGGTCGTACCGCTCAACGGCACCGAGTCCCGCGACCAGTGGACCAACGTGCGGGGCGTGTCGCAGACCCCGACCAGCACCTCGTCGCTGCCCGGCAACACCAGCCTCGAGGTGTACGGCAACGACGACGTGCGGCTCTACCGGATCTCCGGGATGGGCCACGGCACCCCCGTCGACCCGGGCTCGGCGGCCGAGCAGTGCGGCACCGCGGGCGCGTACTTCCTGGACACCATCTGCTCGACGTACCGTGACGCGCTCTTCTTCGGTCTGAACGGCGGCGGGACCAACCCGACCCCGACCCCGACCCCGACGGTCACCCCCACGCCGACCCCGACGGCCACCCCGACCACGCCGCCGACCTGTGTGACGGCCAGCAACTACGCGCACGTGGCGGCCGGTCGGGCGTACCAGTCCGGCGGCTACGCCTACGCCAACGGCTCCAACCAGCGCATGGGCCTCTACAACACCTTCTACACCAGCGCCCTCAAGCAAACCGCCCCCAACCACTGGGTAATCGGCTGCTGACCCCCACCCCGCTTGCCCCTGTTGATCAAGAGGTTTGCGTCGTCCGGAAGCCGGAATCTGACGCAAACCTCTTGATCGACAGGGCTGTCGGTGGGGGATCAGGTCAGGCGGGCCAGGACCGGCGCGAGCGGATCCAGCGCGTCGCTGCGGACCACGAACCGGGTCACCCCCCAGCGCCGTTCGTGTTCGGCGACCGCCGTGATGATCTCGCCCACAGTGCCGATCAGCACGAACGGGGTGGCCAGCAGTTCGGCGGCGGTCATGCCGTTGCGCCGGGCCTGTTCCGCGGCGGCAGCCTCCGCGTCGTCGGTGACCACCACCGTCTGGACCAGCGCCTCCAACGCCGGCGGGTCGGTCCGGCCGGCCGCGCCGGCGGCCACACAGGCCAGCTGTGCCTCGATCTGGTCGGCCCGCCAGCGCGCCTCATGCTGGTGGCCGTCGGCGAGGGTACGTCCGAACCCGGTCAGCCCGACCACGTCGGCGTGCGCGCCGGCCCAGCGCAGCAGCGTCGAGTTCGCCGTACCCATCGTCAGCGGGATCCGGTCCTGCACCGGCCGGGGTTCGCGCAGCATCGCCTCGCGCATCGTCAGCTCGGCCGAGTCGACGGTGACCGAGGCGCCGTCGAGCAGGGCGCGTACCGCCTCGGCGACGGCCACGCAACGGCGGACCCGGCCGGCCACGTCGGGGCGTTCCCGGCCTACCGCGCGCCACTCCGCCGGGGTGTGACCGGCGCCGACACCGAGCCGGGCCCGTCCGCCGGAGATCAGATCAAGGGTGGCCACGTCGGCCGCGAGCAGCATCGGTTCCCGTACGCCGAGGTTCGACACGTACGAGCCGAGGCCGATCGTCGAGGTGACCGGGGCGGCGGCGGCAAGCGCCACGAACGGTGACGTCACGTCGCCGGGGTGGTCCGCGGCGAGGAGAGCGTCGAAGCCGGCGGTCTCGGCCCGACGGGCCAGCTCGGCCCAGCTCGCCGCGTCGGTCGGGGTGGCCTGGAGGGAGAAGGTCGCCATTGGTCCAGCATCGGCCCACGCCGGCCCACCGACGACCCGCCGACAGCCGATTCTGCCAAGGGCCGAACCACCGGGGGTAGGCAGGGCGGGGTGGGGGTTAGGGGGTTGTTAGGGCTGCTTGGAGGGCTTGGGGGAGGGTTTGGTGGTGGTAGGGGTAGGCGGCTCTCGTTAGGACTCCGGGGAGGACTCTGGTGCTGGTGAGGGCCTCGTGGGAGAAGCCGCCGAGCACCACCTTGAGCGCCAGCGCGGGGATCGGGATGATCGCCGGGCGGTGCAGTTGCCGGGCCAGCTCGCTGGTGAACTCGGCGTTGGTGACCGGGTTCGGCCCCACCACGTTGACCGGGCCGGCGATGTCGTCGCTGTCGAGCAGGAAGCGGGTCGCGTCCAGCCAGTCGGCCATCGAGATCCACGGCAGCCACTGCCGGCCACTGCCCAGCCGGCCGGCGATGCCCAGCTTGAACGGCAGCAGTTGCGGCTTGAGCAGCCCGCCCTCGCGGTGCAGCGGCAGACCGGTACGCAGCCGGACCACGCGTACCCCGGCGTCCTCGGCCGGCCGGGTCGCGGCCTCCCACACCCGGCAGACGTCGGCCAGGAAGCCCTCGCCGGCCGGCGCGTCCTCCTCGACCGCCCGGTCGCCCGTGTTGCCGTACCAACCGACGGCCGACGAGTTGAGCAGCACCCGGGGTCGGTCCGCGACGGGGAGCCCGGCGATGGTGGTCGCCAGCGTGGTGGTGGTGTCCACCCGGCTGGTGCGGATCAACCGCCGGTAGTCGTCGTTCCAGCGTTTGTCGCCGACGCCCGCGCCGGCCAGGTTGACCACGGCGTCGACCTCGGCGACCACGGCCGGGTCGAGCTGCCCGGCGGCCGGGTCCCACCGTCGCTCCTGCGGCCCGCCCGGCGCCCGACGGACCAACCGGGTGACCTCGTGCCCGTCGCGGACGAGCAGGTCGGCCAGTCGGGTGCCAAGGAAGCCGGACGCGCCGGCCAGAAGGATCCGCATACCCCCATCTTCGTCCAGAACGCCACCGGTGGATGCATGGGGCTGCCGAAGGTGGGCGTTTCGGCGAACGAACTTGCGCGGAACCCCGTGTGCGGCAGGAAAGCCCAGGTCAACGAATGTTCCCGGGGCCGAAAACGGTTGCCGCGCGCTGTCGACGGTCAGCACGTTTCCGCAGGTCAGAGCAAACGTGAATGCGGTGTTCGCGATTGCTTGTGGCATCGATCTCGCTGACCATGAGTCATCCGAGAGCGCTCCCGTTTGGTGGGGTCGGCTCGCCGTGCCCGCCGTCGGGCGATCCCTGAGGAGGAACCATGCCGATCCTGGTGACCGGAGCGACCGGGACCGTCGGAGGAAGCGTGGTCCGGCAACTGGTCAGCGCCGGCCACGACGTCCGCGCGCTGACCCGCGATCCCACGTCGCCGGCGGCAACCGCGCTTCCCGGCCAGGTGGAGGTGGTGGCGGGCGACTTCGCCAGGCCCCACACGCTGGTCGCGGCGCTGCGCGGCGTGACGCTGATGCACCTGGTCGCGATGGACGGGTACGGGCCGCTGGGCACTGGTGTGGAGATTCTGCAGCTGGCCCGTAAGGCTGGCGTCCGCCGGGTCACCCACCTCGGCCACAACGATCCGAGCCGGGCCGACGACGACCCGCTCGAGGCGCCCCACCGGCCGCTGCACCGGGCCGTCGAGAACTCGGGCCTGGAATGGACGCACGTCTTCCCGGGCGAGTTCATGGCTAACACCCGCGAGTGGGCGGCCGGCATCCGCACCGAGGGGGTGGTGCGGGCGCCGTTCGGGGACTGGAACAGCGCGCTGGTCCACGAGGCGGACATCGCCGCGGTCATCGTGGCCGCGCTGACCGAGGACGGCCACGCTGGCCGGGTGTACCAACCGACGGGGCCGGAGCCGGTCCGTCGCCGGGACGCGGTCCGGATGATCGGCGAGGCGATCGGCCGTCCGGTGCGCTTCGACGAACTGACCCCGCAGCAGGCCCGCGAGTACTGGAAGGACCACTATCCCGCCGAGGTGATCGAGTGGTTCCTGGAGATGGGGCGGTATCTCGACGGCAACGCCTGGGTCGCCCCGGACGTCGAGCAGGTGACCGGACGCCCCGGGCGCACGTTCCGGCAGTGGGCCGCCGAGCACGCGGACGACTTCCGGTGACGACGCCCGGGGCGTGGACCGGCCCGGCGGTCAGGCCGCGTGGGCCGGACGCAGGTCGGCGAGCAGTCGCTCCACCTCGGCGTACGACTCGGCACTCAGCGGGCCGAGCGCCAGGGTGGCCAGGTTCTCGTCGGCCTGGGCCACCGTGCGCAGGCCGGGGATCGGCACGGTACGGGGGCTGCGCGCCAGCAGCCAGCCGAGCGCGCCCTGCGCGAGGGTGCGCCCGTCGGCGGTGAGCGCCGCGCGGACCTGGTCGACCCGGGCCGTCCAGCGTGGCGTCGGCCGGCCGTCGGTGAACCACTCCAGCCACTCCGGTGCCCGTCCGCGCACATCGTCCGCCCCGACCGCCCGGGTCGACCCGGTGAGCAGCCCCATCGCCAGCGGCCCACGGTTGAGGCTGGCCAGGTCGTGCTTGTCGCACACTGCCAGCACCGCCGCGTTGTCGCGCAGCACCGACTCGTCGTGCTGGATCGCGGCGCAGTGCCGGCCGGCGGCCGCGAACGCCTCCGCCGAGGCCGGGTCGTCGGTGCTCCAGCCGTACGCCCGGATCTTGCCCTGGGCGACCAGTGCCTCCAGGGTGTCGACCAGGTCGAGCGCGGCGGGCGCCGGCAGTGCGTTGATGTGCAGTTGGTAGAGGTCGACGTAGTCGGTGCCGAGCCGGCGGAGCGAGTCTTCCAGGCTGCGCACCGCGAAGGCCGGGCTGGCGTCGGTGCCGAGCGCCCGCCGGGTGCTCTCCTCGCTGACGTTGCCGAACTTGGTGGCGATCACCACGCTGTCCCGCCGCCCGCCCAGGGCCTGACCGAGAATCCGCTCGCTGTGCCCGGCGCCGTAGTTGCTGGCGGTGTCGAACAGGGTCACCCCGAGATCGAGCGCCCGGTGGATGGTGCGGATCGACTCGTCGTCGTCCACCTCACCCCAGCCGAACGGCTGCCCGTCGTCACCCCAGAGCGGGCCGCCAATGGCCCAGCACCCCATTCCGATCGCGCTCACAGTGATGCCGCTGCGCCCCAGCGTCCGTGTCGTCGTCATGGTCACCAGCCTCCAACCTGGAGCGCGCTCCAGGTCAAGCACTACCATCTCGCGACATGAGCGGTTACGCCCCCTCGGAGGCCGCCCGCCGCAGCGGCTTCAGCCTGGACACTCTGCGGTACTACGAGAAGATCGGCCTGCTCGCGGACGTGGAGCGCACGGCGGGCGGGCAGCGGGTCTTCACCGACGACGACCTCGGCTGGCTGGTGCTGTTCCGCTGCCTGCGCGACACCGGAATGCCGATCGCGCAGATGCGCCGCTACGCGCAACTGGCTCGCGACGGCGAGCACACCACCGACGAGCGGCACGAGTTGCTGTGCCACCACGCGGCGCAGGTCGAGGAGCAGATGCGCCTGCTCCAGCGCCAGTACGACCACCTGCGGGAGAAGATCCGCTTCTACGAGCGACTGCCCGGCACCGCACCGGGGTCGGAGGCAGGCTAAGGGGGACCGGGCGCGGTAAGGCCGAGCAGTTCCTCGGTCGTTCCGGTTCGACCGGTGAGCGCGTTCAGGGCGGTGACCAGCCGCTTCTCCTCGTAGCGGAAGTGCGACTCCAGCAGGGCGGCCAACCCGCCCAGCTCGGCGCGCACCCGGGCGACCGGCACCGCCGCGTCGCCGCCCAGCAGTGCCTCGACCCGTTCCAGGATGCCCGCCACCACCTCGTGATCGGTGATCAGGTTGTCGATGACCGGGCGCAGCTCGGGGGCCTCCTCGGCCAGCAACCGGAACGCGCCCGCGTCCTCGCCGGTGTGGTGTCGGCCGAGCGCGGCGCAGAAGGTGAGGCAGTGCGCCCGCAGGTCCCGGGACGGGGTGTCGAGGCTTGCCTGCAGCCGGGCCAGCTCCGCGCTGAGCCAGAGGTGGATCTCGATCATCTGATTGCCGACGGCGGCGAGCCGGCCGGCCGGTGAACCGGTTGGGTGCACGTTCGTCCCATGCTGTCCCCGCGCCTCCATGCCCACGGCGGCCTTCGGGCCGGGTGCACTGCGACGCTGCGCCGAAGTCTAGGGCCGACCGGTCACGCCCTCAACCCGGGAACGCCGCGGTCACGGAGTGGTCGGCTCGTCGGTCTCCCGGACGTCGTGCCAGCGGGCCCGCCAGGCGGCCTCGTGGGCCTCATGGGTGGTCCGCTCCTGGAAGACGGCGGCCCGCAGGGCGTGCCGGGATTGCGCCATCACCATCACCTCCACGGCCACCAGCGCCACGCAGATCACCGTCGCGAGAGTGAGCGCGCCCAGCGCCGGCAGGTGCTGGCCGATCGGGAGGGCCGCCGTGAGCGCCAGGATGACGCCGACGCGGGTCCACGTGACGGTGTGCAGGGTGCGTAACTGGAAGAGCAGGTTGACGGCGAAGTAGCAGATCAACCCGCCGAAGAGCATCGGCACCGCCGGTCCCTCGACCTTCTCGGCGATCCCGCCGGACGGGTCGGTGATCTTGTGCAGGACCTCCTCGTTGCCGATCGAGAAGAGGATCACCCCGGCGATCATCGGCAGGTAGAGATACGCGTACGCGTCGCGAGCCATCGCCACCCGGGGAGCGCCCTCCGCCGCGTGCAGGGCGATCCGGGCGGCCGGCCCGATGAAGTCGAAGTGCGCCCACCAGAGGGCGGCGGTGACCACGATGCCGAGCGCGGCGGCGGCCACCGCCGGCCAGGTGACCGGCTTGCCGAGCAGGTTGCCGCCGACGCCCGTGGAGATGATCGACTCGCCCAGCGCGATGATCAGGATGAGGTCGTAGCGCTCCGTCCAGTGCTCGGCGCTGGTCACCCCCCAGCCCCAGGTCCCGACGATGAAGCCGGTGGCGTACTGCACCACCACCACGGTGATCCACAGCCCGTCGCGGACCAGGGCGGCCCGGTCGGGGTCGCTGATCTGCGGCGGGATGAGCGCGGCGGCCAGCAGCAGCACGATGCTCACCGCCAGCTCCGGCGCGAACCGCCGCAGTTGCCGCCGCTCCTGCGGGCTGTCCCGCACCACGTGCTGATACAGGATCCAGTGGATGCCGCGGGCCACGACGTAACTGATCGCCACCAGCATCGGGCCGGCGGCGCTTCCCTTCGGGTCGTTGAACGCCTGTGGCAGTGCCAGCGCGAACGCGAACAGGGCGACCATCGCGATCACCATGAGCACCGGGACGTAGCCCTCGCCGAGCCGGACCCGGGTGGCGACCAGGCTGTGCACCACCCAGATCCACCAGAGCACGGCGAGCACCAGGCCGGCGTGCAGCAGTTGCCGGCTGGAGATGTTCGCGGCGGTGGCCCGGGTGATGATGAAGAACGAGAAGACGAAGACCAGGTCGAAGAAGACCTCGAACTTGTCCACCCGGGCGCCCGGGGCGATCGGGACGGCCGGACCCAGCTGTCCACCCCGCCGGTAGCCGCCCACGATCCCACTCTGGCAGCGTCCGGGCTGGTCGGAGGCCCGAACGGCGATGGCGACGGGTCCGGCGTTACCTCCGGCCCCGGTCGGGGAAACACCGGGCCCACGGCCTCTCGCAGCGGGGCGGTCGGTCCGCCCACCCCGGACAAGGATGGACAATGACGACCAACAACCCGATCACCACTTCGTTCGCCCATCACTCCACCGCTATGGACGTGATCCGGGGCGTGGACCTCGTCGGGCGGCGGGCGATCGTCACCGGCGGGTCCTCCGGGATCGGCGTCGAGACCGCCCGCGCCCTGGCCAGCGCCGGCGCGGAGGTCACAGTGGCCGTCCGCAACCCCGACGCGGGTCAGCAGGCCGCCAACGACATCACCGGCACCACCGGCAACGACCGCGTCCTGGTCGCCCCGCTCGACCTCGCCGACCAGGGTTCGGTCGCCGACTTCGTGGCCAACTGGGACGGCCCGCTGCACATCCTGGTCAACAACGCCGGCATCATGGCCGCACCCCTGTCCCGCACCCCGCAGGGCTGGGAGATGCAGTTCGCCACCAACCACCTGGGGCACTTCGCGCTCGCCACCGGGCTGCGCCCGGCACTCGCCGCCGGCGACGGGGCCAGGATCGTCTCGGTCAGCTCCGCCGCCCACCTGCGCTCACCGGTGGTCTTCGAGGACATCCAGTACGACAAGCGGGAGTACGAGCCGTGGCAGGCGTACGGGCAGTCCAAGACGGCGAACGTGCTGTTCGCCGTGGAGGCGTCCCGGCGCTGGGCCGACGACGGCATCACGGCCAACTCGCTGATGCCCGGCGCGATCCGGACCAACCTCCAGCGATACGTGAGCCAGGAGGAACTGGACCGGCTGCGCGCCGGCAACGCGGCGGCCTGGAAGTCCGTCGAACAGGGTGCCGCCACCTCCGTGCTGGTCGCGGCCTCGCCGCTGCTCGACGGCGTGGGCGGGCGTTACTTCGAGGACTGTCAGGAGGCCGCCCCCGCCCAGCCCGGCGGGCGGTCGGGTGTCGCCGACTACGCGCTGGACCCGGAGGCCGCCGAGCAGCTCTGGAAGGTCTCGACCGCGCTGCTCAAGAGCTGAGGACCGCAGCCGAAAGGGCACCCCGGTCGACGACCGGGGTGCCCTTTCGGCGTTGCGGGTGGATCAGGCCAGGCCCAGCTCCGACTCGAAGTTGCCGGCCTCCAGCCGCTCCTTGACAGTGGTCAGGAAGCGAGCGGCGTCGGCGCCGTCGATCAGCCGGTGGTCGTAGGACATGGCCAGGTAGACCATCGACCGGATCGCGACGACCTCGCCCAGCTCCGGGTCGTTGACCACGACCGGCCGCTTGACCACGGCACCGGTGCCGAGCATCGCCGACTGGGGCGACGGCACGATCGGGGTGTCGAAGAGCGCGCCCCGGCTGCCCGTGTTGGTCAGCGTGAAGGTCGCCCCGGCCAGCTCGTCCGGGCTGATCTTGTTGGTCCGGGTCCGCTCGGCCAGGTCGGCGACCCGCTTGGCGATGCCGCCCAGGTTGAGGTCGCCGGCGTTGTGGATGACCGGCGTCAGCAGACCCCGCTCGGTGTCCACGGCGATGCCGAGGTGCTCGGCCGCCGGGTAGGTGATCGTGCCACCTTCCAGGTCCATGCTCGCCTGGACGATCGGGTGCGTCTGCAGCGCCTCGATGGCGGCGAGCGCGAAGAACGGCAGGAAGGACAACTTCACGCCGTGCCGCTGCACGAACGAGTCCTTCGCCTGCGCCCGCAGCTTGGCGATCCGGGTGACGTCCACCTCGACCACCGTGGTGAGCTGCGCCATCTCGTGCAGCGACTCGTGCAACCGCTTGGCGATGGCCTTGCGGATCCGGGGAAGCTTCTCGGTGGTGCCCCGCTTGCCGCTCGGCTGCGGCTTCGCGGCCGGCTTGGCCTGGGGCGCGGCGGCGGGAGCGGCCGCCGGAGCCGGAGCGGCCTTGGCGGCCTTCGCCTTCTCGGCGGCCTCCAGCACGTCCTGCTTGCGGATCCGACCACCCACGCCGGTGCCGTTGAGCGCGGCCAGGTCGACGCCGTGCTCACTGGCCAGCTTGCGCACCAGCGGGGTCACGTACCCGGCGGCCTCCTCGCCGGCACCCGGTGCCGGGGCGGACGGGCGCGGCGGCGTCGAGGTCGACGAGGCCGGCTGCGCGGCCTGCTCGGTCTTCGCCGGCTGCGCCGAGCTCTCGGTCTCCGCGGCGGGCTCGTTGTACGACATGCCGGGGGTCGGCTCCTCGACCTTCGGCTCCGGCTTCGGCTCGGCCTTCGGCGCCGGCTTGGCCTCCGCCTTCGGCTCGGGCTTCGGCTCGGGCTGCGCCGGGGCGGAGGCCCCGCCGGCGACGCCGATGATCGCCAGGTCGGCGCCGACCGCGGCGGTCTCGTCCTCGGCGACCTTGATCTCCAGCACCGTGCCGGCGACCGGCGACGGGATCTCGGTGTCCACCTTGTCGGTGGAGACCTCCAGCAGCGGCTCGTCGACCTCGATGGTCTCGCCGACCTGCTTGAGCCAGCGGGTGACAGTACCCTCGGTGACGCTCTCGCCCAGGGCGGGCATCTTCACCGCGGTGCCCTCGCCCGACGAGGCGGCGGCCGGAGCGGGCGCCTCGGCCGGGGCCTCGTCCTGGGCCACCTCGTCGGCGGTGCCCTCGGCGGCGGCCGTCGGCTCGGCGGCCGGCTCGACCGACTCCGCCGGGGCCTGCTCCTGCGGGGCGGCCTCGCCACCGCCGGTCGACTCGCCCTCACCGGCGATGACGGCCAGCTCGCTGCCGACCTCGGCGGTCTCGTCCTCGCCGACCACGATCCGGCTCAGCACGCCGGCGGCGGGTGACGGGATCTCGGTGTCGACCTTGTCGGTGGAGACCTCGAGCAGGGGCTCGTCGACCTCGACCGTGTCGCCCTCCTGCTTGAGCCAGCGAGTGACGGTGCCCTCGGTGACGCTCTCGCCGAGCCGGGGCATGGTGACCGATACCGGCATTTTCTGAGACTCCTTCATTCCCCTGGTGGGATCTTCGCCCGTCGCCGGACGCCGCGGTTTTGGATGATCAGGCGTGCGCGTGCAGCGGCTTGCCGGCGAGGGCCAGGTGCGCCTCGCCCAGGGCCTCGTTCTGGGTCGGGTGGGCGTGCACGAGCTGGGCGACCTCCGCCGGGTAGGCCTCCCAGTTGTAGATGAGCTGCGCCTCACCGATCAGCTCACCCACCCGGGCGCCGATCATGTGCACGCCGACCACCGGGCCGTCCTCGACCCGGACCAGCTTCACGAAGCCGGTGGTCTTGAGGATCTGGCTCTTGCCGTTGCCACCCAGGTTGTAGTTGTACGTCTTGACCTTGTCGGCGCCGTACTGCTCCTTGGCCTTGGCTTCGGTGAGACCCACCGACGCCAGCTCCGGGTCGCAGTAGGTGACGCGCGGGATGCCGACCTCGTCGATCACGGCGGGGGTCTGCCCGGCGATCTCCTCGGCCACGAAGATGCCCTGCTGGAAGCCGCGGTGCGCGAGCTGGAGGCCGGGCACGATGTCACCGACCGCGTAGACGTTCGGCACGCTGGTGCGCAGCCGCTCGTCGGTCAGCACGTAGCCACGGTCCATCTTGACGCCCTGCTCCTCGTACCCGAGGTTGGCGGTGTTCGGGCCGCGACCGACGGCGACCAGCAACAGCTCCGCCTCGACCGTCTCGCCGCCGGAGATGGTCAGCTTGACGCCGCTGTCGGTCTTCTCGACCTTCTCGAACGGCTTGCCGACCTTGAAGTTGATCTTCCGCTTGCGGAACGCCCGCTCCAGCGCCTTGGACGACTCCTCGTCCTCGGCGGCGACCAGCCGGGGCAGCGCCTCGACGATCGTCACGTCCACACCGAAGGACTTCCACACGCTGGCGAACTCGACGCCGATCACGCCGCCACCGAGCACGATCACCGACGACGGCACCCGGTCCATCGTGAGGGCGTGGTCGCTGGTGATGATCCGCTCGCCGTCGACCTCCAGGCCGGGCAGGCTCTTCGCGTACGAGCCGGAGGCCAGGACGATGTTGCGGCCGGTGTAACGCTTGCCGTCCACCTCGACCACGTTCTTGCCGACCAGCTTGCCGGCGCCGGCCACGAAGGTGATGTTCTTCGAACCGCTCACCAGGCCCTGCAGGCCCTTGTACAGGCGGGAGATCACACCGTCCTTGTACGCGTTGACCCCGGCCATGTCGATGCCGATCAGCTCGGCCTTCACGCCGAACTGCTCCGACTCGCGGGCCTGGTCGGCGATCTCGGCGGCGTGCAGCAGGGCCTTCGTCGGGATGCAACCGTTGTGCAGGCAGGTGCCGCCGAGTTTGCCCTTCTCGACCAGCGCGACCTTCAGGCCCAGCTGGACGGCGCGCAGCGCGGTCGCGTAGCCGCCGCTGCCACCTCCGAGAATGACAATGTCGAAGGTCGCTTCGTTCGGCTCGCTCACGTCCAACTCCCAGGTCGCGTCGCTGCATCGGGGGTCACAGAGGTGTAACACGGACACACCCCACCTCGGTCATCTTGTCACCACTGGGCACAGGGTGCGTACCGAGGTGCCCAACGACACGTCATCGACACGTACCCTTGGCACCGTCGTCGATGACGCAACGTGGGGGAGAGATCCGGTGGGCTTGTTCCGGCGCCGCAAACAGGCGGCTGTGCCGAGCCATGACCGTGCCGCCAGTCGCGGCGATCTGGAGCATTTGGAGAACTTCATCCGGAGTCGGCGCGGCGTCGAGGCGTACATCGAACCCCGTACGACGGTGACGGAGACCACTGTCATCCTGATCGCCGACGACGGGGAGTGGACCCGCCGGCGCATCGACGGCCCGGACGGAGCCCGGCGCTTCGCGTACCGGATGGGCATCCCGGTGTACGACGTCCGGCTGATGGGCTACCCGCAGCGGATGCGCGACTTCAACGAGCGCCGCAAACGTCGCCCCGAGCGGCACTGAGCCACGCGACCCGAGCGGCACTGAGCCACGCGAAAGGGGCCCCCTTGAGCAGGGGCCCCTTTCGGATGTCCCGTCAGCCGTTGGTGGCGACATCCTCGACGAGCTGCACCAGCGTGCGGACCGGAACCCCAGTGCCGCCCTTGGTCCAGTAGCCGATCGGCTCGCCCGAGTGGTAGCCCGGCCCGGCGATGTCGATGTGCGCCCAGGCCACGTCGTCGGTCACGAACTCGCGCAGGAACACACCGCCCTGCAGCATGTGGCCGGCCCGGTCCATCCCGGCGTTGACCTGGGAGATGTCCGCCACATCCGACTCCATGCCCTTACGGACGTCGTCGGGCAGCGGCATCGGCCAGGCCGGCTCGCCGACGGCGTCGCCGGCCACCTTCACCCGGTCGCACAGCTGCGGGGTGCCCATCACGCCGGCCATCCGCTTGCCCAGCGCGATGACCTGGCCGCCGGTCAGCGTGGAGGTCTCGAACAGGTAGTCGGTGCCGTCCGCGCAGGCGCGGGCGATGGCGTCGCCCAGGATCATCCGGCCCTCGGCGTCGGTGTTGAGCACCTCGACCCGCTTGCCGTTGAACATGGTGATCACGTCACCCGGCCGGTAGCTGGTGCCCGACGGCATGTTCTCCGCCATCGGCAGGTACGCGCTGACCGCCACCGTCGGCTTCAGCGCGGCGATCGCCAGCATGGCCGCGCCCACCGCGGCGGCGCCCGCCATGTCGGACTTCATCTCCCACATGCCCTGCGCCGGCTTGATCGAGATGCCGCCGGTGTCGAAGGTGATGCCCTTGCCGACCAGTGCGACCCGCTTGCCGTTGCCGCCGTCCTGCGGGGTGTAGGTCAGCTTCACCAGCCGAGGCGGGGCCTCCGAGCCCTGCCCCACCGCGACGATGCCGCCGTACCCGCCGGCGGCCAGCGCCGCCTCGTCGAGCACCTCGACGCCGAGGCCCGCCTCGCGCGCCGCGCTGGCGACCGCGTCGGCGAACGACGGCGGACGCAGCTCGTTCGGCGCGGTGTTCACCCAGTCCCGGCTGAGCCGGACCGCGCCCGCCACCGCCTGCGCCCGGGCGACCTCCGCCTGGGCGCCCGCGTCGGCGGCGTCCGGCACCGCGATGAGCACCTCGGCCACCGGCTCGCGCCGGGTCGGCTGCGGCCGGGTCTTGTAACCGGCGAACCGGTACCCACCCAGCAGCGCCCCCTCGGCGACCGCGCGCAGCTCGGCCGACGCGTCCGCGTCGTCCGGCAGCGGCAGCGCCAGCGCGACAGTGGGTGCGCCCGCCAGGGCCCGGATCGCCGCACCGGCGGCCCGACGCAGCGTCTCCGGGGCCGGTGCGGCACCCGACGGCTCCGGGCCGAGCCCGACCGCGGTGACCAGCGGGGCGGTCACGGTGCCCAGCGTGGCCAGCTTGATGACCTCACCCGGCCCGCCGGTCGCGCCGAGCAGCGCGAGGGTCTCGGTCAGCTTGCCGTCGAACGCGGCCGCGATGCTCTCCGCGCCGCTGGCGAGCAGCAGGGTGCCGGCGAGGCCGCTGGTGGCGCCCTGCTCTCCGGTCTGGCTGTGCACGCCGATCACGATCGCGTCGACGGCGAGCTCGGCCGGGTCGGTGTCGACCAGGCTCAGGTTGGTGGTGCGGGGTGAAGTCACTGAAGCTACTCCGGGCGGGCCGGGCCGGTCGCGGCGTCGCGTACCAGCGGTGAAGGTCTCCGGCGGAACCTACCCGCCGGACGTCATGGCTGTCCCGCCGACAGCGCCAGCGGGCTCCCGCCGATGCTAACCAGCGACGTTGCCCCCGGTAAGTTGCCACCCATGACCGACGTGACCTCCGACGCCGCCGCGACCCGGCTGCGCCGTTCCCCGCTGCACGAGCGGCACACCGCCGCCGGAGCCAAGTTCGCCCCCTTCGGGGGCTGGGAGATGCCCCTGGAGTACGCCGGCGGCGGAGTGCTCAAGGAACACACCGCGGTGCGTACGGCGGTCGGGGTCTTCGACGTGTCACACCTGGGCAAGGCCCGGGTGAGCGGCCCCGGTGCGGCCGACTTCGTCAACTCCTGCCTCAGCAACGACCTCGGCCGGATCGGCCCGGGCCGGGCGCAGTACACGCTCTGCTGCGACGACGCCACCGGCGGCGTGGTGGACGACATCATCGCCTACCTCTACGCCGACGACCACGTCTTCCTCATCCCGAACGCGGCGAACACCGCCGAGGTGGTGCGCCGGTTGCGCGCCGCCGCTCCCGCGCAGGTGACCGTCACCGACGAGCACGAGGCGTACGCGGTGCTGGCCGTGCAGGGCCCCCGCTCGGCCGAGCTACTGACCGCCCTGGACCTGCCCACCGAACACGGCTACATGAGCTTCTCCGCCGCGAGCCTGGCCGGGGTGGAGCTGACCGTCTGCCGTACCGGCTACACGGGTGAGCTGGGCTACGAGCTGGTGGTGCCGGCGGAGCACGCGGTCGCCGTCTGGGACGCGCTCTTCGCCGCCGGCGCGGCGTTCGAGCTGCGCGCCTGCGGGCTGGCCGCCCGGGACACGCTGCGGACCGAGATGGGTTACCCGCTGCACGGGCAGGACCTCTCCCTGGACATCAGCCCGGTGCAGGCCCGCTCCGGCTGGGCGGTCGGCTGGGACAAGCCGGCCTTCTGGGGCCGCGACGCGCTGCTCGCCGAGAAGGCCGCCGGCCCCCGGCGTACGCTGCGCGGCCTGGTGGCCGTCGACCGGGCCATCCCGCGGCCCGGCATGACCCTGCACGTAGGCGACACCCAGGTGGGTGAGGTGACCAGCGGCACCTTCTCGCCAACCCGCAAACAGGGCATCGCACTGGCCCTGCTGAACACCGACGCCAACCTGACCGACGGCGACGAGGTCGAGATCGACATCCGAGGCCGCCGAGCCCCCCTGAAGCTGACCAAACCCCCCTTCGTAACCCCCTCAGTGAAGTAACCCCACCCCACCCACCCACCGGCCTCCGGCCTCAGTCCCCAGACCTGGTTGATCATGAAGTTATTGCCACGACACGCCGACGGCGATGGCAATAACTTCATGATCAACGCGGGTGGGCGGCCCGGGGACGGGGGCGGGGGTGGGGGTTAGCGGGAGGGGGTTGGGGGTTCGCCTGAGTCCAGGACTGCTTGGGTCCAGCCGCCCTCTATGACGCCTGTGGCGTCCAGGACGGCCCAGTCGACCACGTCGGACGCCTCCACGACCACCGGGGCGCCGATGCGCACGCTCTGGTCGGTGTTCGCGTCGCTGGCGCTCACGCCGACGACGCGTTCCGGGGCCTCCCACGAGGTGACGCCCGCCCAGACGTACTCCGGGCCGTCGTCTCCGGGCAGGCCGTACTTGACCACCAGTTGCGACTCGGTGGGGAGAAGGCCTGCGACGAACCGGGCCCGCGCGTCATCCAGCGCGGCCCGGGCGGTGGCGACCGCACGGCTCATCGCGTCACCCGAGCGGGCGTAGCGCACGTCCGGCTGGATCCCGGAGAACAGGGTCGCGCAGGCGGCGGCGTAGTAACGCCCGTCCGGGCCGGGGTGCCCGGCCGGCGGGCGCAGGCTGAGGAACGAGTCGGCCTCCGGGTCGGTCGCCGGGTCCAGTTCGAGGCGGAGCAGCACCGGGGCGGTGGCGCCGTGCTGCTCCGGGTTGCCGTACGCCACCGCGATGTCGTGCCCGGTGACCGTGGCCAGCACCGGCAGCTGCACGAACGCCGGCACCTCCTCGCCGGTGAGCCCGTCGGTCCAGTCCCGCAGCAGTCGGCGGGCCGCCCCGGTCATCACCGCACCCCAGGCGCGGGTGAGGTGGTCGGGCACCCCCTGGGTCTGCAACTCCAGCAGACCGAAGCGGCGCAGGCCCTTGGTGGTGAACCACAGGCCCTCGGTGTCCGAGGAGTACGGCACCAGCACCCAGTCGACAAGCCGGATGCGGCCCTGCTCGTCGGGGAGGGAGCGCAGCGCGGTCGCCGGGTCGAGGAACTGGAGGCCGAAGACGTCCACCACGTCGCTGTCGACGGATTCCGCCACGGCGGCGGCGACCGCCCGGGCGGCCCACTCGTGCGCGGGTGGCCAACCGGGCCGGTACTCGGCCTGTATGACCACCAGGTGCGTCGCCGCCGCCAGCCGGTCCAGCTGCTCCTTGGTGGCACCGAACGCGGTGAGCAGGTCCGGTGGCAGCTCGGGGAACTCGGCGATCGGCCGGGTGTCGACGCTCATCAGCGGGCTGTCGAGCATCTGCCGGGCCAGCCCGTGCACCGGCTCGGCCAGTCGGCCGGTCAGGGCCGCCACCGCTGTCTTCGCACTGACCTTCGGTAGCCCCGCCATCGGCACCAGGTAGGTCGCGCTGAGCGACTCCGGCACCGGTACGGGCAGGAAGTCGTCCGTGATGAGCATTGTGGGATCCCCCGGTGGCCGCGCCGGTGTTGTCGAGCCGAACGCTACCCGGCCCGCCGGGCCCGGTTCAGCCGGACAGCACCAGACCCAGGTAGACCAGCGTGGTGACCACCTCGACGGTCGCGCCGAGGACGTCGCCGGTGATCCCGCCGAGGCGGCGTACCACGTGGTTGAGCAGCGGTAGCGCGACGGCGATCGCGGCGACGACGGCCAGCGGCCCCTGCCACGGACGGCCCGGCACCGCGGGCACCGCAAGCAGCACGACGGCGATCGCGCCGGCGGCCACCGCGACCGGGCCGACCGTGCCGGCGACCAGCGCGCCCAGCCCGTCGGGCCGGGCCGCCGGCACTCCCCGCCGGCAGGCCACAGTGACACCGAGTCGCCCGGCCGCGGTCGCCGCGACCACCGCCGCGACGCATGCCGGCCAGGACCGACCGGCGAGGTCGGCGAGCGCCGCGGCCTGCACCAGGAGTACGACCACCAGGGCGACCACCCCGAACGGGCCGACGTCCGGCTTCTTCATGATCTCCAGGGCGGCAGCGCCCCGGCGGTACGAGCCGAGCGCGTCCACGGTGTCGGCCAGCCCGTCCAGGTGCAGCCCTCTGGTGAGCAGCGCGGCGACGCCGACTGTCACACCGGCCGCCACCAGCGGTGGGGCGAGCGCCCCGGCCAGCAGCAGCAGACCGGCCAGCAGGGCGCCGAGCAGCGCGCCGACCACCGGGGCGAGGGTCATCGCCGTGCCGGCGACCGGGCGATCGATGCGTCCGGCCCGCACCGGCAGCGTGGTGAACGTGGTGACCGCCAGCCGGGCTCCCGCGAGCAGCCGTGGCTCAGCCGGCACGCCAGCCCGACGCCGGCTGCTCGTCCGCCCCGGTGCTGGCCGGGCCCGGCCCGGCCGGCTCCGGCTCGGCGAAGTCGGGCTCGGTCGAGTCGGGCTCGGTGAGAGCCGGGTCGGCGTAGCTCGGGTCGGTGGACTCCGGCTCGTCGGGGGCCGGGCCGGTGTCGTCGGTGCCGGCCAGCGACGGGTGGACCGGCAGCGCGGCGGACAGCGCCAGCACCGAGCGCAGCAGCGGCAGCGCGACCAGCGCGTTCGCGCCCTCGCCGAGATCCATCCGCAGGTCGAGCAGCGGGGTGAGGCCCAGTACGTCGGCGGCGAGCCGCACGGCGGGGTGCCCGCCGTGGTCGGCCAGCAGGCACCAGTGCCGGGCCTGCCCGGCCAGGTCACGGCTCACCATGCCGGCGGCCAACCCGACCGGCCCGTCGAGCAGCACCGGCACCCGGCGGGCGGTCGCGCCGAGCAGCACACCGGTGGCCACCGCCACGTCGCCACCGCCCAGTTCGGCCAGGATGTCCTTGGCGCCGCGCGACGAGCGTCGGGTGCGGTGCAGCGCATCGCGTACCGCCGCGCAGCGGATCATCCACGCCGCGTCGTCGATCTCGCCGGAGTCGGTGATCACCCGGCCCAGCACGGCGGGCGGCTCCGCGCCCGCTGTCGCCGCGAGCACCGCCGCGGCCGCCGCCTCGGTGCCGGCGCCGCACGCGCCGAGCACCAGCAGTTGTACGCCGGCGTCGGCGGCCTGCTCGGCCAACCGCCAGCCGTAGCGCAGCGCGGACTCCACCTGTTCCGGCGCGAGGGCCGGCTGGTCTTCGATCGGCGCGGAGGCCGGAGTGTCCACCACCTGGAGACTCGCGCCGCTCTCGGCGGCCAGCCGCGCCAACGCGCCCTGGCCGGCGCGGGCCTGTGCGGCGCGGCGCGCCGAGTCACCGGCGACGGTGCCGGCCGCCGCCCCGCCGGCGTGGTCGCCGTGCAGCAGCAGCACCCGAACCGAGCCCCAGGCGGCGGGGGTCGAGGTGCCCTGGGTGGCGGCGGCGAAGCCCACCACCCGGTCCAGCACGCCCAGCCCGGCACCCGGTACGTCCAGCGTGGCCAGCCGGTCGACCGCCTGCGGGCCGGCGTACTCGTCGGGCATCGGCAGCTCCATGCCGGGCTGGATGACCAGCCCGGTGGACACCATCGGTAGCGCCATTGTCGGCGCGGCCCACGGGTTGCCCGGCTCCCCGGTCGGGGCGGCCGGCGGCGTGGGAGTCAGCACGTCGGGCAGCTGCACCTCGGGGGTGGGCTCGCTGTCGGCCAGGCTCGCCACGACCGGTGCGGTGGCGGCAGCCGTCGGCGCGGTCGCAGTGGCGGGAACGGACGGTTCGGTCGCGGTGGTGGCCGGCTTGAGCCAGACCGGCTGGCCGGCGACGACCAGTACGACCGCGTCGCAGGCGTCGGCGACCGCGCGGTTGGCCGCGCCCAACGCGTCGGTGAACGCCCGGCCCAGCGGGGTGGTCGGCACCAGCGACAGCCCCACCTCGGGGCTCACCAGCACCACCCGGGCGGCACACCCGCGGATCGCCTCGGCCAGCTCGGTGATGGTCGCCACGTCGTCGGCGGGCTGGTGGTCCGGGTCGAGCAGCACCGTCACCCAGCCGCCCAGGTCGTCGACGAGCAGCATCTCGTTGGGCTCGGCGGACTCGAGCACGTCGGCCAGCCGGCGCGGGTCCTCGGTGGTCTCCTCGGTGGTCCAGCTGCCCGGCCGTCGGGCGCGGTGCGCCGCCAGCCGGGTCGCCCACTCGGTGTCCTCCGGGTCGCCCTCGGGCGCGGTGGCGACGTAGCGGACCACCGGCGCGTCGGTGACCAGGGACTCGGCGAACTCGGACTTGCCGGACCGGATACCGCCGAGCACCAGGACCGTGTTCCACCCGTCTACGGACATGCCCGTACCTTAAGGCCGCCCAGGGTTGCGGTGCCTGCCGGCCCGTCGTTCAGTCGCAGTGCTCGAACCCGCTGCCGTAGCTGACTCCGCCGGTGGAGCCGCCCCACTTGACGCACGTCCCGGCGGCGCTGGCCCGCACCGGTCCGGCGTAGTAATCGAAGGACCCGCTGTCGGTGCTGCGTGCCCGCCCCTGCACCTCCAGGTACGCCGAGGCGGCCGACTTCGCGCCGACCGCGGTGTCCTTCAGGGTCACCACGCAGTTGGTGCCGGTGCCCGCGTGGTACAGCAGGAAGACCCGACCCTTGCGCTGCCCGTCACTACCGGTCAGCGTCGCCGAGTCGATCACCTGGTAGCCGCTGCCGCACGCCTGTGCCGCCGTGTACGGGTTGGGCCGGCTGGACGAGGTGCGGCTGGGCGTCGGTCGGCTGCTGGCCGTACCGGTCGGTGTGCTGCCCGGCGTCGCGGTGCGCGTGTCCGGGGCGGGGGTCGGCGCGTCGGCCCCTCCGACGGAGCCGGTCGGCGCGGCGGACGCGGTGCGGTTGGCGCCCGGGGCGCCGCTGGGCGTGGATCCCGAGGTGCTCGCACCTTCGTCGTCGAGCGCGCCGCCGCCCGGGGCCGCCGCCGATTCGCCGGCCAGGGCGGGCGGAACGTCGGCCCCACCCTGCTCTCCGTCGGGCCGCAGGGCCGCCACGGCCACGGCGATCAGTGCCACGAGAGCGACCGCGCCGACCCCGACCAGCAGTTGCCGGCGTCGGCCGGACGACCCCTTCCGGAGCGCCTCCTCGCGGGTCGAGCCTGGCCCGGTCACCGGCGAGGCCGCGAAGCCCGCCGGCGTGGGCACAGCGGCGGCCCCGACCGGCGCGGAGGGCCCGGTCGGCGTCGACCCGGCCAACGGCGTCGGTGCGCCGGAGGGCGTCGGCACGGGCGTCGGTGCGGGCGGTGTAGCGGCCGGGGTGACCGGAAGAGCCGAGGGTGTCCCGGGAGTGGGTACGGCCAGCGCCCACGGTGGGCGGGCCGAGACCGGAATGCTCGCCAGAGTCGCGTCGCGGGCGTCGGCGGCGGCAGCGGCCAACTCGGCGGCGCTGCCGAACCGGTCCTCCGGACGCTTGGCCAGCGCGCGGCTCACCACTGCGGCAACCGCCGGTGGGGTGTCCGCCGGTAGTGCCGCCGCGTCCTCCTGGGCGTGCCGCAGCGCCACCGCGAGGGGGTTGTCACCGTGGAAGGGCGGCTGCCCGGCAAGGCAGAAGTACGCCACCGCGCCGAGCGCGTAGATGTCGGTGGCGGCCGAGACCGGCTGCCCGGTGGCCTGCTCGGGAGACATGTACGAGGCGGTGCCGAGCACCATGTTCGCGGCGGTGAGCCCGGCCATGGTGCGGGACCGGGCGATGCCGAAGTCGACGAGCACCACAGTGCCGTCGTCCTTGACCAGCAGGTTGCCCGGCTTCACGTCCCGGTGCACGATGCCGGCGAGGTGGGCGGTGTGCAGCGCGTCGGCGGCCTGGGCCAGCACCGACATGGTGGTGGCCGGATCCAGCCGCGTGACCGCGCGCACCCGGGCGGACAACGGTTCGCCGTCGACGTACTCCATCACCAGGTAGTCGACCTGGCTGCCGTCGTCGAGCGTGGCCTGCCCCACGTCGTGCACCGGCACCACGCCGGGGTGCCGCAGCGCGGCCAGCATCCGCGCCTCGGCCCGGAAGCGGGCGGTGAACTCCGGATCGGCGACCAGCGACGGCAGCAGCACCTTCACGGCGACCTCGCGTTCCAGCAGCACGTCAGTGCCGCGCCAGACCGCGCCCATCCCACCCGTCGCCACCCGCTCGCCCAGCCGGTACCGGTCGCCGAGCAGCACTCCCCGTGTCAGCACCAAGCCACCGTACCGGCCGGCGTCGATCGGATTGATCCACCCCGTGGGCCCCCGCCGGGGCGAGCGAGCGGCCGTTGCGCGCCGGGCCGACTACGCTGGCGAGGGTTCGTCCCACGGGGACTTCAGCGGCGAGGGGAGACGCGGCATGGCGTGGAGCTGGCGGTACGAGGGCACGGACGGTCAGACGGTCGAGGGACCGGCGGAGTCGTTCGGCAGCCAGGCCGACGCCGAATCCTGGATCGGTCAGACCTGGCGGGAGCTCGCGGCGTCCGGCGTCACCTCGGTCGCGCTCGTGGAGGACGACCGGGTGGAGTACCGGATGAGCCTGCTGCCCACGGCCGAGTGATGGCCTACGACCGCCCGGGCGGTGACGGGCTGGTCCTCGGCGTGCCCAAGGCGGCGTTCCGGCCCAGCCCGGTCTTCCTCGGCCTGGTCGCGCTCTTCGCGGTCAGCGGGGTGCTGACCTGGAACGGGTACGGCAGCGTCCGGTTCAACGTGTTCCTGTTCGTGGTGTCCGGCTGGCTGGTGTCGCTCTGCCTGCACGAGTACGCCCACGCGGTGGTGGCCTACCGGGCCGGCGACCGGGACATCGCCCATCGCGGCTACCTGACGCTCAACCCGTTGAAGTACACCCACCCGTTGCTGTCGATCGTGCTGCCGGTGGTGGTGGTGCTGCTCGGCGGCATCGGCCTGCCGGGTGGCGCGGTCTGGGTGGACCGGCACGCCATCCCGGGTCGACTGCGGCACACCCTGGTCAGCCTCGCCGGCCCGGCGACCAACGTGCTGTTCACGCTGGTGCTGGTGGCGGCGGTGCGGCTCGGCACCCAGTCGGATGGTCCGGTGGAGTTCTGGGCCGGGGTGGCGCTGCTCGCCTTCCTCCAGCTCACCGCCAGTGTGCTGAACCTGCTGCCGGTGCCCGGCCTGGACGGCGGCAACATGATCCAGCCGTGGCTCAACCCGCAGTGGCGCAAGATGTACGACCTGTTCGCGCCGTACGGCTTCATCCTGCTCTTCGCGCTGCTGTGGAACCCGCGCATCGGCGGCTGGTTCTTCGACGCGGTCTTCGCGGTCGGTGACCTGCTCGGTCTGCCGTCGTGGCTCTACGCCACCGGCCTGGAGCTGATCCGCTTCTGGCAGTGACCGGCGACCGGGCGCAGTTGACCTGACCCGGCGACCAGACGGACCTGACCTGACCCGGCCCGGTCGGCGCGAAGCTCTCGCGCCGGCCGGGCCGGAACGGCGTCAGGGACGCTGCGCGGGGGACTCGGTCTTCGCCGCGTCCCGCTCGGTGATCGGCTCGATGATGTCGTCGATCGCCTTGAGCAGTTCGGCGTCGAGCTTCACCCCGGCCGCTTTCACGTTGTCGTGCACCTGCTCGGGGCGGGACGCGCCGATGATCGCCGACGAGACGTTCGGGTTCTGCAACACCCACGCGACGGCGAGCTGGGCCATGGTGAGCCCGGCCTGCTCCGCGAGGGGCTTGAGCTGCTGGACCCGGGTGAGCACGTCGTCGTTCATGAACCGGGAGATGAAGCCCGCGCCCGACTTCTCGTCGGTGGCCCGGGAACCGGCCGGCGGCGGCTGGCCGGGCAGGTACTTGCCGGAGAGCACACCCTGGGCCATCGGCGACCAGACGATCTGCCCGATGCCCAGCTCCTCGCTGGCCGGTACGACCTCGGTCTCGATGACCCGCCAGAGCATCGAGTACTGAGGTTGGTTGGAGACCAGCGGGATGTGCAGCTCCCGGGCGAGCGGGTGCGCGGCGCGCAGCTGCTCGGCGGTCCACTCGGAGACCCCGATGTAGTGCGCCTTGCCGGAGTGCACGACGTCGGCGAACGCCTCCATCGTCTCTTCCAGCGGCGTGCTGTAGTCGTACCGGTGGGCCTGGTAGAGGTCCACGTAGTCGGTACGCAGCCGGCGCAGCGAGCCGTTGATCGACTCCATGATGTGCTTGCGGGACAGGCCACGGTCGTTGCGGCCGGGCCCGGTCGGCCAGTAGACCTTGGTGAAGATCTCCAGGCCCTCGCGGCGCTCGTTCTGCAGCGCCCGGCCGAGCACGTCCTCGGCGCGCGTGCCGGCGTACACGTCGGCGGTGTCGAAGGTCGTGATCCCCGCATCGAGGGCGGCCCGGACGCAGGCGAACGCCGCGTCCTCCTCGACCTGCGAACCGTGGGTGATCCAGTTGCCGTACGAGATCTCGCTGACCATCAGGCCGGAACGGCCCAGGTGTCGGAATTCCATGCACCGACCCTAGCTCCAGTGGATCAACACCGGCGACCGGTGACTCAGAGCACCGGGTTGGCGTCGGTGAGTAGCCGGTCGATCTCCTCCAGCACCTCGGTGCGATCGCGGTGCACCGGATCGATGAGCGGCACGCCGCGCCGGTCCAGCGCGCCCCACCGCCCGTTGTCGCTCTCGATCAGGAACGCCACCGGGTGGACGACCAGCATCCGGTGCGCCGGCGGGACCAGCACCGTGCCGGTGCGGTCCACCACGCCCCGCCGACCCCCGACGTCGACCACGGCGAGCCCCTCGTCGGTGAAACCGTCGATCTGCTGGCCGTCGGCCAACTCGGTGACGAAGCCGTGGTAGCGGGTGGGCACGATGACCCGACCGGTCCGGTCGACCGCGCCCCACCCCTCGCGCCGTACCGCGGCCAGCCCACGCCGGAACGGTCGTACCTCGGCGAAGTTGGGCGCGACCTGCACTGCCCCGGTCGCGTCGATCGCCGTCCAACCACCCTCGCCGACCACCCAGGCCAGGCCGTCGCTGAACGGCTGTGCGGCCCGGAAGGACGGCGGGATCACCGTCGTACCGAGCAGGTTGATCAGCGACCAGCGGTCGGTGTCCGGCCGGCGGACCCAGGCCAACCCGTCGTGGAAGGGCTGCGCCTCGGCGTACCGGGCGGGGACGACCACGTCGCCGTCCTGGCTGGTGTAACCCCACAGCGACCCGTCCCGGTCCGGCAACGGGGGTCGGTCCCGGTCGAGCACCTCGTCCCGACCCCGGGGGTACGCCCCGAAGCCATCCGCCTCGGCCCGGACGGTGACCGCGTCGAGGGCCACCCGGACCCGGTCCAGCAGTTCGGCGTCGCCCGCGCCGCGCAGGTCGAGCGCCTTCTCGAAGTGCTCGCAGGCCTCCATGAGCCGCCCCTGGTCGTAACACGACCGTCCGGCGTGCTCGTGCAGCGCGGCCCGCAGCCGGTCGGGCAACTCGACCGAGTTGGCCTGGGCGAAGAGCTGGTCGGCCTCGGCGAAGTCGCCGCGCCAGCGCAGCACGTGGGCCAGCCGGGCCTGGGCCAGCGCGGTCCGGCGCAGCTCGCCGGTGGCCTCTGCGTAGGTGAGGGCGAGCCGACCGTCGGCCAGCGCGTCGTCCAGGTCGCCGAGAATCCGCGAGGCCACCGCCCGCAGGCTGAGCAGCCGGGCGCGGGCACGGTTGTCGACCGCCGAGCCCAACTTCTCGGTCAGCCGCCGCCGAATGGCCCGCAGGTCGTCCGGCTCCGTCAGCTCCTCGCGCAGGGTGACCGGGTCCAACCGCCACCGGTACGCGGCCAGCACCTGCTCCGGGTCGCCCGGGTCGGCCAGCGACGGGCGGGTCACCACCGGCGGTGCGTCGTCGGGTGGCGCGGACACCGGCTCGTTCTCCCCGTCCGAGCCGCTCCTCGGGCCGGGTACGGCGGAGGCGGGTGGCCCGGACGTCGGCACCACCGAAGCCGGCGGCCCGGAGACGGGCGCTGCGGCGGGCGGCGGGGTCGAGGCCGGCGGTGCGGTCATGGGCGTGGCGGCTGGCGGCGCGGAGACGGGCGCTACGGAGTACGGCTGCGCTGACGCGGGCGGTGCGGACACCGGGGCTGCGGTCGGCGCTGGCGGTGTGGAGACGGGCGCCGCGGCGGATGCTGGCGGCGCGGAGACGGGGGCTGCGGGCGGGGCGGATACCGGCGGTGCCGGAGGTGCGGAGACCGGCGTGACCGGGACCGGCGGTGCCGAGACGGGCCGGCTCGTGTCGTCCGCAGCCGTGACGTGCTGCGCCGCGTCGTCCCGCCAGTCGTCGAATCGCGAGCCGTCCGGCGGGCCCGCGCTCGCATCGTCGATCGCGTCCGTCGGCTCGTCGGGTGGCGCGAGTTCGTCCGTCGGGTCGTACTCGACCGGATCGGTGTCCTCGCCGGGCGAATCGGCGACTGGCTGCTGGTCGGCCTCGCCCTCGGCTTCGAGGCCGGCTTCGGTCCGCTGGTGGGGCATCGCGACGACAGGTGCGCCGGAGACGGGCTGGTCGCCCTCCAGCGTTCCCGTGTCGAAAGCGGGCTGCGGGTCGTCGTCCAGGTCGTCCGCCCAGAGCCGAGGGGCACCGGAGACGGGGTGGGCGGGCGGCCCGGAGACCGGGTCGAACGCCTCGTCTGGTGTCGACCCGCTGGTGTGCTCGTCGGCCACGTCGAGGTGGCTGTCGGCCGTCGACGTCGACGTCTGCGCGTCCGGTGCGACCGGTGTCACGGAGAGGTCGGGGTCGCCGACCGTCGACTCGTCGTCGACCGGGTCGAACGACCGCTGGTCCGTCGCCGGCTCGGCCTGGTCGGATTCGGCGGGCTGAGCGGGGCTGAACCACGCCTCCGGCCCGCGGGTGCCCGGAACGTCGTCCGGCTCGTGAACGGCCGCCACCGGCTCTTCCGAAGGCGCTGGGGGTACGTAGCGGCGCGGCGTACCGGGGGCCGGCGGGAGCGCCGGCGCGACTTCCGCCGCCGGTGGCTGCGGGGCCGCCGGAGCCGGAACCTCCGGGGTCGGGTCGGCCGGGGTCGGGTCGGGACGGGTCGCCGGTGGCGGCGGTGCCTGCCAGGTGGGTGGCGGGGCCACCGACGGGCGCGCGTCCGCCGTCGGGGTCAGTCGCTCCGGCGAGTACGGGCGCTGCTGCGCGGCCGGGCGATCCCCGGGGTGCGGCCGCTCCGCCGGGGGCGAGCGGTCGGGGGAGGTCGGGCGGCGGTCGGTCGGTGGGGTGCCGGCCAACGGGTCGCCGACCCTACGGCGGTCCGGGTCCGGCTCCTCGCCGCGCCGTTGGTCCGCCGGACGGTCCTTGGTGTCCGGGCCGGGGTAACGCGGCGGGGCGGGATGCGCGCCGGACGCCGGTGGCGGTTCGGCCAGCGACCGGCGGCCCGATGCTGGCGGGGCATCCGAGCGTTCGTCGGCGCCGGGCGGGTCCACCGGCGCGGGCAGGTACTCCAGCCGCAGGCGCGCGGCGGGTGGCCCGGAGACGGGCCGGTCGGAGGCGGGGGAGACGGGGGCGGCCGACACCGGCCGGTCCCAACCGGTCGCGGCGGGGGAGACGGGAGCGGCCGACACCGGCCGGTCCCAGCCGGGGGAGACGGGTGCTGGCGACACCGGTCGGTCCCAGCCGGGGGAGTCGGGTGCCGGCGACACCGGTCGCTCCGGGGCGGCCGGGGCGGATGACACCGGTCGGTCCCAGCCGGGGGACACGGGTGCTGGCGACACCGGTCGCTCCGGGGAGACCGGTGGGACCGGCATGGCACGGCCGGAGGCGGGCGGCGCCGTCGCGGCCGGACGTACCTGTCGCTCGTCGTACCGTGCCGGAGTGGCCGCCGGGCGCTCGTCTGGCCGGGACGGCGTGGCCGCCGGCCGGTCGGGCCGGGCGGCCGGCCGCGACGCGATGCCCGGCTCGGCGCTGCGGTACGGGTCGGGGCTGCGGTGCGGGTCCGTGCTGCGATGCGGCTCGGTCGGGCGGTGCGGGTCGGGGCTGCCGTGTGGGTCGGTGCGGTGCGGGTCGGTGGTGCGGTGCGGGTCCGTGGTGCGGTGCGGATCGGTGCGGTGGCCGGGCTCCCGGGTGCGGTCCGGGGTGCGCTCCTGGCGCACCGGACCCGGTGCTGGCCAGGGCAGACTGCCGTCCGACCGTTGGCCCGGCTGTGGCCGGGGCTCGCGGTAGGCGTCCTCACGAGGCGCGTCCTCGCGGTACCCGTTGTCGCGGTAGGTGTCCGGGCGGGTCTGCTCGCGGGGTCGCCGGTCCGGGTACGCCTCGGCGCGGGCCGCCGCCTCACGGGGCTGCTGCCGGTGCGGCTCGGTGTCGGGTCGCCGCCGGTCGTCGTCGAGGCGCGGCTGGTCGGGCAGGTCCGACTCGGGGCGACGCCGCCGTCCACCGTTGGGTGAGGGCGCTGCGCCGTTCCCCTCGTCCGCGCGGTAACGCGGCTCCGGGCGGCGCAGGTCGTCGGCGGCCCGGTCCGGGTACCCGTCGGCGCGGTATCGCGTGCGGCCGTCCACGGGTGCCCACGGGTCGACCGCGTCGGCGATGCGACCGTCAGGGTCGCGGGTGGGTCGGACGCCGTACCCGTCGCCGGTGTGCCGCTCGTAACCGGCGGCCGGTCGTTCCGGTGTGCCGCGCCGACGTGGTGTGTCGTCCGGCTCCGACACCCAGCCAGGTTCGGGCCGGGGCGCGGGGGAGACCGGCGGAGAGCCCCGGTAACCCCGATCCCGCTCGGTGGGCTCCTGCCGGGGACGGCGGCTGTCGTACCGCTCGGGGGTGGGCTGGTCCCGGTGCCAGGCGGCTTCCCGCGCGGGCCCCCGCTCGTCGGCGGGGCGTCGGTCGGACCAGGCGGTACGTCGGTCCGACTCGGGGGAGCGGCGGTCGTCGCGGCGGGGTGGCTCCGGCAGCGGACGACGGTACGGCTCGTGGTCGTAGTGGCGGGAGTCGGCGTTGTCGGGCCGGCCGTAGGCGGACGTGTCCGCCGAGCGCTCGTCGCCGCGGAGTCGGCCGTAGGCAGCTGCCTCGCCCGGCTCGTCGTCCACCCAGGAACGGCCCTGAGGTGCGTGTTCCGCCGGTGGTTCGTCGGACCAGGACCGGCCGAGGTAGGTGCCGTCCGGGCGGGTGGGCGCCAGCGGTGGCACCTCGGCGCGACCGGACACCGTCGCGCGGCCGCGCGGTGGCGGCTGGTGCGGCATGCCGATGTCGCCGGCGTAACGCTGGCCGGGGAACTGGGGGTGCCACTCGGTGGTCGGCTCGACCACCCAGGACGGTTCGTTCGGGTCTGACCACCGGTCGGTGTAGCGGCCGTTCATCCGTCGAGCCCGTCGCCGCACCCGGCCGCCGGGCCGATTCTCGCCGGGGGTGAGGTGTCCGCAGCCGCCGCCGGGTGACCGCTGGGCGTCCGGTCGCCGCCTGCCACGCCCCGGTGGCCGGCTCGCGTCCGCTCGCTCACGCGTTGTCACCTCGTTGCAAATTGTCGCGCTGGGGCCGCACATGCCGGTCAGATCGCCGCTCCGGCAGGCCGTGGCTGCGGATGGAGGGTAACGGCGTGGGCTCGCTCACCGCCACTGTGGTGCCGCCTACCGGCGCAAACGTTATCCCATTGGTTTCGGACATTTGGTCCTATAAGCGAATCTGGCCTCCGACCATACCGCACTCGAAGACCACCCGGCTGTGGCGGGATCGCCGTCCTCGTTCAGGGGTGTTCCATGATGAGGACGGCGAACGTACCGGGAGCGAGCGCCTCGTAACGGTGCGGCGCGTCGCCGGGGAACGTGGCGTAGTCGCCGGGGTCGAGTTCGACCGGTGCCGCCTCGGGCCCCACCCGCAGCCGGCCGGCGGCGACCACCACGTGCTCGATACTGCGCGGGGTGTGTCCCTGCCCGGCTCGGACCGCGCCGGGTTCGAGCCTGATCAGGTAGACGTCCCGGCGCAGGTGCGCCGCACCGGCGCTGAGCAGCGTTCCGCTGAAGTCGGCCTGCTCCGAGCGGACGTGCGGCCCGTCCCCGGCCCGGACGACCCGTACGCCGTCGTCGACGGGTTCCACCAGCCGGCTGAACGGCACACCGAGCGCGACGCCCAGCGCCCAGAGCGTCTCCACGCTCGGGTTTCCGGTGCCCGACTCCAGTTGAGAGAGGGTGGACTTGGCCACCCCCGCCCGGCGGGCCAGCTCGGTCAGCGAGATGCCGACCCGTTCCCGCTCCCGGCGCAGGGCGGCGGCGATGGTGGCCAGGGGGGCAGCAGGTTCCGAAGGCATGCCTTCGCTCCATTGGTCAAACGTTCGGTCTGTCGAACAACGACCGGTTCAGCATGCTGAACGCACGACAAGATCCGCGCAGTTACGGCGAAACTGCTGCCTCGGAGATGCCTGAGGCAGCAGTTTCGTTGATGTTGCGCGGATCTTGGAGGTGCGGGAGCCGGAGCCCGGGGGTCAGACCTTGTCGCCCAGCTTGACCTGGGGCGCCGGAGCGCGCATCCGCCGGAACGTGATCGACCGCATGACCGCGTAGAGGAAGAGCGAGCCCATCCGCTGGTCGGTCTTCGGGAAGCGCTCCCGGACCAACTTGCTGATCTTGCGGCAGATCAGCACCGAGTCGACGACCACACCCAGCGCCAGCGCGCCCCAGAGCACGTTGGAGATCAGCCGGACCAGCGGCGGCATTGCCGCGTTCGACCCGACCAGCACGATCAGCGCGCCGCCGAAGAACCAGGTGCCGACGGTACGCCGGGAGTCGACCACGTTGCGGGCCAGCAGCCGCTCCGGGCCGCGGTCGCGGGGGCCACCCTCGCGGCGGAACTCCGACGCCGCCTCGGCGCGCAGTTGACGGCGACGCTCCCGCTCCTCCTCCTTGGTGAGGGGACGCGTGGGGCCGGCCGGGCGACGGCCGACGGTCGGCCGCTTGGGCGTCTCCCGACCCTTGGCCGGGGTGTAACCCCGGGACCGCTCAGCGGTCTCCTCGGGGGTCACCGAGGTGACGGCCTCGTCGACGAGGTCGGTGGACTTGCGGCGAAAGAGCGACGGCACGCGGCAAGGGTAGCCAACGGTCCGCGCCCGGTGCACATCGCGGTACAACGGCCGACGGCTCCAGGTCGCAGCGCGACCCGGAGCCGTCGTATCCGAACGATGGTGACCGAGGTTACGGACGCTCGGCGTGCGCGCCCAGGTCGGCGAGCTTCGCCTCGAAGTCCTCGTAGCCCCGGTTGATCAGATCCACGCCGTACACCCGGGAGGTGCCCTCGGCCGCGAGTGCCGCGATCAGGTGACTGAACCCGGCCCGCAGGTCCGGGATGACCAGGTCGGCGGCGTGCAGCTTGCTCGGCCCGGCGATCACCGCGGAGTGCTTGAAGTTACGCCGGCCGAAGCGGCACGGGGTGCCGCCGAGGCAGTCCCGGTAGACCTGGATGTTGGCGCCCATCGAGTTGAGGGCCTCGGTGTAGCCCAGCCGCTGCTCGTAGACCGTCTCGTGGACGATCGACAGGCCGCGGGCCTGGGTCAGCGCCACGACCAGCGGCTGCTGCCAGTCGGTCATGAAGCCGGGGTGCACGTCGGTCTCCAGCGCCACAGCGTTCAGCTCGCCACCCGGGTGCCAGAAGCGGATGCCGCCCTCTTGACCGGGGTCGCCCAGCTTCGGCGCGCGGGCGTCGGTGACCTCGTACTCGCCGCCGACCGATCGGAAGATGTTCAGGAAGGTCATCATGTCGGCCTGCTGCGCGCCCAGCACCTCGACGTGACCACGGGTCGCCAGGGCGGCGGCCGCCCAGCTCGCCGCCTCGATCCGGTCCGGGATCGGCCGGTGGGTGTAGCCGTGCAGCTTGGGCACGCCCTGAATCTCGATCACCCGGTCGGTGTGGACCTTGATGATCGCGCCCATCTTCTGCAGGATGCAGATCAGGTCGATGATCTCCGGCTCCACAGCGGCGTTGCGCAGCTCGGTGACGCCCTCGGCCATCACGGCGGTCAGCAGCACCTGCTCGGTGGCGCCGACGCTCGGGTACGGCAGCGCGAACTTGGTGCCGTGCAGCCCGTTCGGCGCGGACAGGTGCAGACCCTCGGGCCGCTTCTCGACAGTGGCGCCGAACTCGCGCAGCGCCTGGAGGTGGAAGTCGATCGGGCGCGGGCCGATGTGGCAGCCACCCAGATCCGGGATGAACGCGTGCCCGAGGCGGTGCAGCAGCGGGCCGCAGAACAGGATCGGGATCCGGCTGGAACCGGCGTGCACGTTGATCTGGTCGGTGCTGGCGCTCTCCACGTTCGCCGGGTCGAAGACGAGCTCGCCGTCCTCGGTGCCGTCGGTGACCTTGACGCCGTGCAGGCCGAGCAGACCTCGCACCACCTCGACATCGCGGATCTTGGGCACGTCGAACAGCCGGCTCGGGCTGTCGCCGAGCAACGCGGCGACCATCGCCTTCGATACCAGGTTCTTCGCGCCGCGCACGCGGATCCGCCCTTCGAGCGGAGTACCTCCGTGCACAACCAGGACGTCGTCGGTCAACGCAACCTCCAGCGCGTCGGTGCTGCCGTGTTGATGGTGGGGCGCCTGAACGTTGTCGCTACCCCGGATGCGGCCATGTCGAAACGGCCCGCGTGTGTCGTCGCTTGGGCAGCATAGCCCTCGGTGACGAAAAAGGACTCGGTCACATCGGCGTGTGTGGCATTAATCGGTGATCCGGCACTTTTGCGTACCAAGAGCGCTACGGATCGTGATCAGGGCACCGTCGGCGGCGGAGTGTCCGCGCCGGGCAACGCGAGCATCTGATCAAGCGCCACCCGGGCGTGGTGCGCGGTGTCGGTGTCGACAGTGATCTGGTTGACGACCCGGCCCGCGACCAGCTCCTCCAGGGCCCAGACCAGGTGCGGCAGATCGATCCGGTTCATCGTCGAGCAGTAGCAGACGGCCTTGTCCAGGAACATGATCTGCTTGTCCGGGTGCGCCAGCGCGAGCCGGCGGACCAGGTTCAGCTCGGTGCCGAGCGCCCACGCCGAGCCGGCCGGAGCCGCCTCGATGGTCTTGATGATGTATTCGGTGGACCCGACGTAGTCGGAGGCCGTGACCACCTCGTGCCGGCACTCCGGGTGGACCAGGACGTTGACCCCGGGCACCCGCTCCCGTACGTCGTTGACGCTCTCCAGGGTGAACCGGCCGTGCACCGAGCAGTGCCCCCGCCACAGGATCATCTTGGCGTCGCGCAACTGCTCCGGCGTGAGCCCGCCACCGGGCTTGTGCGGGTCGTAGAGCACGCAGTCGTCCAGCGACAGGCCCATCTCCAGCACCGCGGTGTTGCGGCCCAGGTGCTGATCCGGCAGGAAGAGCACCTTCGACCCCTGCTTGAAGGCCCAGTCCAGGGCGCGCTTGGCGTTGGACGAGGTGCAGACCACGCCGCCGTTGCGGCCCACGAAACCCTTGATGTCGGCCGAGGAGTTCATGTACGTCACCGGCACGGTCTCGCCGGCGATGCCCAACTCGGTCAGCGTGTCCCAGGCGGCCTCGACCTGGCCCAGCACGGCCATGTCCGCCATCGAGCAACCCGCCGCGAGGTCCGGCAGGATCACCCGCTGGGTGTCGGTGGTGAGGATGTCGGCGCTCTCGGCCATGAAGTGCACGCCGCAGAAGACGATGTACTCCGCGTCCGGACGGGCCGCGGCCTCCCGGGCCAGCTTGAACGAGTCGCCCGTCACGTCGGCGAACTGGATCACCTCGTCGCGCTGGTAGTGGTGCCCCAGCACGAAGACCTTGCTGCCCAGCTTCGCCTTCGCGGCGGTGGCACGGGCCACCAGATCCGGATCGCTGGGCGCCGGCAGGTCGCCCGGACACTCGACGCCGCGCTCGGTGTCGGGGTCGCTGCCCCGGCCGAGCAGCAGCAGAGCCGTCGCCGTGTTGGAGGGTTCCACCCAGGTCGAAGTCACGTAGCCCATGGTCCCACAGCGCGAGCGCGACACAGCCTCGCTCGGTGTGGGCTGCCACACTGCTCGGCATGCGCGTGCTGCTCTGCCCGGACAAGTTCGCCGGCACCCTGTCCGCACCGGAGGTGGCCGCCGCCGTCGCCGCCGGTTGGCGCACCGTCACCGACGGAGACGATCTGCTGATCCGGCCCCTCGCGGACGGCGGACCGGGCTTCGTGGAGGTGCTCGCCGAGGCCCTCGGCGGCCGGCGGGTGCCGGTGTCGACCGTCGATCCGCTGGGCCGCCCGGCAGCCGGTGAGATCCTGCTCACCGCCGACGGCGCGACCGCCTACCTGGAGAGCGCACAGGCGTGCGGCCTGCACCTGCTCTCCGCGGCCGAGCGCGACCCGAAGACCACCACCTCGTACGGGCTGGGTCTGTTGGTGGCCGCCGCTGTGGAGAGCGGTGCCCGCGCTGTGGTGATCGGGCTGGGCGGCTCCGGCACCAACGACGGCGGCGCCGGAATGCTCGCCGCGCTGGGCGTGACCCCCCTCGACCAGGGCGGCGCCGCGCTGCCGTACGGCGGGGCGGCGCTCGCCGCGGTCGACGCGCTGGACGGCGCGGCCCGGCTGCGCGGCGTCCGGCTGGTCGCGGCCACCGACGTGGACAATCCCCTGCTCGGCCTGCACGGCGCCAGCAACGTGTTCGGCCCGCAGAAGGGCGCCGACCGGGCCGACGTTCTGCTGCTCGACGCCGCCCTGGAGCGGTTCGCGGCGGTGCTGGAACGGGATCTGGCCGGCTGCCCGGCGGGGCTCGGCTCGCTGCCCGGGGGCGGGGCCGCCGGTGGCATCGGCGCGGCGCTGCTCGCCCTGGGCGGCGACTGCGAGTCGGGGATCGGTCTGGTCACCCGGGCCACCCGACTCGACACCGCGCTGGACACCGCCGACCTGGTGATCACCGGTGAGGGGTCGTTCGACCACCAGTCGCTGCGCGGCAAGGTCGTCGCCGGGGTGGCCGGCGCCGCCCGTGACCGGGGAGTTCCCTGCGTGGTGGTGGCCGGGCAGGTGAGCACCGGCCGGCGGGAGGCCGCGTCGGCCGGGGTGACCGACGCGTACAGCCTGGTGGAGCACTTCGGCGGCGAGGAGGGCGGCGGGCTCGACGCGGCGCTGAGCCGGCCCGCGGAGGGGCTGCGCGAGCTGGGCGCCCGACTGGCCCGGCAGTGGAGCCGCTGAGCGTCCCGAGCGCCCGTGCGCCCGCCCCGACCGAGGGCCTACCTGCGGCGGGGGTCACGCCACGCGGGTGAGCCCGGCCGAGGCGGCGTACGATCGGCTGAGGACCACAACCGGGAATCACTGGACGACGCGCGACGTTGGCCAGTGCGTCCGGACCCAAACCGCGCAGGGAGACTTCCACGTGACCACGCCAGCGCAGACCGAGTCGACCGAGGCCAAGGCCCCTACTTCCGTCGTCCTCACCGACGTCGCGGCGCAGAAGGTCAAGGCCCTGATCGAGCAGGAGGGCCGCGACGACCTGCGGCTCCGCGTCGCCGTGCAGCCGGGCGGCTGCTCCGGCCTGCGGTACCAGCTCTTCTTCGACGAGCGTTCGCTCGACGGTGACGTCGTGACCGACTTCGGTGGTGTCGAGGTCGTCGTCGACCGGATGAGCGCCCCGTACCTTTCCGGCGCGACGATCGACTTCGCCGACCGGATCGACGCCCAGGGCTTCACCATCGACAACCCCAACGCGGGCAGCTCCTGCGCCTGCGGTGACTCGTTCAACTGAGTCACACCACACACCAGCGACGATGGGGCCGTTCTTCGGGACGGCCCCATCGCCGTACCGGTCGGCGGTCGCACCGGTCCGGGAGCGGTCCCGAAGGGGGCGGTGGCGGGCTGGTTGCCGTAGTCCGACCGAGCGGTGACCATCGCGTTGCCGTCCCGGTAGGCTGACCCGCGCCCTGCTCCCGACCCCGAGGGTTGACATGAAGATCGCCGTCACCGGCTCGATCGCCACCGATCACCTGATGAGCTTCCCCGGCCGCTTCGCCGACCAGCTCATCGCCGATCAACTGCACAAGGTGTCCCTCTCCTTCCTGGTGGACGACCTGGTGCTCCGCCGCGGCGGCGTGGCGGCGAACATCTCCTTCGGGATGGGTCAGCTCGGGCTGCGCCCGGTGCTGCTCGGTGCGGTCGGCGCCGACTTCGCCGACTACCGCTCCTGGCTCGAGCGCCACGGCGTGGACTGCGACTCGGTGCACATCAGCGAGGTGGCGCACACCGCCCGCTTCGTCTGCACCACCGACACCGACATGTGCCAGATCGCGTCGTTCTACGCCGGTGCGATGAGCGAGGCCCGCAACATCGAGCTGGCCCCGGTCGCCGACCGGCTCGGCGGTCTGGACCTGGTGCTGGTCGGCGCGAACGACCCCGAGGCGATGCTGCGGCACTCGGCCGAGTGCCGCACCCGCGGGTACGCCTTCGCCGCCGACCCGTCCCAGCAGCTCGCCCGGATGCCCGGCGAGGACGTGGTGGCGCTGATCGAAGGCGCCGAGTACCTGATGACCAACGACTACGAGAAGTCGCTGCTGCAGAGCAAGGCGCAGCTCAGCGACGACCAACTGCTGGACCTGGTCAAGGTGCGGGTCACCACGTTGGGCAAGCACGGTGTGGAGATCGCCGGGCGCGGCATCGACCCGATCCACGTACCGATCGCGCGGGAGATCCGCGCGGTCGATCCGACCGGTGTCGGCGACGGCTTCCGGGCCGGCTTCTTCACCGCGCTCTCCTGGGGTCTCGGCCTGGAACGCGCCGCCCAGGTCGGCTCGTTGCTGGCCACGCTGGTCCTGGAGACCGTCGGCACCCAGGAGTACGACGTCCGTCGCGACCTGTTCGTCAAGCGGCTCGCCGAGTCCTACGGCGACACCGCGGCGGAAGAGGTCCGCCCCCACCTCCTCCCGGCGTAGCCCTCACCCCCACTCCCGGCGATCTTGCACTTTCTGTCGCCGTCTCGCGGCTTCTGCACCCCTTTGTCCACGCAGAAACTGCAAGATCGCGGGGGTGGCCGGGGGCGGTGGGGCAGGGTTGGGGTTAGTGGGTGCGGCGTACGTCGTAGGCGGGGCCGTCTGGGCCGTTGACGGACCCTAGGAACTCCTGGCCGCGCATCCGGCACCAGGCGGGGATGTCGACCGCCGCCGCCGGGTCGTCGGCCAGCACCCGGACCACAGTGCCGACCGGCACCTCGGGCATCCGTCGCGCCGCCGCGATCACCGGCAGCGGGCAGCGTTGCCCCCGGCAGTCGATCACCTCGTCCGGCATCGTCACAGCCCCACCACCCCGGCCTCGGCGCGCAGCCCGGCGACGATCCCCGGCAGCTCGGTCAGGAACCGCTCCACGTCCGCCTCGGTCGTCTCCCGGTGCAGGCTGACCCGCACGTTGCCGTGCGAGAGCACCCCCATCGCCTCCAGCACGTGCGACGGACGCAACGTGGACGAGGTGCAGGACGAGCCGGACGACACGGCGAAGCCCCGCCGGTCCAGAGCGTGCAGCAACGCCTCCCCGTCGACGTACAGGCAGGAGAAGGTGACCAGGTGGGGGAGCCGGAGCACCGGGTCGCCGACCACCTCCACGTCGGGCACCTCCGCCGCTACCCGCTCCCGGACCCGGTCCACCAGGTCGGCCAACCGGGCCGCCTCGGCCGCCGCGTCGGCCGCCGCCGCGCGCAGGCTCGCCGCCGCCGCCACGACCGCGGGCAGGTTCACCACCCCGGGGGTACGTCCGCTCTCCCGCTCGTCGGCCGGCCAGGGTGACTCCCAGCGAGTGCCCTTCCGGACCGCCAGCAACCCCACTCCGGGTGGCCCGCCCCACTTGTGGGCGCTCGCCGTGAGCACCGACCAGCCGGCCGGCAGGGGCACCCGGCCCACCGACTGCGCCGCGTCCACGTACAGCGGCACACCCACGTCGGCGCAGGCCGCCGCCGCCTCGGCGACCGGCTGCACCGTCCCCACCTCGTGACTGGCGGTGATCAACGCGGCCAGTGCGACCCCCGGGGCCCGAACGGCGGTCGACCACGCGGTCAGGTCCAGCCGGCCCAACCGGTCGACCGGCACCGCGGCGGCCGTCCCGCCCGCGCCGACGTGCCGTTCCGCGGCGTGCAGCACCGCCGAGTGCTCGATCGCCGAGTGCACCAGCGTCGACCCGAACCGGCGCCGCCCCGCCAGACCGCCGAGCACCGCGCCGTGGGCCGCGGTCGTACCGCTGGGGGTGAAGGAGACCTCATCGGCGCGGACGCCGAGCGTCAGCGCGGTGGCCTCGCGGGCGGCGTCGAGCAGTTGCCGGGCCCGGCGGGCCTGCGTGTACAGCTTGCCCGGGTCGGCCCAGCCGTCGTCGAGCGCGGCCAGCAGAGCCTGCCGCGCGACCGGATGCATCGGCGCGGCGGTCGCCGCGTCCAGGTAGACCGGAGGTGCGCTCACAGACCTGCCTTCGTTCGCGGCCGCGGGGCTCGCAACCCCGGCTCACTCCTCGCGCTCACAGACCAAGAGGCTATCGCGGCGGTATGCCTAGGATCCCCCCGATGGGGGTCGGACAGTGACCCCACCACGGCCGAGTCCGTCATGGTCGAGTAATCTGCGACCGTCGGTGACGCCTTTGCCGCGGGTGCTGAGGAAAGACGCACCGCGGCGCGCTAGGGAGGCAGGACCAGGTGGTCGCAAGGAGTTCGGAGGTACGGCCGTCGGCCGTACGGCACAGCGCTTCCCCAGGGGTTGGTGGACGCCGGGGGCGTGGTGCTGGTCGCCTGGCTGGGCTCGGTCTCGGTGGCGTGGCGTTGCTGGTTCTGCTCACGGGCTGTGACGTGGGTCAGACGTTCCACGGCTTCGGCTGGCCGCAGGGCGGCATCTCGCCGGAGTCCAAGCGGATGTACGACCTGTGGATCGCCTCCTGCATCGCCGCGCTCGCGGTCGGCGTCTTCGTGTGGGGCCTGATCTTCTGGTGCGTCGTGCGGTACCGCAAGCGTGGCAACGCGCTGCCGGTGCAGACCCGCTACAACATGCCGATGGAGTTCCTCTACACCATCGCGCCGATCCTGATCGTCTCCGTGCTCTTCTACTACACGGCGATCGTGCAGACCGACGTCGACAAGTTGTCGAAGAACCCGGACGTCACCGTCGAGGTCGTCGCGTTCAAGTGGAACTGGCAGTTCAACTACCGGGACGGCCAGGGTACGGAAGCCACCACCACCGCGTCGACGCTCGGCACCAGCGAGGTCATCCCGGTGCTGGTGCTGCCGACCAACCGGTCCATCCGGTTCGAGGAGACCAGCCGCGACGTCATCCACTCGTTCTGGGTGCCGGAGCTGCTCTTCAAGCGGGACGTCATGCCGGGCAAGATCCGCAACGTGTTCGAGGTCTCGAGCCTGGACGCCGAGGGTGCCTACGTCGGGCGCTGCGCCGAACTGTGCGGCAGCTACCACGCGTTCATGAACTTCGAGCTGCGGGTGGTCTCGCCGGAGAAGTACGACCAGTTCCTGGCGGCCAAGCAGAGCGGCAAGTCCACCCAGGACGCGCTGTCCGCGATCGGTGAGCAGCCGTACGCGACGACCACGCAGCCGTTCGACACGCGGCGGACGCAGGACAACTTCAACCCGGACGACGTTCCGGCCCGCACGGGAAGCTGAGGCAGCCGCATGAAGACCGAGTGGCGTATCTTCCTGATCATCGCCGGGTTCCTCCTCGGTGCCACCATCCTCTACGGCGCCTGGACGCAGGGGGAGTCGGGCGGCGTCGAGTGGGTCGGCACCATCGCCCTGCTGCTGTCGTTCCTGCTCTGCTCGATGTGCGGTGGTTTCTTCTGGTTCGTCTCCCGCCGCATCGACCTGCGCCCGGAGGACCGCCCGGACGCTGAGATCGCCGACGGCGCCGGTGAGGTCGGCTTCTTCAGCCCGGGCAGCTACTGGCCGTTCGGTCTGGCGCTGGCCGCCGCGATCGCCGCGCTCGGCATGGTGTTCTGGCAGTACTGGCTGATCGGCGCCGGCCTGCTGGCCGTCGTCTTCTCCGCCTGTGGGCTCCTGTTCGAGTACTACAGCGGCACCCGGCGTACCGCCGAGCACTGATCCACCCGGTCGCCGTCGCGACCGACCCGGCACGACCAAGGCCCGTTCCCCGAGTGGGGGAGCGGGCCTTGGGTCATGTTCCACCCCCGCCTCGGGTGGCCCGGGCGGTGCTGCGGTCGGGCGGTGCTGTGGTCAGGCGGCGCGGCGGCGGGCGGGCTGGCGGCGGCGGGCGGCCAGCAGGGTGACCGGGAAGGCGAACGTGCCGACCACCACGGCGGCGCCGCAGTCGGTGCAGATCAGCTCTGGACAGTCGGTGCCGTGGCTGTCGACGCAGGGCGGCGCCTCGAACAGCGCCACGCCCTCGCAGACGTCGCAGTAGAGCTCGCGATGCGACACGGGCGTCTCCTCTCGGATACCAGGCGGACCGCCCCCGGATGCGACAGTGACGCACCGACGGCAGCAGAGAACTACTCAGCTGTAGTTTCCCAGACGGGTCCGACAAATCTCCGCGCACGGTCGCCCACTCATCGGCGTCCGCGGCGGTGGTGACGTCAGGCGGCGCTGGCGGTCTCGATCCAGCGGTCCAGGGTCGCGGCGGCCGCGCCGGAGTCGATCGACTCGGCGGCACGGGCCAGGCCGGCGCGGAGCGCCTCGGTCAGGTCGCCGTCCAGCGGGCCCTGGGTGGCCAGCGCCGCCGCCGCGTTGACCAGCACCGCGTCCCGGACCGGGCCCGTCTCGCCGGCCAGCAGGCGACGGGCCACGCCCGCGTTGTACGCGGCGTCACCGCCCCGCAGGTCAGCGAGGGTGGACCGGGGTACCCCCAGGTCGGTCGCGTCCAGCACGACCTCGCGTACGGTGCCGCCCTGGGCCGCCCAGATCCTGGTCGGCGCGGCCGTGGTGAACTCGTCCAGCCCGTCCTCGCCGCGCATCACGATCGCCGAGTCGCCACGGGCCGCGAACACGCTGGCCATCACCGGGGCCATCCGCAGGTCGAAGCAGCCGACCGCGCCGGCCCGAGGGCGGGCCGGGTTGGTCAGTGGGCCGAGGAAGTTGAAGAAGGTGGGCACGCCCACCTCGCGGCGGACCGGGCCGGCGTGCCGCATCCCAGGGTGGAAGCGGGCCGCGAAGCAGAACCCGATGCCGGCTTCCTCCACACAGCGGGCAACCTGCTCCGGGCCGAGATCCAGCGGGATGCCGAGGAACTCCAGCAGGTCGGCGGTGCCGCACAGGGAGGAGGCGGCCCGGTTGCCGTGCTTCACCACACGAACGCCCGTGCCGGCGACCACCAGCGCCGTCATCGTGGAGATGTTCACCGTGTGGGCGAGGTCACCGCCGGTGCCGACCACGTCGAGCGCGGTGCGGCGCAGCTCCTCGGGGAGCGTCACCGGGACCGCGCGACCGAGCATCGCCTGCACCAGGCCGGCCAGCTCCGCGGGGGTCTCCCCCTTGGCCCGCAGCGCCACGGCGAAGGCGGCGATCTGCGCCGCGCTCGCCGAGCCGGTCATGATCTCGTCCATCGCCCAGGCGGTGTCGGCGGTGGAGAGTTCGTCACCGCGCAGCAGCGCGTTGAGCAGGTGCGGCCAGGTCCGATCGCCCATGGCGGGCCTCCCGAGCATGCGAAGTGCGGGTGGGCTGGAACCGGCGCCGAGGAGATCCGGCGCCGTGGGGGTGCCGGAGGAGCGTGGGACGTCAGGCGGGTGCGTGCGTCCGCAGCAACTCGGCCACCGTGCCGCCGGTGGTCACCGGGTCGAGCGGGTGCACCAGCGTCGCGTCGACCTCGGCGTACGCGGCGAGCCATCGGTCGGCGGCGCGGGCGATCACCAGGCAGGTCGGGGGAGCGTCGTCGCGGTCGTCCTTGACCTGGCGGGCGATGCCGATGCCGCCGCCCGGGCTCGCCTCACCGTCGAGCAGCAGCAGGTCGATCTCGTAGTCGTCGACCAGCCGGATCGTCTCCGCGTAGGTCGACGCCTCGACGAACTCGATCTGCAGACCGGGAGCGGGCCGGGTGCCGACGGCCATCCGCATCCGATCACGGACCTGCGGGTCGTCGCTGTAGAGCAACACGGTGCAAAGACGATCGGTCATGCCGGAACTCCCACCTCGTAGCTGCCCGCAGATCGTACCGGTCGGCGTGACGTAGCCGACATCCCGCCCGGCGTCGCGGGTCGGGGCGTACCGTCCGGGCAGCTCAGGCCGGCGCGGCGTCGGCGGCGCGTTCGCGGGCCTCCTGGCGGTCCAGCTCGCGGTCCACCCGGCGGGCCTCCCGCTCGGACTGCTTGACCCACTGCACCACCAGCACCGCGAGCATGGTCACACTGACGAACTCGCCACCGGCCCAGAGGATGCCGCCGGCGACCACCTGGTCCTGCCACGGGTCGACCCAACCGAGGTTGAGCGACGGGTACCAGTCCCCGCCGAAGAGCGTGCTGCTCTGCATGATGGTGAGGCCGAGCACTGTGTGGAACGGCACGGAGAGCAGCATCAGCAGCGCACGCGCCGGGTACGGCCAGCGGCCGGGCAGCGGGTCGAGGCCGAGCAGCGGCCAGAAGAACACGCAGCCGGTCATGATGAAGTGCGCGTGCACCAGCTCGTGCGCCCAGGCGTGTTCGAGGGTGTAGCGGTACAGGTCACTGAAGTACAGCACGAACGGGTTGACCACGAAGATGGCGAACGCCACCAGCGGGAAGCTGTAGACCCGGGCGACGCGGCTGTGCACGATCGCGAGCAGGCGCTTGCGTGGCCCGACCGGCAGGGTCCGCAGGGCCAGGGTCATCGGCGCGCCCAGCGCCAGGAAGATCGGCGCCACCATGGACAGCACCATGTGCTGGATCATGTGCACGGACAGCAGCGCGGTGTCGTACGCGTGCAGCCCGCTGACCGTGACGAGCGCGATGCCGCCCAGGCCGGGCCCGAGGAAGAACACGGTACGGGCGATCGGCCAGCGGTCGCCCCGCAGGCGCAGCCGGTACACCCCGTAGAGGTACAGGCCGGCGGCGAGCACCAGGCCGAGGGCCAGCCAGCTGTCCAGCCGGGTCTCGGTCAGCACCGCGCCGACGGTGAACGGCGGCGGGGCCGAGGTGGCGGCGAAGATCGGATCGACGTGCAGCACGCTTTTCAGGCTAGGCCAGGTGAACCGGACGCTGACGCTCGGGCCACGGAAGGCGCGGGTTTGCCACCCCGCTGATCGGCGGCCCCGGTCAGGGGCAATAATGACGGCGTGACTGCGGCCCCAGCCATTGACAAGAGCCGGATCCACTCTCTGACCCGACCAAACATGGTCAGCGTCGGGACGATCGTGTGGCTCTCCAGCGAACTCATGTTCTTCGCGGCGCTGTTCGCGATGTACTTCTCCATCCGCGCGGCTGCGCCGGAGCAGTGGGAGAAGCACACCGAGGCGCTGAACATCCCGTACGCGACCACCTTCACGGTGATCCTGGTGCTGTCCTCGGTGACGTGCCAGCTCGGCGTCTTCGCGGCGGAGAAGGGTGACGTGCACGCGCTGCGGCGCTGGTTCACCGTCACCTTCGTGATGGGCCTGATCTTCGTCCTCGGCCAGCTGAACGAGTACCGGCACCTGGTCGCCGACGGCATCAAGATCAACGAAGACGGGTACGGGTCGGTGTTCTACCTGACCACCGGCTTCCACGGCCTGCACGTGACCGGTGGTCTGATCGCCTTCATCATTTTCATGGTCCGTACGACCATGGGCCGGTTCACTCCGGCGCAGGCGACGTCGGCGATCGTCGTGTCGTACTACTGGCACTTCGTCGACGTCGTGTGGATCGGGCTGTACGCCATGATCTACTGGCTCCAGTGATCTTGCGCGTCACATTCCGCGCTGCTGCTCCGTCCCCTGAGACAGGTCCAACCGGTTAAGGACACCGCTCATGACTTCTGACAACGACCGCCGACGCGGTCTGCTCGCGCGGTTGCGTGAGCGGCCCGCCGCGCGCAGCAGGGGCCGCCGCCGGCTGGGCGCCGCGGTCCGGCTGATCGCCGCGCTGATGCTCGCCGGTGGCGCGTACACCGTCTTCGCCCCGGGCGCCCAGGCGCAGGACAACCCGCAGCTGACCGGCGCCGCCGCCGAGGGCAAGGCGCTGTTCGACGTGAGCTGCGTGACCTGCCACGGCCGCAACGCCCAGGGTGTCGAGGGCCGCGGGCCGAGCCTGATCGGCGTCGGCGCGGCATCGGTCGAGTTCCAGGTCAGCTCCGGGCGGATGCCGATGGCCCGCCAGGAGGCCCAGGCGCACCGCAAGCCCCCGGTCTTCACCGACGAGCAGACCCGTCAGCTGGCCCAGTACATCCAGGAGCTTGGCGGCGGCCCGGTCGTGCCCGAGGGCGACGACCTCCGCGAGGACGGCAACATCGCCTCCGGCGGTGAGCTGTTCCGGATCAACTGCTCGCAGTGCCACGCGTTCGGTGGTGGCGGCGGTGCGCTCTCCTCGGGCAAGTTCGCCCCGAGCCTGCACCCCGCGACCGACCGCCAGATCTACGCGGCGATGCTGAGTGGCCCGCAGAACATGCCGGTGTTCGGCGACAACCAGCTCCGGCCGGAGCAGAAGGCCGACATCATCGCCTACATCCAGGAGACGCTGAAGCACGACCAGGACCCGGGTGGGTTCAACCTCGGACGGTACGGCCCGTCCACCGAGGGCCTGGCGATCTTCCTGGTTGGCATCGTGGCGCTCGTCTTCGCTAGCCTGTGGATTGCGGGTAAGTCGTGATCGAGCAGGCCATCCGATTCAGTGCTGTGGTGCCGCTCGGCGCCACCCCTAGCGAGGTGACGGCATGAGCACCCACCCCGAGCACCAGGCCCCACAGGGCCCGGAGCCGCTCGACGTGAACGACCCCAAGCTGACCCGGTTCGACATCGTTCGTGAAGGCGCGCGTCGGGACGACATCGAGATCGTCCACTACGAGCCGCAGGTGCTGCCGGGCACCAAGGCGGAGCGTCGGCTGACCCGGGTGGTCGCCGGCTTCTTCCTGATCACCGGCCTGGCCGCGACCGCCTTCCTGGCCATCTACATCTGGTGGCCGTGGCAGTACGAGGCGGGCCGGGGCGGCGACAAGTTCTACACCCCGCTGCTCGGCTTCACCCTCGGCGTGGCGCTGCTCGCCGTCGGCTTCGGCATCCTGACCTGGGGCAAGAAGTTGCTGCCCAAGGAGGTCTCGATCCAGGACCGGCACGAGGGCCAGGTGGACTCCGAAGGCCGCACCATCACCGGCCAGACCATGCTCTACATGGCGGACGAACTGGGCGTGAAGCGTCGTCCCCTGCTCGGCATCTCGCTGCTGGCCGGTCTCGCGCCGGTCGCCGCGGTCGCCGCGGCGCCGCTGGTCGGCGGCCTGATCTCGCAGCCGCACAAGAACAACCAGATGTTCACCACCGGGTTCGCCACGGCCGAGGGCGGCGAGCGGATCCGCCTGGTCCGCGAGGACGGCCGTCCGGTCCGTCCGGCGGACATCAGCACCGGTGGGCAGCTGACCGTCTTCCCCGGCATCGACCACGGTGTGAGCAACAAGCACGCCGACTCGCCGACGCTGCTGATCCACCTCCGCGACTCGGACGCGCAGGAGTCGCGCCGGGCCAACGAGAAGATCGGCCACGGCGACTACATGTGGGGCAACTACGCGGCGTTCTCCAAGATCTGCACGCACGCGGGATGCCCGGCCAGCCTGTACGAGCAGCAGACCAACCGGCTGCTCTGCCCGTGCCACCAGTCCCAGTTCCTGATCACCGACAACGCCCGGCCAATCTTCGGCCCCGCCAGCCGCCGGCTGCCGCAGCTGCCGATCGAGGTGGACTCCGAGGGCTTCTTCGTGGCGAAGTCCGACTACACCGAGACCGTCGGGCCTGATTTCTGGGAGCGGCCATGAAGCGTCGAAAGTTTGACCTTGCGGCGACGCCGGGCAAGGCCGCGGTGGGAGTGGACGACCGCTTCGCGGTGGCCACCCCGCTGCGCAAGCTGCTGAACAAGGTCTTCCCGGACCACTGGTCCTTCCTGCTCGGCGAGATCGCGCTCTTCTCGTTCGTCGTGCTGCTGCTGACCGGTGTGTTCCTCACCTTCTTCTTCGAGCCGGCGATGACCGAGGTGGTCTACAACGGCAGCTACGCGCCGTTGCAGGGCACCCCGATGTCCGCCGCGTACGCCTCCAGCCTGGACATCTCGTTCGACGTCCGCGGCGGTCTGGTGATGCGGCAGATGCACCACTGGGCGGCGCTGCTGTTCATGGCCGCGATCGTCGTGCACATGCTGCGGGTCTTCTTCACCGGCGCCTTCCGCAAGCCGCGTGAGACCAACTGGATCATCGGTTCGCTGCTGTTCTGGGTCGGCTTCCTGGCCGGCTTCACCGGCTACTCGCTGCCGGACGACGGCCTGTCCGGCACCGGCCTGCGGATCGCTTCGGCGATCATGCTGTCCATCCCGGTGATCGGCTCCTGGGTCACCTCGTCGGTCTTCGCTGGCGAGTTCCCGGGCACGATCATCATCAGCCGGTTCTTCATCGCCCACGTGCTGCTCATCCCGGGTCTGCTGGTCGCGCTGATCAGCGTCCACCTGGGTCTGGTCTTCAAGCAGAAGCACACGCAGTGGCCCGGCCCCGGCCGGACCAACAACAACGTGGTCGGCGAGCGGATGTTCCCGCGGTACGCGCTGAAGCAGGGCGGCTTCTTCATGGTCGTCTTCGGCGTCATCGCGCTGATGGGCGGTCTGTTCCAGATCAACCCGATCTGGTTGTTCGGCCCGTACGAGGCGTGGGTGGTCTCGGCCGCCAGCCAGCCCGACTGGTACGTCATGTTCCTCGACGGGTCGACCCGACTCATGCCGGCCTGGGAAATCAACATCCCGCTCGGCGACGGGTACGTCATCCCGCCGCTGTTCTGGCCGACGGTGGTGCTGCCCGGCATCCTGGTGGGCCTGTCGACGATGTACCCGTTCCTGGAAGCCCGGCACCTCAAGGACCGCAAGAGCCACAACCTGCTCGAGCGTCCCCGGGACGCTCCGGCCCGGACCGCCGTCGGCGCCATGGCCGTCTCGTTCTACATCGTGCTGACGCTCTCCGGCGCCAACGACGTGATCGCGGACAAGTTCCAGATCAGCCTGAACGCGATGACCTGGGCGGGCCGCATCGGCCTGCTGGTGGTCCCGCCGCTGGCGTACTACGTCACCTACCGGCTCTGCCTGGGTCTGCAGCAGCACGACCGGGAGGTCCTCGCGCACGGCGTCGAGACGGGCATCATCCGGCGCATGCCGGACGGCCGGTTCGTCGAGGTGCACCAGCCGCTCAGCGCGTCCAACGGGCACGCGGACGGTCACGGCCAACTCGACTACGTCGGTTGGGTCGTGCCCAAGAAGATGAACCGGCTGGGGGCCCTCGGGCCGGCCATCCGGGGCTTCTTCTACCCGATCGAGAAGCCGGTCGAGGCGCCTGTCTCGCCGGGGCACCCGCCGGTCGAGGCCCGGCCCGAGCGCGAGGAGATCGGCAGCGGCGAGAGCCGCCGCTGACCGCCCAGTCGCACCATTACGGGGCGCCCGCCGGAATCCGGCGGGCGCTCCGTCGTATCCACACCCCCGACCCATCCGACCAGGAGTCGGACGCCCCTGATGGGACCGGTCGACCCCGCGCGGCGGGCGATCGCAGGAATAACCCCGGTGAGCCGGGTATCCGTGCGGTCCAACGTCTCAAGGGGGGGAAGCATGTTGGGTATCAAACGCCTCGGCCTGTTGGCCGCGCTGGTACTTGTCGGTGTCGCGCCGGCTGCGGCTGCGCAGGCCGCGGCACAGCCGTCAACGCAGGACACCCAGTACCTGCAGGCGGTACACCAGGTCAACCTGTTCGAGATCACCGCTGGTGACCTGGCTCAGCAGAAGGGTCAGGACCAGGGGGTCAAGGACCTGGGCGCGATGCTGAAGACCGACCACACCCAGCTGGACCAGACGGTGCAGCAGACCGCGTCGCAGCTCGGGGTGGAACTGCCGAACGAGCCCAGCGCCGATCAGCAGGCGGTCATCGACCAGCTGAACAACGCCAGCGGCGCGGAGTTCGACCGGCTTTGGGTGACCAGTGAGCTGGCCGGCCACGTCCAGGCCATCCAGGCCACCCAGACGGAGATCTCGCAGGGCTCCGAGCAGTCGGTGGTCCAGCTGGCGCAGACGGCGCTTCCGACGCTGCAGACGCACTACGACGAGTTGGTGGCGCTCGCCAACAAGCTGGGCATCCCGGTCCCGCAGACCAGCGCCAGCGGTACGCCCAGCCCGGGCGGCACCGGCACTGAGTCCCCGGCTCCGGGCGGCACCGGCACCGAGTCGCCGGCTCCGGGCGGCACCGGCACCGAGTCGCCGGCTCCGGGCGGCGGCAGCACCGAGGTACCGGCTCCCAGCGAGAGCTGACGTAGCCACAGCAGACGGCCGGTCCACCCTCGCGGTGGGCCGGCCGCCCTGCGCGCGCCACCCGCCGCCGTGCGGCCGGCACGGCCCCCGAAACGGCGAGCGGGTCAGTCGGCGCTGGCCAGACCGATCGCGAACGCCTCCTCCAGGTCGTGCTGCGAGTACGCCCGGAAGGCGATGTGCGACTCGGTGTTGAGCACTCCCGGGACCTTGGAGATGCTGCCCGCGATGACCTGGGCGATCTGGTCGAACTCGCGGACCCGGACGATGGCGATGAGGTCGACGTGCCCGGCCACCGAGTAGACCTCGCTGACACCGGGAAGGTTGGCCAGGTTCTCCGCCACCTCGGGGATCGCATCGGTGGCGCAGTCGATCAGCACGATCGCGGTGATCACGGGGCATTTCTCCGTTCGTCGGCGTCGTCGCCCATGCTAGATGTTTCGTCCCGGGACCGGAGGCGGGAGCCGCCGGGGCTCAGCCCTGGGCGGGGCAGGGCACTGTCAGGTCGCTCCCGGCCCGGATCACGTTCCGCAGCCGCTCACCGGCCCGTACTGTCGCGCCCGGCCACACCACTGTGCGGGACACGTCACCGTCCACCCGCGCGCCCGCGCCGACGACCGACTCCACGCAGTGGCCGGTCACCGTCGCGGACTCCGCGACGAGAACGCCGCCGGCCGCGGCGTGCAGGTTGGCCGCCAGGTAGTCGGCCGGGGTGCCGGTGTCGAAGAAGGTGCCCGGGTACGGCACCACGGTCAGGGCGCCAGCCGCCTCGGCCGGACGCCACACGGCGCGAACCAGGTCCGAGAAGACGACCGGCAGGTCCCGGACCAGCCGCCAGGGCAGCAGCGAGAACCCGGTGAAGCAGTGCCCGGCGAAGGTGCCCGGCGCCGCCGGGTCCGCGGCGGGCTGGCCGAGCAGGCGTACGGTGTGCCCGTCCCAGCCGTCGAGCAGGGCGGCCACGTCCGGGCCCGGGGGAGCAGCCGGGTCGGCGAGGTACGCGTCGGCGTTGCCGACCAGCACCGGCCGCCCGTCGATCCAGTCCCGCAGGTTGGCCACCCCGCCCGCGGTGCCCAGCGGGTCGCCCGGCTCCACCGACAGGTGTGCGCGGTCGCCGACGTGCGCCACCACCTGGTCGCCGAGGTAGCAGGCGTTCACCGCGACCCGCCCGGGACCGGTCAGGCCCAGGCCGGCCAGCCGCGCCAACGCCCGATCCAGCAGGGGCACGTTGCCCACCGGACAGAGTGCCTTGGGCAGCCGTTCGGTGAGCGGGCGCAGCCGCGTGCCCTCGCCGGCGGCCAGCACCACAGCGCACAGCTCCGCCGGCACACCGGCCGCGCCGGTCACGGGGTGTCGTCGGGCACCGGCGGCGGGAACTGCCCGGCCAGCGGCCCGATGTCGTAGTAGGCGAGCAGCCGGGCCGTCGGCCAGGTCAGCTTGGGCAGGTCGTCCAGGGGGTGCCAGGCGGCCTCGAAGACCTCCCCGCCGTCGACTGTCAGCTCGGTGCTGGACGCCGGCACCTCGGCCTCGAAGACCATGTCCACCCAGCCCTTGGCGTGCACGATCGCGTTCGGCACCGCCGGACGCAGCCGCGACGGTGGGAGCCGGACGCCGGACTCCTCGAACAGCTCACGGGCCGCGCCCACCACCGGGGCCTCACCCCGGTTGAGCAGGCCGGCGGGGAGTGACCAACCCTTGCCGGGCGGCTGGCGCAGCATGAGCAACCGACCCGCGCCCGTCGCCTCGGTGTCCCGGACCAGGGTCACCGCGCCGACGATGTACTTGGGCACGGCCAACCGGACCAGGCGTCGACGCACCGGCAGCGGCAGCCGATAGAAGGCCTGGTAGAAAAGGGCCCGACCGGTGGCGCGGGAGCGGGGGATCATGACTCCAGGCTAGTGGTCACGAATGTCCCTCGGTCCCGCTGGGGCCCGCCGGGTCACTGTCGATGGTCGACCAGGTCGATGAGCTGGCGGACCACGGTGTCCGGTTCGATCACCCGGTCGAAGACCGCTACCAACAGGGTCTCCAGGTCGGGGTAGCCCAACTCCTCGGAGAGGCGCAGCAGTGGCAGGTCACTGGCGAGGCCCCGGTTGTGTTGGCGTAGGGCGAGCCCGATGGTGGCCCGACCGAGGCGCACCTTGTCGCTGATCGTGATGCCCGGCTCGGTGTGCTCGGCGAACCACCTGTTGATCTGCATCTGCGCGTGCGGCGACTTGACGAAGGTCAGCCACTCCCGCCGGGGGCCGCGCGGTGCCACACCGGCCTCGAAGCCGTTGTCGCCGTCGTTCTCGGTGAAGATCTCCACCACGTCGCCCTCGTCCAGCTCCGAACTGAGCGGGGCCAACCGACCGTTGATGCGTGCGGCGAGGCAGTGGTCGCCGCGGTCGTTGCCCAGCTCGTACGCGAGGTCGACAGGCGTGGCACCGGCTGGCAGCACGACCTGCCGTCCGTCGGCGAAGACCTGGATCTGCCCCTCGGCCAGGTCGCAGCGCAGCGACTCGTAGAACTGTGCCGGGTCGGCGGCGTCCGGCTCCCAGTCGAGCACCCGGCGCAGCCAGTCCAGCTGTTCGGCACGGGCCGCGGCGGTGCTGCTGCCGGAGCGGGGGAAACGGAAGTCGGCGGCGATGCCGTACTCGGCCGCGCGGTGCATCTCCTCGGTGCGGATCAGCACCTCCACTGTGCGGTCCTGAGGGCCGCAGACGCTGGTGTGCAGCGAACGGTAGAGGTTGTTCTTCGGTGAGGCGATGAAGTCCTTGAAACGGCCGGGCATCGGTCGCCAGGTGCCGTGGATCGCGCCCAGCGCGGCGTAACAGTCGGTGGCCGGGCCGTCGACCACCACCACGATGCGGGGCAGGTCGTACGGGGCGGTGTGGCCGCCGGCGATGGTGTCCTTCCAGATCGAGTAGAGGTGCCGGGGACGAGGGCTCACGTCGGCGTCGACCCGGCTGCGGCGCAGCGCCACCCGGGCCCGGGTGACCACCGAGTCGAGGTACGAATCCCAGCCCGGCCGATCGTGCACGTGCCGGGCCAGCCGGGCGTGCTCGTCGGGCTCGAGGTGCAGCAGCACCACGTCGTCCAGCTCGCGCTTGAGGGTCTGGATGCCCAGCCGGTCACAGAGCGGGACCAGCACCTCCTGGGTCTTACGGGCGATCCGTTCCCGCGACGACGCGGAGCGCACCCCGAGCGTCCGCATGTTGTGCAGCCGGTCGGCCAGCTTGATGATCAGCACCCGGACGTCCTTGGCGGCCGCGACGATCATCTTGCGGACCGTCTCCGCCTCGGCGGCCTTGCCGTAGAACGCCTTGTCGAACTTGGTCACCCCGTCGACCAGGTGGGCCACCTCGCCGCCGAAGTCCTCGGAGAGCGCCTGAAGGGTGTAGCGGGTGTCCTCCACGGTGTCGTGCAGCAGCGCCGCGACCAGGGTGGTGGTGTCCATCCCCAGCTCGGCGCAGATCTGCGCCACCGCGAGGGGATGGGTGATGTACGGTTCCCCGCTCTTGCGGAACTGCCCGCGGTGCATGTTCTCCGCGATCGTGTAGGCACGGCGCAGCACCGCGGGATCGGTGCCGGCGTGGATGCCCCGATGGGTGCGGACCAGCTGGGTGACCGGGTCCGAGTCGGTGGTCGGCCAACTGAGCAACGACCGCAGCCGGCGGGCGAGCGGCAGCTCACCCGGCTGTGTCGGCAGGGCGCCCCCCAGGGCGGCGCCGTGTCCGGCGTCGACGTCCACGAGGGACACCTCCTCACCCCGGCTCCACATCGCCGGAACCCGGCGGGGGAGCAGGCCCACGAATCGGGCAGGACTGCACTTCTCTAACAGCCTAAGCGAGTCGACGTAGTCCGATCGGTCAGTTGGTCATGAGCGTTCGGTCGAGAGTTGGTGGGACGCGCCGCCCTCGGCCTTCGCCAGCAGGTCACGGAACCGGCCCGCGCCACTCGCCGGAGAGGACCAACCGGAGGACATCTCGACGAGTCGGGTCTCCGGTCGCTCCAACCAGGACAGGATCCGCTCCGACTCCTCGGCGGTGGCGGCCGGCACCGGGCCGTGCCCGCCCGACACCGTCTCGGCGGTGGCCCGGATCGTGGTCAACGTGGGACGCGGGTGCACGCCCGGTGGGGACACCCCCGCGCCGGCCAGTCGGCCGTGCCGGACCAGCGCCAACTCCCAGCCGCCGCGGGCGGCCGGCCGGGCCGCGGCCAACTCGACGATCCCGGTCAGCGCGGCCAGCCGCTGCATCCGCACTGTGGCCCGCAGCACGGCGGCCAGCCGGGACCGCACCACGGCGGCCTCCTCGTAGCGCTGGTCGCGGGAGAGCACGTCGATCCGCGCGAGCAGCGCGTCCACCACCGGCTGCGGATCACTGGCGGTCGCGGTACGGAAGGGCGCGGCGGCGCTGTCGTCGTACTCCTCGGGGGTGATCTTGTGTTCGCAGGGCGCCGGGCAGCGACCCAGCTCGGCCAGCGCGCAGGCCGGCGTGACGGTGCGCAACGACAGCCGGTGCGTGCACTGGCGCAGCGGCACCGCATCGTGGAAACCGGCGGCTGCCAGCTCGGCGGCCCGCCGGGAGGTGAACGGCCCGAGGTACGCGGTGTCGGTGGGGGAGAGGTCGCGGACGATCGACAGCCGAGGGTACGGACCGTCGGTCAGCTTGAGCCAGACCATTCGTTCCGGGTATTTGGACCGGCGGTTGTACGGCGGGGCGTGCGCGGCGATCAACCGCAGCTCGCGGACCTCCGCCTCCAACGAGTGGGCGCACTCCACCGCCTCGACCCGCTCGGCCGCGCCCAGCATCTCGGAGATCCGGGCACGCTTCTCGCCGGCGGTGAAGTAGCTGCGCACCCGGGTGGCGATGTCGACCGAGGTGCCCACGTAGAGCGGCCGGTCGTCGGCGGCCCGGAAGATGTAGACCCCCGGGACCTTGGGCAGCCCCTCGGCCAGGTGCCGTTTGCGACGCTGGGTCGGGGTGACAGCGCGGGCGAACTCGATGGCGTCGCCGACAGTGTCCACCCGGTGCCCGCCGAGCCGGCCGATCAGCCCGTGCAGCACGTCGACGGTGGCCTTCGCGTCGTCCAACGCCCGGTGGGTGGGCTGGGTGGCGGTCCGGAAGTAGGCGGCCAGGGTGCCCAGCTTGCGGTTGGGCACCTCGTCGCGGGTCAGCACCCGGCGGGCGAGCGCCGCCGTGTCCAGGACCCGGGGGTTGGGCCAGCGGTAGCCGTGCTTGGCGCAGGCGGCCTTGAGGAAGCCCACGTCGTACGGGGCGTTGTGGGCCACCAGCACCGCGTCGTCGATGAACTCCAGGAAGCTCGGCAGCACCTGCTCGATCGGTGGCGCCGGCACCAGCATGGCCTGGGTGATGCCGGTCAGCACTGTGATGAACGGCGGAATCGGCTGGCCCGGGTTGACCAGGGTCGCCAGCACCCCCAACCGCTCGCCACCGCGCACCTTGACCGCGCCGATCTCGGTGATGCCGCCGCCGTCCGGCGCGCCCCCGGTGGTCTCCAGGTCGACCACCACGAACGTCGTCGCGTAGAGCGGCAGCGCCGGGTCCACCCCGCCCACCGCCGGGTCGAGACCGGCCAGTGACTCCTGGACGTACTCCGCCTGTGCCATCGGCGGCACGCTAGCGCCCCGGTCCGACACTCCCGTCGCAGCCGTCCCATCCGTCACCATGGGGCTAGGATGAGAGATCGGCTCACTCACCGGGCGGTGGGCCCGGTCGCGGTGGGAGACTTGCCACATGCCCCTCACCGAGCCGTACGACGACCACCTCCCGCAGGAGGACCCGGTCGCACTCGACGGTGCTGTGGGCAACCCGGACGACAACGTAGTCAACGACACATCGGGCGCATCGGGCCCGACGACGACGGGCGACGGTCCCGCCGCCGAGCCGGAGCCCACCCTGCCCGAGCCGGTTCGGCAGCGGATCGTGACGCTGACCGCCGCGGTGCTGCCCACCCTCCCCACCGACGAGGTCCCGGTGCCGTTGCGCCGGGTGGCCAAGTTCGCCCCCAACCGGCGCGCCCGGCTCGGCGCGCCGGTCATCGCCGCCCAGCTCACCGCCGACCCGCTGTTCCGGCAGCGGGTCACCGCGCGGGTCCTGGCCGACGCCGGTGACCTCGGTGCGGCAGTGGTCGAGGGCACCGCGCCGGCGGCCGCCGACCCGGTCGAGGTGGCCGCGCTGGCCTACCTGGCCCGGCCCCGTGGCTGGCGGGAGCTGATCGACGCCAGCGGCGCGGCCGTGCGCGCCGAGGCGGACAGCGCCGTCGTCGCCGAGTTGGTCCGCGAGGCCGAGCAGCGGGCCACCCGGGCCGAGCACGACCGCGCGGTGGCCCGGGTCGAGGCCGAGAAGCTCCGCGACGAGTTGGCCCGCGTCCGCGAGGAGCTGGGTCAGCTCCGCGAGGAGTCCCGACAGGTGGCCCGCACCCTGCGGGAGACCCAGGCCCGCGAGCGGAAGGCCACCGAACTGCTGGCCACCGAGCGCGGCCGGGCCGCCCGCGCCAGCGCCGACGTGGACGCCGAACTCCGCCGCGCCCGGGCCCGGCTGGCCGAGGCCGAGGCCGCCGCCGGGGTGGCCCGGGCCAGTGCCAAGGAGGCGCGTTCGGTCGACGACGCCCGGCTCTGGCTGCTCCTGGAGACCATCGGCCAGGCCGCCGTCGGGCTGCGCCGGGAGCTGGCGCTCGACCCGGTGGACAAACTCCCCGCCGACTTCGTCGCCGACGCGTTCGCCGAGCAGCCGGGCACCGCCCCGGCCGGCCCTGCCGCCCGCGCCCGCGACACCGACGACCCGGCCCGGCTCGACCAGTTGCTCGCCCTGCCCCGGGCGCACCTCGTGGTGGACGGCTACAACGTCACCAAGCGTGGCTTCGGCGAGATGTCCCTGGAGCAGCAGCGCAAACGCCTGATCACCGGGCTGGGCGGGATCGCCGCGCAGACCGGCGACGAGGTCACAGTGGTCTTCGACGGGGCCGAACGGATGCACGGGCTGCCGCCCGCCCCGCGCGGCGTGCGGGTGCTCTTCTCCCGCAAGGGCGAGACCGCCGACGAGCTGATCCGGCGACTGGTCCGCGCCGAGCCGGCGGGCCGGCCGGTGGTGGTCGTCTCGTCGGACCGCGAGGTCGCCGACGGGGTACGCCGGCACGGCGCGTATCCGCTGGGCGCGGACTCGCTGCTGCGGCGGCTCGCCCGCTCCTGACCACAGCGGGCCGACACGTCGACGGGCCGGCTCCCGGCGCTGGTTGGGCGAGCCCGGCGGGCGCGCCACCCGTCGCACTGTGCCTGAACCTGTCCCACCCCGTCGTTAGCATCGCCGCGACCGCCGAGGGATGGGAGCCGCGATGGCACAGGACGACGTCACGGTCTTCGTCGACGAGAACCTGCGGGGTGCGCGGTTCAACCGCTCGACACTGGCCGGTGCGGTGATGCGCGGCGTCGACGTTGATGGCCTGGACATCGACGCGCCGTGGTTGGCCGAAGGCACGCTCGTGGTCAACGGCGTCGATGTCGTGCCGTTGGTCGAGGCCCAGCTCAACCGACGGTTCCCCGGGCGCGATCTCCGGCTGGCCAAGGACCCGGACGACCTGCGCGAGGGGTGGGCGGCGATCGAAGGAGCCTGGGCGGCGGCGGTCGACCGGGCTGTGTCCATGCCCGAGGGCGCGGTCGACGTCTCGATCGACGGTGAGTGGTCGTTCGCGCAGACGCTGCGTCATCTCGTGTTCGCCGCGGACGCGTGGTTGGGCAAGGCGATCCTGCGCCTGCCCCAGCCGTTCCACCCGCTCGGTCAGTCGCACGTCGAGTACGAGACCGACGGCTTCGACATGTCGGTCTTCGCCACCGAGCAGCCGACCTTCGAGGCGGTCCTCCAGGTGCGGACCGAGCGACAGGCCATGGTGCGCGACTTCCTCGCGACTGTCACGCCGGAGTTGCTCGCCGAGCCTCGGCCGAGCGCCTGGTGGCCCGAGCACATCGTGTCCGTCCTGCACTGCCTTCACGTGATCTTCGGCGAGGAGTGGCAGCACCTCCGCTTCGCACTGCGTGACCTCGACGCACAGGGCTGAGACCTCGCCAGCGACGGCCAGCCGGGTGGGATACCCCGATATCGCTGATCTGGAGTGGATCCAGCCCTGAAACGGGCGGTCGGACGGGGTTCCTGTCGTACCCGGTGGTTAGTGTCGATGTCACCGACGGTGCTCGGCCGGCGACGGCAGGAGTCGCCCGGGTGCCGCGAGCCGATCAGGAGGGTTGATGCTCATCGACTGCGACGGGTGCGCGAAGCGGGCCGACGGCTGTTCCGGCTGCCCACTGACCGCCCTGTTCGACGAGACGTCCCCGGCGGCCGGGTTGGTCGCCGCCGAGGTCGAGGCCATCGAGGTGTTCGCCCGGGCCGGCTTCGACGTCGAGGTGCTGGTCGCGCCCGCGCGCCCGGAGGCGGCTCGCCGTCGCGCCACCCGCCGCGTCGCCTGAGCGCGACACCGCGCCCGGAAGCGGGCTTTTCGCGGGCCATAGGATGAGCGGTCACGGCGGGAGGAGCGGCGCGATGAACGGGGAACAACGGGTGGTGACGCGGTGACCCCGCGCGGCTGGGCGCTGCTGACCCTGGCCGGGCTGACCCTCGCGCTGGTCGTGCTGGCCGCGCTGCTCATCCCGTGGCACCGCCCGCCGGCACCCCGGGCCGACCAGCTCGCCGCGCTGGGCGACCTGCCGTCCGAGCAGGTCGCCAAGGGGCGGGAGTTCCGGGCCGCGCTGCGTCCCGGTGGCTATGCCGCGCTCGCCGTTGGGCTGCTGATCGCCCTCGCGCTCGGGTTGACCCCGCTGGGCAGTCGCCTGGTCGAGCTGGTGGGCCGGCCGTTCGGTGGGCACTGGGCAGCGCAGGCTGTGCTCGGCGGGCTGGCGGTGGTGCTCGTCGCGGACCTGGTGACGCTCCCGTTCGCCGCCTGGCGGCAGAGCGTGCTCACCCGCTACGGGTTGAGCACCAACGGCTGGAGCGGCTGGGCGGCCGACCTGCTCAAGTCGTACGCCGTCAGCGCGGTGATCGGCGCGGTGGCGCTGTTCGGCTTCTACGCGGTCATCCGGCTCGCGCCACGCTGGTGGTGGGCGTTCGGTGCGGCCGGCGCCGCGGTGCTTGTGGTGCTGCTGTCGTTCGTGCTGCCGGTGCTGGTGGAGCCGGTGTTCAACCGGTTCACCCCGATGCAGCAGGGCCCGTTGCGCACCGAGCTGATGAGCATGGCCGCCCGCGACGGGGTGCCGGTGCGCGACGTGCTGGTCGCCGACGCCTCCCGGCGTACCAGGGCGGTCAACGCGTACGTCTCCGGTCTCGGGCCGACCCGACGGGTGGTCGTCTACGACACGCTGCTGCGCGAGGCGACCCCGGCCGAGGTGACCGCCGTCGTGGCGCACGAGTTGGGGCACGCGAAGGACTCCGACGTGGCGGCCGGCACGCTGACCGGGGCGTTGGGCGCCGCGGCCGCCGTGGTGGCGCTCTACCTGCTCGGCTCGTGGGGGCCACTGTTGCGGCTGGCCGGTGTCGACTCGGTGGCCCAACCGCGCGCGTTCCCGCTGCTGGTCGCCCTGGTCACGGTGGCCGGGCTGGTTGCCGCTCCGGTGCAGGCGCTGATGTCCCGACGGGTGGAGGCGCGGGCCGACGCGCACGCGCTCGCGCTCACCAACGACCCGGAGTCCTTCGAGTCGATGCAGCGTCGGCTCGGCTCGGTCAACCTCGGCGACCCCGACCCGCCCCGCTGGGAATACCTCTACTCGGCCTCACATCCGTCCACGGTGGAGCGGATGGCCGCCGCCCGCGCGTACGCCCGGGAGGTCGGCCGATGAGCCGCACCCTGCTGATCACCAATGACTTTCCGCCCCGCCCGGGTGGGATCCAGTCGTTCGTGCACAACCTCGCGGTCCGTCAACCGGCGGGTTCGGTGGTCGTCTACGCGTCGAGCTGGCGCGGGGCCGCCAAGTTCGACGCCGACCAGCCGTTCGAGGTGATCCGGGAGCGTACCCGGGTGTTGTTGCCCACCCCGTTGATCGCCCGCAGGGCGGCCCGGTTGGCTCGCGCGTACGACTGCGACACGGTGTGGTTCGGCGCGGCGGCCCCGCTGGGCCTTCTCGCGGCCGGCCTGCGGCGGCGGGCCGGCATCCACCGGGTGGTGGCGCAGACCCATGGCCACGAGATCGGTTGGGCGGCGGTGCCGGCCGCCCGGCCGGCGCTGCGGCGCATCGGTCGGGGTGTGGACGTGACCACCTATCTCGGCGAGTACACCCGCAGCCGGTTGGCCCGGGTGCTGGACGGGGTGACCGAGTTGCGCCGCCTCGCGCCGGGGGTCGACGTGGACACCTACCACCCGAGCGTGGACGGTGAACAGGTCCGGGCCCGGCTCGGGTTGACCGACCGACCGGTGGTCGTCTGCGTGTCCCGGCTGGTGCCGCGCAAGGGTCAGGACACCCTGATCCGGGCCCTGCCGGAGATCCGGCGCCGGGTGCCCGACGCGGCGCTGCTGATCGTCGGTGGCGGGCCGTACCGGGCGACCCTGGAGAAGCTGGCCCGCCAGACCGGTGTGGAACGGGACGTGGTGTTCACCGGCACGGTGCCGTCGGTCGAGTTGCCGGCGCACTACGCGGCCGGTGACGTCTACGCGATGCCGTGCCGCACCCGCAACCGTGGCCTCGACGTCGAAGGGCTGGGCATCGTCTACCTGGAGGCATCCGCGACCGGCCTGCCGGTGGTGGCCGGTGACTCCGGGGGCGCACCGGACGCGGTCCGGGAGGGGGAGACCGGCTACGTCGTACGCGGTCGGGACGTCGCCCAGCTCGCCGACCGGGTCGCCCGGCTGCTCGCCGACCGGGACTTGGCCCGTCAGCTGGGAGCGGCTGGCCGGGCGTGGGTGGAACGGGAGTGGCGCTGGGAGGCGCAGGCGGAACGCATGACGGCACTGCTGGCCGGCTGATCGCCGCCCGCGTTCAGCTCTCCCGGGCGGGCGCGTAGTGCGGCACGTACTCCTGGCCGGTGAGCTGCTGAATCGCCGCCATCACCTCGTCGGTGACAGTCCGGATGTCACGTGGCCCGTTGATCCGCTCGGCGACCGGTATCGGCGGGCCGAACCGCAGGGTGATCGGGTGTCGACGGGGCAGCCGCGCGTCGACCGGCAGCACCTCGGCGGTGCCGAGCACGCCGACCGGGATGATCGGCACCCCGGCGTCGCGGGCCAGCCGGGTCATCCCGACGCGACCCCGGTAGAGCCGCCCGTCCGGGGAGCGGGTGCCCTCCGGGTAGACGGCGACCAGGCCACCGGCGCGCAGCACCGGGATGGCGGCGTCGAGGGCGCGCAGGGCGGCCCGGCCGTCGGCGCGGTCGACCGGGATGGCGCCCATGCCAGCGACGATCCGCCGGTTCAGCCAGCCGCCCGGACCCCGGCCGTTGAAGTACTCGACCTTCGCCCAGAAGGTGACGTGTCGGGGCGTCGAGGTGACGAGGAACAACTCGTCGGCGACGGACAGGTGATTGCCGGCGAGGATCGCGCCGCCGTGTCGGGGCAGATGCTCCAGCCCTTCCACCCGGGGCTGCCAGCCAAACCGCAGCGCGGCGCCGACGGCCAGCTTGGTGACGTCGTACAGCAGGGGCACGTGTCCTCCGGGGTCGTTTCAGGCGGGCGCCGGGCCGAGGTGGGCGTCCAACGCGGCGCGCAGCAGGGCATCGTCGTCGGTGGCGCCGGTGGCCAGCGGGAGGCTGCCCCAGGCCCAGAGTTGGGCGATGCCGTGCAGGTTCGCCCACAGCGCGCCGGCCAGCACCGCCGCGGGCGCGTCGGTGGGCCGGCGCGCCTGCGCCACCAGGTCGGCCAGGACGGCGAACAGCGGCAGGCTCGTTTCGCGCAGCCGCAGCCGGCCGCTGTCCAGCAGGTCGTGGCGGAACATCAGCTCGAACATGCCGCGGTGGGCCGCCGCGAAGTCCAGGTACGTCCGGGCCAGCGCGGTCAATCGGGTACGGGGGTCCGGATCGACGTCGCGCAACGTTCGCTCGACCTGGGCGGTGAGGTCGGCGAAGCCCTCCCGGGCGATGGCGGAGAGCAGGTCGACGTGGGTGGGGAAGTAGCGGCGCGGTGCGCCGTGCGAGACCCCGGCACGCCGGGCGATCTCCCGCAGCGACACCGCCGACTGGCCCTCACGCAGCACCAGGTCCACTCCGGCGGCCACCAACCGCGCTCGCAGCCCCGTCTCGTCCGCGCCCATAGACACTGTCTATCAGCCGCCGTAGACGCTGTCTACTTCCAGTGTCGGTGGACGTCCGTCGGGGTGGGTGGTCGGGCCGGGGAGGTTCAGCGGATGCGGGCCAGGATGCGATCGGCGGGGGCCGGGCGGCCGAAGTGCCAGCCCTGGGCTGCGTCGCAGCCGATCGCGCGTAGCCGCTCGGCCTGCCCGGCGGTCTCCACCCCTTCGGCGGTGACGGTCAGGTCCAGTGCGTGCGCCAGCGAAACCAGGGAGGCGAGGATCCGCTCGTCGGTGCGGCCGACGGAGGGCGAGCGCAGGCCGGCCACGAATTCCCCAGCCACCTTCAGTTCGGTCACCGGCAGGTCCCGCAGGTACGCCAGATTGCTGTAGCCGGTGCCGAAGTCGTCGATGGCGATGCGTACCCCGAGGTCGGCGAGGACCCGCAGGGCGCGGACCGGCTCCTCCGCGGTGCTCATCATCGTGCTCTCGGTGATCTCCAGTTGGAGCCGCTCCGGTGGCAGGCCGGTCTGCCGCAGCAGCGCGCGGACCTCCTGCACCAACCCGGGCCGGTGCACCTGCCGTACCGCCAGGTTGACGCTGACGAAGGGCGCGGCGGCACCCCCGGCCGACCACGCCTCGGCCTCGCGGCACGCCTCGGCCAACACCCAACCGCCCAGCTGGATGATCAGGCCGGTCTCCTCGGCCAATCCGATGAAGCTGTCCGGGCGGAGCACCCCCAACTCGGGGTGCCGCCAGCGGACCAGTGCCTCCACGCCGACCAGGCTGCCGTCGCGCAGTGAGGTCAGCGGCTGGTAGTCGAGGTAGAACTCGCCCCGCTCCAACGCGGCCGGGATGGCCGCGGAGAGCGCGTAGCGGGCCAGTTCACGTTGGTTGCGCTCGGCGTCGTAGAGCGCCCAGCGCGCCCCACCGGCGGACTTCGCCCAGTGCAGGGTGCTGTCGGCGGCCCGCATCAGGTCCGTCGGGTTGGCCCCGGCGACCTGGCGCTCGACGATGCCGATGCTCGCCGAGATCTGCAGCTCGTGCCCGTCGACCAGCGCCGGTGTGCGTACCGCGGCGAGCGCGGTCTCGGCGACCGCCACCATGTCGTCGGTGCCGGCGGTGCATTCCACCAGGATGACGAACTCGTCGCCGCCGAGCCGGGCCACCAGGTGCTCACCCATGGCCTTGCGCAGCCGTTCGGCCACAGTGGCCAGCAGCAGGTCACCGATCTGGTGCCCCAGCGTGTCGTTGACCACCTTGAAGCGGTCCAGGTCCAGGAAGCACACCCCGACCCGCTGCGCGCCCCGGCTCGGCTCGTTGAGCGCCGCGGCGAGCCGCTCGGTGAACAGTGTCCGGTTGGGCAGGCCGGTGAGCGGGTCGTGGGTGGCCTGATGCCGGAACCGGGCCTCGCTGGCCCGCAGCGCCTGCTCGGCCTGGGTGCGGGCCCGCATGGCGGCGCGGCGGATCGACTCCTGCTCGTCGAGCGTCCGGTCGCGCAGCGCGCGGGCGTAGCCGGTCGCCACGGCCGCCAGCAGCCGGGCCATCCGGTCCTCGACCTCCTCGGCCACCAGGCCCAGGTCGCGCACCAGGCGGAGCTGGATGACCTCGACGGTACGACCCAGCCCCTCGGCGGAGGCGATGTGCGCGGCGACGAGCTCGGCGCCGACCCGGTGCCCGGCACGCAGGTCGAACGGCTCGGTGAGCAACGCCCCGGCCAGTTGCCCGGTGAGCCGGTCCAGCAGGGACTCCAACTGGGCCTGGGTCATCGGTAGGTAGCTGGTGCCGGAGACCGCCTTCGCCCAGGCCCGGGCGAACGTCCCCGGGTAGGGGTTCGCCCCGGGCGACTCAGTCACCGAGGCGCCCGACGCCGCCCATGAAGACCGCGCGCTCGGCGTCCTCCGCGCTCTCCGGAGTGTCCGGTCGCCACTCGGGCACCCAGACCACGCCGGGGTCGAGCAGCTCGAAACCGTCGAAGAGCGCGGTCAGCTCGGCGCGGCTGCGTATCCACAGCGGATTGTCGGTGCGCCGGTAGACCCGCTCCGCCTCGGCGCGTTCGTCCTCGCTGCGCCCGTCGTCGCTGGCCTGCGACAGCACCAGGTAGCTGCCGGGCGCCAACGCGTCCCGCAGCGTCCGCAGCAGCTCCGCCGGCCGGTCGTCGTCGGAGACGAAGTGCAGGACGGCCACTACCATCACGGCCACCGGTTGGCTCAGGTCGAGCAGCTTGCGGACGTCCGGATGGGCCAGGATCGCCTCCGGGTTGCGCAGGTCCTCCTGCACGACCGCGGCCTGCTCGTTGCCGGCGAGGATCTCGCGGCTGTGCGCCACCGCCACCGGGTCGACGTCCACATAGACCACTCGCGACCGCGGGTCGAGCTGCTGGGCGATCTCGTGCACGTTGCCGACGGTCGGGATCCCCGAACCGATGTCCAGGAACTGCCGGATCCCGGCGTCGGCGAGGTGGTGCACGGCCCGGCGCAGGAACGCCCGGTTGGCCTGGGCCATCAACGGCGCCTCGGGCACCGCGGCGACCATCGCCTGCGCCGCGGCCCGGTCGGCGGCGAAGTTGTGTGAGCCGCCGAGGTAGTAGTCGTACATCCGCGCGACGCTCGGGCGCTCGATGTCGATGGTGTCGGGTGCCCAGTCCGGCCGCTGCATGCGTTTCACCCCTCGAATCCGCGATGCGAGCATCGTCGCCCGCGCGGGTATTGTGCACCCGCCACGCACGCCAGACCATAGCGCGCCGAAGGTTGCCTGCCGACGTCGGTCGCGTCGTCCCGCTCGACGAGCGGAAGACAGGTCAGAACTTCGGCGCGTCCGGTGCCTCGAGCAGGCCGAGCCGGAGTGCGGTCATCAGGGCCTGAGCCCGATTGGCCGCGCCGAGCTTCTCGTAGAGCTTCGAGATGTGCGTCTTCGCCGTGGACTCGCTGACGAACAGCTGCTTGGCGATGCCCGCCACGCTCATCCCGTCCGCGAGCAGCCGCAGCACCTGCCCCTCCCGGGGAGACAACTGCGGACCGGACGGGGCGAGCCGGCGCTTCATCGCCTCGGCCAGGTCGGCCGCTGTGAACGCGCTGGGGGAGGAGGCGGCGTGCCGTGCGGCGGCCACCACCTCGTCGGCCGGGGCGGTCTTCGGCACGAAGGCGCTCGCGCCGGCCTCCAGGGCGCCGAAGAGCTGGTCGTCGCCGGCGTACATGGTCAGCACCACGATGCCCATCGACGCGCTGGACTTACGCAGTGCGCGGGTGGCCTCCAGGCCGCTGCCGTCGGGCAGCCGCAGATCCATGATCACCACGTCCGGCTGCAAGGCGCCGGCCTGGCGTACCCCCTCCGCCGCCGTGGCCGCCTCACCGACGACCTCGAACTGGCGGTCGCGCTCGAAGGCGTGCCGCAAACCCTTGCGAATCAGATCATGATCGTCGACAAGGAGGACCTTGGTACGGGTGGCCGGTATCGGACTTGTGGTCATCCTCGGGTTACTCCCCTTCTGGTGCTGCGCTGCCGCGCACGTTATCGCGCCGGGCCGAGGTGCCGAGAACCACCGCCACGGTCGTGCCGCTGGGTTGCCGCGGCCTGATCTCCAACCGGCCCCGGATACGTTCCGCCCTCTCGGCCATGATCGCAAGACCGTACCGCCCGTCCGGGCGCTGGTCAGCCATCCCCTGACCGTCATCCGACACTTCTATTTGCGCATACGGGGGGTCGACCTCACACGTGACCCACAAATTCGACGCCCCGGCGTGCTTGCGCGCGTTGGTCACCGCCTCCTGCGCGATGCGCAGCAACTCGGCTTCGGTGGCGGCCGGCAGCCGGGCGGTGGACTCGTCCAGCGAGAGGTGCACCCGCAGCCCGCCGGACGCGCCCACGGTGCGCGCGTACTCGGCGATCGCCGCGGCCAACCCACCCTGCCGGTCCACCTCGCTGCGCAGCTCGAAGAGGCTCAGCCGCAGCTCCTGGATCACCCGGGTCACCTCGCCGCGCAGCGTACGGAGGGCCTCGGCGGTCTCGTCGGCGTCGTCGAAGACGGTGGCCAGGGCGTTGTCGATGCCGTAGCCGACCATCACCAGCTCCTGGGCCACCCCGTCGTGGATCTCCCGGGCCAGTCGCTGCCGCTCCTCGTTGGTGGCCAGCGAGCGCACCTCGTCGAAGAGCAGCGCCGCCTCCAGCCGCAGCGCGGCCGGGCGGGTCAGCGCTGTCACCCGGGACACCACCGGCGGCGGGTACGCGTGCGCGGCGTCGGCCTCCAGCACCACCAGCCCCACCGTGCGCACCCCAGCGACCAGCGGAATGATCAGCGCGGACACGTCGCCGCCGCGGTGCGAGCGGGACTGCGACCGGGCGGCCGTGGTGGCCTGCTGGGTGGCCCAGGCGTCGGCGATCGCCGAGTCCGCGTCCAGCGTCGTCTCCCAGTCCACCCGGTCGACGCCGGCCTGGGCGAGCACCACGAGGCGACCTCCGCCGCTGGCCGAGAGCACCGCGCCCCGGTCCGCGCGGGCCACCGTCCGCAGCTCCTCCAGCAGGTGCTCGGAGATGCCGCCCGGGTCCAGGGTCGCCCCGGGCAGCTGCCGGGCCACTGTCCGCAGTTGGGTCAGCAGCCGGGTGGCCTCGGCGTACGGCTGCGGTTTGCCCTCACCGCGGACCGCCATCACCCGGTGCAGCGTGCCGGCGGCGTAGAGCCCCAGCGCCGCCAGGATCAGCCACTGCGCGCAGACCGCGAGGTAACCCAGCTGGCCGAGCTGGAGGGTACCGTCGACCCGGGTCAGCGCGCCGCTGAGCAGCAGGGTGGCGGCGGTGACCACGAGCAGCGCGGCGCCCTCCGGGAAGCGGCGGCGCAGCGCGGTGACGGTCACCGGGACCGCCAGGTAGGGCAGCACCGCCGAGGCGCCCAGGCCGTCGACAGTGCCGCCGATGGACGCCACAGCGGCGACGTGGCTCGCGGCCAGCCCCAGCACCACCACCTCGGCCACCCGGCTCAGCGGGCCGACCAGCCGGTGCTGAGGTGCCAGCAGCGACGGCAGCCCGGCCACCGCCAGCAGCGCGATCCACCACAGCTGGGTCACGTCGCGGGTGGCGAACAGCGTCAGGATGGCGATCAGCGCCAGCATCACCACGCGGGCGGCCGCGGCGAGGGGATGCGGGTGCGGGACGGTGGCTGTGGATGCGGGCACGTGACGGATGGTAGTCAGCCTCGGTAGATATCGGCGATCTCCGCCGCGTACGTCTTGTGGACAACCTGGCGCTTGACCTTGAGCGACGGGGTCAGCTCGCCGGTCGCCTCGGTGAAGTCGCGGGGCAGGACCCGGAACACCTTGATCGCCTCGGCCTTCGACACGGCCTGGTTCGCGGCGTCGACCGCGGCCTGGATCTCCTTGTGGAGACCCTCGTGCTCGCGCAGCTGCTCGACGGGGGTGTCGAGGGGCATCCCGGCGTTCTCCAGCCAGGTCGGCAGCGCCTCCTCGTCGACCGTGACCAGTGCCGCGATGAACGGCTTCCGGTCGCCGACCACGACACACTGGCTGATCAACGGGTGCGCCCGGACCAGGTCCTCGAGCACCGCCGGGGCGACGTTCTTGCCGCCGGCGGTGACGATCAGCTCCTTCTTGCGGCCGGTGATGCTCAGGTAGCCGTCGGAGTCGAGCTGGCCCAGGTCGCCGGTGCGGAACCAGCCGTCGGCGCTGATCGTCTCGGCCGTCGCGGTCTCGTTGCGCCAGTAACCCTGGAAGACCAGCTCGCCGGAGATCAGGATCTCGCCGTCGTCCTCGATCCGCACTGTCACGCCGGGCAGCGGACGGCCGACGCTGCCCATCCGGGTGCCGCTGGGCAGGTTCGCGGCGGCGGCGGGCGAGGTCTCGGTCAGGCCGTAGCCCTCCAGGACCGTCACGCCGATGCCCCGGAAGAAGTGGCCGAGCCGGGCGCCGAGTGGCGCGCCGCCGGAGATCGCGTCCCGGCACCGTCCGCCGAGCGCGGCGCGTAGCTTGCGGTAGACCAGCCGGTCGAAGACCACGTGCTGGGCGCGCAGCGCCAGGCCCGGGCCGCCCGGGGTCTCGAGCGCCTCGCTGTACGCGATGGCGACCTGCTCGGCGCGGGCGAAGATGCCGCCCTTGCCGTCCGCCTCGGCCTTCTGCTTGGCGGCGTTGTAGACCTTCTCGAACACCCGGGGTACGGAGAGCACGAAGGTCGGCCGGAACGCCTGTAGCTCGGCGACCAGGTTCCTGGTGTCGGCGCAGTGCGCCATGGTGGCTCGCGCCTGCACGACGCCGATCTGGATGAGTCGGGCGAAGGCGTGCGCCAGCGGGAGGAAGAGCAGGGTGCTCGCGCCGGCGTTGAACAGGTTCGGCAGCACCGGCACCGCGTTGGCGATGTCGGCGTACATGTTGCGGTGGGTGAGCACGCAGCCCTTGGGTCGGCCGGTGGTGCCGCTGGTGTAGATGATCGTGGCCAGGTCGCCGGCGCGGACGGCCTTGCGTCGCCGCTCGACCTCGGCCAGCTCGACAGTGGCGCCGGTGGTGACCAGCTCGTCCACCCCGCCGCTGTCGATCTGCCAGACCTGGCCCAGCTCGGGCAGCCGGTGCCGGACACCGGCGATCAGGGCGGCGTGCGCCTCGCTCTCCACCACGACGGCGACCGCGTTGGAGTCCTCGAGGATCCACGCGGCCTGCTCGGCGCTGGACGTCTCGTAGATCGGCACTGTCACCGCGCCGACGGCCCAGATCGCGTAGTCGAGCAGCGTCCACTCGTAGCGGGTGCGGCTCATCAGCCCGACCCGGACACCGGGCTCGATGCCGGCGGCGATCAGCCCGCGGGCCACGGCGGCCACCTCGTCGCGGAACTGGAGGCAGGTCACCTCGGTCCACTCGGTGACGGTGCCGTCGGTGCGCGGGGTGGGGCGGGCGAACTGGACGGTGTCGGGCGCGACTTCGGCGTTGTCCCAGACCGGATCGGTGAGGTTGGCCGCGTCGCCAACGGTGACGATCGGCGGGACGGAGAACTCGCGCACCTGCACTCCTTCGTGCTCGCACTGGCTGGACCGACCGCCGCCGTGGCGTCGGCATGTGTCGAAACCTACCCGGCGGGCGGTCGGGGTGAGACAACCAGGAGGCGGGTAGCCTCCCCCCATGGCGGACTCCTCCACCCAGTCGATCATCATCGGCGCCGCACCGGACCGGGTGACGGCGGTCATCTGCGACTTCGCGCGCTACCCGGAGTGGACCGACGCGGTGCGTCGTGCCGAGGTCGTCGAGGAGTACGAGGACGGCTACGCCAGTCAGGTGCGTTTCACCATCGACGCCGGGGTGATGGCCGACGAGTACGTGCTCGCCTACGAGTACGCCGAGGACCTGTCCCGGATCGAGTGGCACCTGGTCGCCCCCTCGAAGATGCAGAAGGCCCAGCGTGGTTCCTACGACCTGGTGGGTAACCCGGACGGCAGCACGACGGTGACCTACACGCTGGAGGTCGACCTGTCGGTCGGCATGCTCGGGATGTTTCGGCGCAAAGCCGAGAAGATGATCATGGATACCGCGTTGAAGCAGCTCAAGCGCCGGGTAGAAGCAACCGGTGCGGCGCAGTGACGTGTCCGGTGGCACGGTAGAGGAGCCGACGGTGGGCGGAACGGATCCGGGTTCGGCCCGGGAAGAGGCGGAGCGGCTGGTCGCCACCCTGTTGGCGGGGGCGCGACTGGCCTCCGCCGGCTCGGCGGGCGGCGCGTTCGGCTCGTTGGGCGGGATGCTGTCCGGTGTCCTCGGTCACAGCGCGGGCCCGGACGCCCGCTCCGGCGCCGGTGGTGCTTTCGCCACCGGTTCGGCCGAATGCTGCGTCTGTCCGGTCTGTCGGGGCATCGCCGCGTTGCGGGACCCGAGTCCGGAATTCGCCGAACGGCTCGCGACCGGCGCCGGTGACCTCGCCGCGGGCGTCGCCAGCCTGCTCCGCGCGTTCTCCCCGGCGGAACCGTCCACGCCGAGCCCCGCCGAGCCGGCCGCCGAACCGACCGCCCCGCCCTCGCCGGCACCCGCCGCGAGCACCGACGACGTGTTCCCCGAGCCACCCCCGGGCACCCCGCCCACAGCGACCGTCGACGACCACGTGTGGCGCGATGCCACCCGTACCGGGCATGATTCTCAGCCGGCGCCGGAGCGGGATGTCTGGTCGGTCGCCACCCGGACGGCGGACCCACTCGCCCCGGCCGCCGTACCACCCGTCGACGAGGCCGGGACGGCGACCGTACCGGCACCGACCACCCGTCCCGTGGTGCCCGCCTCGCGGGTGCCCGATGACGCCGACGCGGAAGCATCGGGCGACGGCGCCTGAGCGCGGGACCTTCCGACCCGGACCGGCACTGGGCCGGAACCTGGGCCGGACAGCACAGCAGAGGGGGGCGGTAGCGGTGACGCTGACCATCGGAGTCGACGTCGGTGGCACGAAGGTGGCCGGCGGTGTCGTGGACGACACCGGCACGGTCCTCGTGCAGACCCGACGGGACACTCCCGCCGATGACGTGGCCAAGACCCGCGACGTCATCATCGAGTTGGTCGGCGAGCTGGCTGCCGGGCGGACCATCGAGGCCGTCGGCATCGGCGCGGCCGGTTGGATCGACGCCAGCCGTTCGACGGTGCTCTTCGCTCCCAACCTGGCCTGGCGTGACGAACCGCTGCGTGAGTACGTCAGCGAGGCCGTCGGGCTGCCCGTGATCGTGGAGAACGACGGGAACGTCGCCGCATGGGCCGAGTTCCGTTACGGCGCGGCCCGCGACGCCGACGACTCGATGATCATGTTCACCATCGGCACCGGTGTGGGTGGCGGCATCGTCCTCGGTGGCGACCTGATGCGCGGCGCGCACGGCATCGCCGCGGAGCTGGGCCACATGCTGGCCGTCCCGGACGGACACCAGTGCGGCTGCGGCCGGCTGGGCTGCATCGAGCAGTACGCCAGCGGCAGCGCCCTGGTGCGGTTCGCGCGGGCCGGCGCCCGGCAGGAGCCCAACCGGGCCACCGCCCTGCTGAAGCTGGCCGGCGGTGAGGCCGAGGCGATCACCGGCCCGATGGTGACCGCCGCCGCGCAGGGCGGCGACCCGGTCTCCGCCGAGGCGTTCGCCCAGATCGGCCGGTGGCTGGGCACCAGCCTCGCCGACATGGCGCAGATCCTCGACCCGCAGACCCTGGTGGTCGGCGGCGGGGTGATCGACGCCGGTGACCTGCTGCTCGGTCCCACCCGCCGCTCGTACCTCGACGCGCTCGCCCAGCGTGGTCGCCTGCCGGTGGCCGAGGTGCTCCCGGCGCAGCTGGGCAACAGCGCCGGGGTGATCGGCGCCGCTGACCTGGCCCGCCGGATCTGAGGCGGTCCGGGATGGGCGTGCCGCTGCGCGTGGTGTCGTACAACATCCACAGCCAGCGCGACGACACCGCCGCGCTGGCTGCGGTGGTCCGGGCCGCGACGCCGGACGTGGTGATCGTGCAGGAGGGGCCGCGCCGGTTCCGGTGGCGACAGAAGTCCGCCACGTTGGCCGAGTCGTTCGGTCTGGTGGTGGCCGCCGGTGGGCTGCCCGCCCTGGGCAACCTGCTCCTGACCAGCCTGCGGGTCCAGGTGCTGGGCACCCGCTGTCAGCGCTTTCCGCTGACCCCCGGCCGGCACCTGCGCGGCGCCGCGTACGCCGACTGCCGGGTCGGTGACGCCCGGTTCACCCTCGCCGGCTCGCACCTGTCCACCGACCCGGCCGAGCGACCCTCCCAGGCCACCGAGTTCAAGCGTGGCCTGGACGCGGCGACCAGCCCCGTGCTGGCCGGGGCGGACCTCAACGAGGGGCCGGACGGGCCCGCCTGGGCCACCGTGTCGCGCGGGTTGACCGACGCGGCGGTGGCTGCCGACCGGGCCGAGCGGCTCACCTACTCCTGCGCCGACCCCCGCCGACGCATCGACGCGCTCTTCGTCGACCCGCGGATCACAGTTGTCGACTACGACGTGGTGGACACCCCGCAGACCCGCCGGGCCAGCGACCACTTCCCGGTCCTGGTCGACCTGCTGCTACCCGCCACCGACTGACCCCCGACGCCGGCTCGACCGTCGGCGCATCCGGCTCAGGACTGGACATCCGGCCCGGTTGTGGAGAGGATTTCGCGGCGACCGGCACGCCTGCCGTACCAAAAGGAGATGTCCCCGGTGTCCACCTCCACCGACCACGGCCGGCCCGACCCGGAGGCGACCTCGCCCGCGGCGAACAGCGACGGCCGCCCGGTCTCCGACCGGGGCGACACCGTCTGCGTCATCGGGGCCGGTGCCAGCGGCCTGACGGCCATCAAGAACCTGCGTGAGCACGGGTTCGGCGTGGACTGCTACGAGCGGGAGACGGGCGTCGGCGGCGCCTGGAACTGGCGGCACGACCGCAGCCCGGTGTACGCCAGCACCCACCTGATCTCGTCGAAGCCGTTCACCCAGTTCCCGGACTTCCCCATGCCGGACTCCTGGCCGGACTACCCGCACCACGGTCAGCTGCTGTCCTACTTCGAGCGTTACGCCGACCATTTCGACCTGCGCTCGCACATCTGGTTCGGCACCGAGGTGATCCGGGTCCAGCCCGTCGAGGGTGACCGGTGGGACGTGACCACCCGCTCCACCGGCGGGTACGGCCCCGAGCGCACCGCCCGGTACGCCGCCGTGGTGATCGCCAACGGCCACAACTGGTCGCCGAAGCTGCCCCGCTACGAGGGCCTCGAACAGTTCCGTGGCGAGATCATGCACGCCTCGTCCTACAAGGACCCGGCGCAGCTGCGCGGCAAGCGGGTGCTGGTGGTCGGCGCCGGCAACACCGGCTGCGACATCGCCGTCGAGGCCGCCCAGCAGGCGTCGCGTTGCTGGCACTCCACCCGCCGGGGCTACTGGTACGCGCCGAAGTACGTGCTCGGTCGCCCCGCCGACCAGGTCAACGACAGCCTGTTGGCGCTGCGGGTGCCGCTGCGGGTGCGGCAGTGGCTCTACCACTGGACGCTGCGGCTGACCGTCGGCGACCTGACCCGCTTCGGCCTGCCCAAGCCCGACCACCGGGTGTACGAGACGCACCCGATCGCGAACAGCCAGCTCGTGTACTACGTGGGCCACGGCGGGATCGGCCCGGTGCCGGACGTCGCCCGGTTCCACCCGTACGCCGTGGAGTTGGCCGACGGCCGCGAGATCGACCCCGAGGTGGTCGTCTTCGCCACCGGTTACCTGCCGCGCTTCGAGTTCCTCGACGCGTCGGTGTTCGGTGACAGCGCGGGCGCGGGCCGGCCCACGCTGTGGCTCAACGCGTTCACCCCCGGGCATCCGACCCTGGCCGTCGCCGGCCTGCTGCAACCGGACTCCGGGCTGTTCACCCTGTCGCACTGGCAGACGGTGCTCTTCGCCCGGCTGCTTCAGGCCCGTCGGGACCGGCCGGAACGGGCCACGGCGTTCGCGCAGCGGGTGCGGGACCGGGCGGGGGAGCGGTACTCCGGGCCGGTCAAGGACAGCAGCCGGCACTGGTTCGAGGTCGGGCACGCCGACTACCTGCGCGCCATCCAACGCGCCCTGGTCGAGCTGGAGGGCAAGTGAGCGCGAGGAGTGAGCTTGCGAGCCCCGCAGTCGCGAACGAAAGGCTGGCACGGTGAGCGCGAGTAGTGAGCTGCGGATCATGCGGGGTCGGGAGTGGTCCCGGCCGGTCCGGCCGGCCCGCCGGGAGGTGCTCAGCGCGGTCCCCGAGCTGGAGGAGGGGCGTCCGCCACTGCTGTTCGTACCCGGGTTCGGGCACGGCGCGTGGGCGTTCGCCGAGCACTGGTTGGGGCACGCGGCGTCGCGGGGGTTCCCGGCGTACGCGGTGAGCCTGCGCGGGCACGGTGGCAGCGAGCCGGCGCCGGAGGCGACGCTGCGGGCGTACGCCCACGACGTGGTCCAGGTGGCCGCGAGCCTGCCGCGGCAGGCGGTGCTGGTGGGGCACGGCGCCGGCGCCCTGGTGGTGGCGCACGCGTTGGCCCGCTACCCGGCGCGGGGCGCGGTGCTGGTGGCGCCGGTCTTCGGCGGCTGGGGAGTGCTGGGCGCGGCCCTGCGCCGCAACCCCGCGGGCACGTTGCCGGCGGTGTTCGGCGGGCCGTTGCGGCTCAACCGGGGACAGCTGTTCAGCCGCGAGTTGCCCGACGAGGAGGCCCGGCGGTATGTCGGCCGCCTCGGTCGGGCGGGTCGACGGGCGCAGTGGGCGCTGCTGGGTGAGCCGGAGGCCGAGCCGGCCGTGGGCGCGCCCCCGGTGTTGGTGCTGGGCAGCCCGGACGACCGGGTGGTGCCGGCGTCGACGCTGACCCGGGTGGCCCGCCGGTACGGGTCCGCCCCGCTGCTCTTTCCCGGAATGGGCCACGACCTGATGCTGGACGCGCGGTGGGAGGAGCCGATCGACGCGATCCTGGACTGGCTGGAGAAGGAGCCGGTGGCGCACTGAGCAGCCGGGCCGTCGGCGGTCAGCCGCCGGCCTGGTGGACGGCCGGGCTGCCGGCCGGGGTGGCCGGTTGGGGCACCCGAGCGTCGGAGCCGGTGTCGGTGCTGGTCAGGCGACTGATCAGGCCGCCGCCCTCGTCCAGGGCGCGCAGATAGGAGCGGGCCCAGGCCCGGATGTCGTGCTTGTGCAGGTGAGCGCGCATGGCTCGCATCCGCTGGGTGGTGTCGGCCGGGTCGGCCCGCAGCGCGGCGCGCAGGCCCTGCTTGAGCCCTTCCAGGTCGTGCGGGTTGACCAGGTACGCCTGGGACAGCTCGGCGGCGGTGCCGGCGAACTCGCTGAGCAGCAGCGCGCCAGTGTCGTCGACCCGCGCGGCCACGTACTCCTTGGCGACCAGGTTCATTCCGTCGCGCAACGGGGTCACCGCCATCACGTCGGCGACTCGGTAGAGCGCGGCCAGCTCGGCCCGGTCGAAGGGCTGGGTGAGGTAGTGGATCGCCGGCTCACCGACCCGGCCGAACTCGCCGTTGATCCGGCCGACTTCGCGTTCGATGCGCTCGCGCAGGATCTGGTACTGGCCGACGCGTTCCCGGCTCGGCATGGCGACCTGCACCAGCACCGTGTCGCGGACCTTGACGTCGCCGCTGGCGAGCAACTCGCTGTACGCCTTGAGGCGCTGCTCGATGCCCTTGGTGTAATCCATCCGGTCCACGCTGAGGACGACCTGCCGGGGATCGCCGAGGTCCTGACGGAGCCGGTGGGCCCGGGCGGCCACGTCCGGGCGGTCGGCGAGCGCGGCCATCTCGGCGGTGTCGATGGAGACCGGGAACGCGCCGATGCGGACGACCCGGTCGTCGATGCCGATTCGCCGGTCGGTGGCCGGCAGCTCCAGCACCCGGGTCACCAACTGGGCGAAGTTGTGCGCCGCCTGCACCCGCTGGAAGCCGACCAGGTCGGCGCCGAGCATGCCGCGCAGCAGTTCGGCCCGGCGGGGCAGTTGCATGAACAGCTCCGGCGGCGGGAACGGCACGTGCAGGAAGAACCCGATGCGCAGGTCCGGGCGGAGCGCGCGCAGCAGCCCGGGGACCAGTTGAAGGTGGTAATCCTGCACCCAGACCACCCCGCCCGGCTCGGCCACCTCCGCGGTCGCCTCGGCGAAGCGCTGGTTGACCCGCTGGTACGCCTCCCACCACCGACGGTGGTGTTGCGGCTGCTCCACGGAGTCGTGGTAGAGCGGCCAGAGGGTGGCGTTGGCGAACCCCTCGTAGTGGTCGCGCAGGTCTTCCGGGCTGAGCGCGACGGTGTGCATCCGCACGCCGTCCACGTCCGGCAGGGCGGGGGCCGGCCCGGTGCCACCGGCCCAGCCGACCCAGGTCGCCGGGGTGTGCCGCAGGAGCGGGAGCAGGGCGCTGACCAACCCGCCGGGGCTGCGCCGCCACTCGCAGGCTCCATCGGGGGCCTGATTGTCGTCGATGGGGAGGCGGTTGGCCACCACCACGAGAGAACTCTGTCGCATCTCGGGCATTCCGATCAGCAGAGGACTGACCGCCGCGAGCAAGGAAAAACCGGTCAGTCAGCGGGGGAAGTGACGTACAGCGGTATTCCTACTGACAGTAAGTTACACCACTGTTACGCCCCCGGCGGGGCGCTGCTGTCCCGGGATGCGGGCCGACCGTCAGACGACGGCGCCGTTGTCCGGGTCGTCCTCGTCCTCGTCGCCGGGACGCAGCCGCCAGATCAGCGTGACGAAACCGGCCAGGATGCCGGTGAAGCCGAACAGCGTGACCGCGGAGCGGTCGATCGGAAGCAGCCACGGGAAGAGGAACAGCACGAACCCGACGACCACCCCGAGCACGCCGATCACCGCGTACTTGCTGACCCGCGGCAGTGGCGGCGGTGGCGGCGGGTGGTAGCCCTCGTCGTCCTCGTCGTCGGGCAGGTCGGCGCCGAAGGTGTCCAGCCCGTCCAGCAGCGACGGCTCGTCCGGTCGGGTGCCGCGCCCCACGGAGATCCCGGAGATGTCCGTCGCGGACGGCAGCCGGCGAACGTCGGTGGCGGTCGGACCGGGTTCGTCGGTGCCGGAGCGGGTCAGCGGCCCGGAGGTCGGCTCGTCCCGGCTGTCCCGTTCGTCCACGTCCTCCGAGGCCGGCCACGGGTGGTCACCGGGCGTGGAGGTGGTGTGGAAGCCCGCCACGATCCGCGCCCACTCGGCGTCGACGTCCGGTTCGTCGCGAGCCGGCGGCTGCTCCGGAGCGGTCTCGTCGGCGAGTTGGGTCAGGTAGTCCCGGGCGGTGGTCAGGTGCGAGCGGTCGACGTAGAGCCGGTCGACCGGCCGGGCCGGCACGGTGGTGGTGCGGGTGACCGGGTTGAGGTCGGCGGAGGGCTGGAGGTAGGCGGCGATCCCGCCGGCGGCCAGCACGTCGAGCAGGTGCTCACCGACGCGCGGATCGACGTCGCCGACGACGGCGTACTCGTTCGCGTCGAGCCCGTTGTCCCGCCGTCCCCGGCGGGCCCCACCCGCTGACACCCGGACATCCCCCTTAACGCGCCTGCCGGCGCGGCCACCGCTGCCCTTCGGCGCCAGTCCGCACGCCGTGCTCTGAATCGTGACACGTCAGGGCATGGTTCCGGGAGTGCGTTGTGTCGCGTCTTCCAAAGTCACGGCTGCTTCCGCAGGTCGCGGCGGGGCTTCTTTGTCCGTTCTTGCGCGACAAGTGCGATCTCGGTGATCGCGGAAGCGGCTCTATGCCTCGGCCCCCCGAACGTCGTCCGTTGTGGTGAGAGCGCTCGCTTCGTAGGCTCGGCGGCGACGACGGCTGGCGCTGTCGCGGGCACACCACGGGAAAGGACGCCGGTGCTCTACTGGCTGCTGAAGTACGTCATCCTCGGTCCGCTGCTCAAGCTGATCTTCCGCCCGCAGGTGGAGGGCCTGCGCAACGTGCCGGCGACCGGTCCGGTGATCCTGGCGAGCAACCACCTCTCCTTCTCCGACTCGATCTTCACCCCGTTGATCACCGCCCGGAAGGTCACCTTCGTCGCCAAGGCCGAGTACTTCACCGGCAAGGGGATCAAGGGCTGGCTGACCAAGATGTTCTTCGTCGGCACCGGCACGATTCCGGTGGACCGCTCCGGTGGCCGGGCCGCGCGCGCCGCCCTGGACACCCAGTTGCAGGTGCTACGGGCCGGGGGAGTGGCCGGCATCTACCCCGAGGGCACCCGCTCCCCGGACGGGCGGCTCTACCGGGGCAAGACCGGGGTGGCCCGGCTCGCCCTGGAGAGCGGCGCGCTGGTGGTGCCGGTGGCGATGCTCAACGCCGACGAGATCCAGCCGCCGGGCAAGCTCATTCCCAAGATCGACCGGGTGAGGATCCGGTTCGGGGCGCCGCTGGACTTCTCCCGCTACGCCGGGCTGGCCGGCGACCGGTTCGTCGAGCGCGCGGTCACCGACGAGATCATGTACGAGTTGATGGAGCTCTCCGGTCGGGAGTACGTGGACGTCTACGCCCAGAAGCTGAAACAGCCCGTCCCGACGCCGCTGGCCGCCTGAGCCGCCGCCGGGCCGGCCCGCTCGCCGGTCAGGGCAGGTGGAGCAGAGCGGGGGCGTGGTGACGGGTGGCGAAGTCGTGCAGGCGGGCGCGGGTGGCCGCGGCGGCGGACGGGTCGGTCTCGGCCAGCGGGCCGATGGCCAGCGCCATCGTGATGATCTCGTCGGTCACGTCGGTCATCCGGGCGTAGCTCGTCGCCGCCGAGCGCAGCAGGTTCGCCGCGGTCGTGGCGTCCCCGGCGTGCCGGGCCAGCGTGGCGTCGGCGACCTGACCGGCGGCCCGAGCCCACGGTGTCGTCCGCGGCGCCCGGCCGAGCATCTGCCGGACCAGCCGGGCCGCGTCCGCGCCGAGCACCCCGGCGACGTGGCCGACGGCCGGCACCCACTCCGCGAACGGAATCATCCGGGTCCGTTGCCAGTCCTCGTCCAGCTCGGTGAGCAGCGCCATCGCCTCGTCCCGGCGGCCCTGCACCGCCCGGCAGAGGGCGGCGTGCGCCAGGGTGGAGCGCAGCACCCGGTGGAATCCGCTGCGCCGCGCCGCGACCAACGCCTGCTCGACCAGATCCCCACCCGGTCCGTCCGACCCCGCGGTCTCGTCGGGCCGGTCGGGGCCGACCAGCTCGGCTCCGGCCAGCCCCCGCATCCAACCCGAGACCGCCACGATGTGCAGATCCCACTCCGCGGTTGGCCGTCGGGTCGACTCCGCCGCCATCGCCAGCGCCGCCGTCCAGTCACCCGCGTAGTACGACCGCGCCCACTGGTCGGCGAAGCTGGTGGCCAGGCTGTGCTCGCCGCCCAGGTCGAGGGTGAGCTGCTCGTCGACCAACCGGGCCGAGCCGGCCAGGTCGCCCTCCTCCTGCAACGCCCAGGCCAGGTTCTGCACCGCCCGGCGCCGGCTGGTCAGCCGCTCCACCCGGCAGTGCTCGGTCACCTCCGCCAGCTCCGGGAACGCCTCGGCGGAGCCGGCGAGGTAGCGCGCCACGGCCAGGGTGATCCGCGCGTTGGCTTGGACCTCGCGCAGCTGGAGCCGCTCGGCGAGGGCCCCTGCCGCCCGCGCCGCCGTGCACGCCGGCTCGGTCTCCGCGTTGAGCATGTGCACCCGGGCCAGCTCCAGCAGGGCGCCCGCCTTCTCCTGACTGTCCGGTAGGTCGCTGTAGATGCCGATCGCCTGGTCCAGGCAGTGCAGGGTCGCCGACCGGTCGGCCCGACTCCAGGCGGCGGTGGCGAGCAGCGTCCAGGCGCGCGCCGCCCCCGTCCGGTCGCCGCTCGTGGTGAGCCGGTCGGCCAGCCTGGTGAGGGTGTCAGTGCCCCCCGCCACCAGGAAGGCGTCACCGTCCCGATAGAACGCCAGCTCGGCGTCGAACAGCTCCAGCGCCGGGTCCGGCCCGACGTCCAGGGCCAGCGCCCGGCCGACCAGCGCGGCGGCGGTGTCCAGCGCGTGCAGCTCGTACGCGCGGCGGGCCGCCCGGTGCAGCGCGGCCCGCGCCGAGGGGGCGTAGGGGGCGGTGTCCAGCCCGACCGTCCGGGCGATCTCGTGGGCCGCCCAGCGATGGTTGGCCAGCACCTCGGCCAGGTCGTACTGCCGGCCGTCGGTGAGCTGTGCCATCCAGTCGGCGGTGCGGTGGTGGCGCAGCACCCGTTCGGCCCTGGGCAGCCGCTGGTAGCAGACGTCGCGCACCAGAATGTGCCGGAACCGGTACTCGGACTGGCCGGGCATCGTCGACGTGCTCTGCTCGTACACCAGGTCGCGACGTTGCAGGCGGTCCAGCGCACGCTCCACCCACTCCACCGGCCGTCCCAACGCCATCGCCACCGGCGCGGCCCAGAACACCACGCCGACCACGGCGGCGGCCTGGAGCACCGCCCGGTCGGCCGGGTCCAGCAGGTCGAGCCGGTTGGCGATGACCGCCTGTACGGTGCGGGGCATCTCCGCGCCACCGTCGAGGTCGGGGCGCGCGGCCGAACCGACCGCGTCGAGCAGGCCGCCGTCCAGCAGCATCCGGGCGTACTCCTGGGCGTAGAGCGGGTTGCCGTCGGCGAACTCGATCAGTGGGGTACGCGAGCTGGACGGCAGCGTCAGCTGCCCGAGGAGCAGCGAGTAGAGCGTGTCGATGTCGGTGTCGTGCATCGGCGGCACCGAGATCGACATCGCGCCACTGATCGTGCCGGTCCAGGCCGGGTGCCGTTCCCGCAGCTCCGGCCGGGCGGTAGCGACGACCAGCAGCGGTACGCCGCGCGCCGACGCGCCCAACTGCTCGACGAAGGCGAGCATCGCCTGGTCGGCCCAGTGCATGTCCTCGAAGACCAGCACGGTCGGGCCGGTGGTCGCCAGGGCGAGCAGGAACCGCCGCCAGGCGGCCTCGGTCTCGCCGGGGGTGAGCCGTTCGCCCGGTACGCCGATCAGCGGCCCGAGCGCCTCGGCCAACCGGGTCGCGTGCGGGTCGGCGAGCTGCCCCAGCCGGGACCGCAGCCGCTCGCGCAGCGCGGCCGGGTCGTCGACCTCCGGCACGCCCACCCAGGTCTTCACGATGTCCGACAGGGCGGCCCAGGTGACGTTCTCGCCGAACGGCGGGCACTGCCCGACGAGCCAGGTGATCGGCGGGCCGGGCACGCTGCCGGCGTGCCGGGCCAGTTCGCGCAGCAACCGGCTCTTGCCCACACCGGCCGGGCCGAACACCGTCACCAACTGGGAGGTCCGCTCGGTCACCATCCGGTGCAGCGCGTTGACCAGCAGACCGCGCTCGTGTTCCCGATCCACCATCGGGGTCAGCTCGGCGCCGCGCGGGTCCCGGTGTGGTCGCACCTGGACGGCCAGCCAGATCCGGCTCACCGCGGACCGGCCGCGCAGGGTGACCGGTGGTTGGTCGGCGTACTCCATCTCGTGTCGGGTGGCCGACCAGGTGCTCTCGTCGACGACGACACCGCCCGGCGGGGCGAACCCCTGCAGGCGCGAGGCCGTGTTGACCACGTCTCCGGTCACGAAGGCCTGCCCACCGTCGCGGGTGGCGGAGAGGTCGACCAGGGCCTCGCCGGTCGCGATGCCGACCCGGAAGCTCAGCGGCGGCTGCGGACCGGCGGGCTGGCGGGCCAGGTTCCGCTGCAGCTCCAGGCCGGCGCGGACGCACCGCAACGCGTCGTTGTCGGTGGCCACCGGCGCGCCGAACAGCGCCATCGCCGCGTCGCCGATGTACTTCTCGACCACCCCGCCGTACTGGTGCACGATCCGGCGCACCGTGGCGAAGTAGGTCTGTTGCAGACTGCGGGCCTGCTCCGGGTCGGTCCGCTCCGCGTAGCTGGTGAAGTCCACGATGTCGACGAAGAGCACGCTGACCTGACGCCGATCCTCCTGCACCGCGACGGCGTGGTCCCGCAGCGGTTGACCGCAGCTGGTGCAGAAGTTGACCTCGGTGCTGTTGGCATGCCCGCAGTGCGCACAGTTGACCCCGAGCGGCTGGCCACACCCGCCGCAGAAGCGGTCGTCCGGCCCGGCCGCGCGTGCGCAGTGTCCACACTTGAGGTCGATGTTCAGCTCCGTGGGCGAAAGAGGTCAGTATCGCGGCCGGTCGACCCAGTCGGGTACCCGACGTGCGGGCGGGCAACGGCATCGATCGGTCGGGGTTAGTGTTCCGTACCAGGAAGTTTCATGTCAGGGAGAGTGCCGTGCAGGTACGACTGTCCGCCTCGTGGACCGATCCGGGTGGCACGCTGTGGGCGCCGGGGGACACGATCGACGTCGATGCTGTCACTCTCGCCGAACTGGAGGAGCAGGGCATGGTGGAAGAGCCTGAGGGTCAGTCGGGCGGGTCGGGGGAGACCACGACCACCTCGTCGAGCACGTCCACGGCTGGTAAGCCGACCGATCCGAAGAAGATCGGGCCGGGGCCGGGTGCGCCGCCGGCCGACAGCACGGAGAACTGAACGCCCGGGTGCGGTCGGCGGGCCATCGGTCCACCGGCCGCACCCGTCTGTCCTGCACGTTCGTTGATGCCGGTTGCCAGTGGCGGCCGGCATCAGCCGTGGGTACGGGTGGGCCGGCGCCGGGTGACGGCCGTCCAGATCGGACGCCCGACCGTCGACGAAACCGGGGCGGGCCGGTCGGTCAGCGGTCGGCCATGCCGGCGCGGCGGCGCAGCGCGGCCACGTCGGTCACCACGATCCGGCGGCCCTCGGTGCGCAGCCAGCCACGGCTGGCGAACGAGCCGATCGCCTGGTTGACGCTCTGCCGGGAACCACCGGCCATCTCGGCCAACTGACTCTGGTTGAGCTCGATCGTGATCATCGGTGCCTGGCTTTCGCCGGCCAACCGCACCAGCGTCTTCGCCACCCGACCGGGCAGGTCGAGGAAGACGTGGTCGGCGTTCTGCTCGGTGAGCCGGCGGATCAGCCCGCCCAGTGAGCGCATCACCGCGTCCAGGATGCGGGGGTTGGAGTGCACCAACTCCATGAAGGCGCCCCGCGAGAGCGCGAGCGCCGCGCAGTCCTCGATGGCCTCCGCCGAGGCGGACCGGGTGGACGCGTCGAGCAGGGAGACCTCACCGAGCACGTCCGGCGGACGGATAACCGACAGCACGGCCCGCTCGCCGGTGGGTGCGGTGCGAAAGACCGCCACCGCGCCGCGGCGCAGCACGATCAGGGACTCGCCGGGGTCGTTCTCCACGAAGAGCAGTTGGCCCTTGCGGTAGGTGCGCGGAACGGCGGCGGCGATGACACGCTGCCGTACCTCGGGCTCCAGCCCGGCGAACATCTCGACACCCGTGAGCGCGTCACCCGGCTCCGGCAGGCGAACCTCCACGGCCCAACCCCTCCCCCGGTCATGGACCACAACTCGCTCACCGGGCGAACCTGATGGGCCCCGACAAGGTGAACTGACACCGATTCGGCGTCCGGTAGCGGTACACATCAGATCATGACGGTCCGGTCGCTTGCTGTACACCCCTCGAAGCACTTCCGTGACCGTCACGAGCTGCGACGTGCCGTTCACGAGGTGTCGCCGGAGCTGGGTCGACGCCCGGACGGGCCCCGCCGGGCGCGGCCGTGCGGCGGTGGGCGAGGATGCCCGGAATGGTCTACCGCTATTTCTACGACTGCGAGTTCATCGAGGACGGGACGACCGTCGACCTCGTCTCGATCGGTGTCGTCGACGAGTACGGCCGCGAGTTCTACGCGGTCTCCACCGAGTTCGACGACTCCCGCGCCGTGCCCTGGGTCCGACGCAACGTGCTGGACAAGCTGCCCTCCCCGGCGGACCGGGCCTGGCGCTCGCGTGAGCGCATCCGCGACGACCTGTACGACTTCCTGGTCGAGCCGATCCGGGACCGGCCGGGGGAGCAGTTGGAGCTGTGGGCCTGGTTCGCCGCGTACGACCACGTGGTGCTCGCCCAGCTCTGGGGCGCGATGCCGGCGCTGCCCCGGGAGATTCCCCGCTACACCAAGGAGCTGCGGCAGCTCTGGGACGACCGGGGCCGGCCGCCCCTGCCGGACGCGGACGCGGCCCGGCACGACGCTCTGGTCGACGCCCGGCACAATCTGGCCCGCTGGCGGGCGATGACCGCCCGCTGAGCGGTGGCCGCGCCGCCGTAGGTTTGACCGGTTCTGTCCCGGGCATCGGTTCGACCAGCCGAGCCGAGGGAGATTGCCATGAGCGACCAGCCGAGCAACGCCGCGGAGGCACGCGCCCGGGTCACCGGCCTGGCCCGGGCCGCGCGGATCTGCATGCTCACCACTACCGCTCTGGACGGGCGGCAGGTGAGTCGACCGATGGGGCTCCAGGAGGCCGAGTTCGACGGCGAGCTGTGGTTCTTCGCCTACGCCGACTCGGCCAAGGTCCGCCAGATCCGGGTGAACCCGGAGGTCAACGTCGCTTTCTCCGACCAGAAGCACAACGCGTGGGTGTCGATCTCCGGCACCGCCACCGAGGGGTTCGACCGGGCCCGGGCCGAGCGGCTGTGGAACCCGCTGCTCAAGGCGTGGTTCCCCGACGGGCTGGACACGTCCGGTCTCACGCTGATCAAGGTGCACGCCAGCTCCGCCGAGTACTGGGACTCGCCGAACAGCACTGTGGTGAACCTGCTCGACTACGCGAGGGCCGCGGTCACCGGCCGGCCACCGAAGGCCGGCGAGAACCACGAGGTGACCTACTGACCGGGGGTGGGTGCCCGGGGCGCGCTGTCGTCGTACTGGCGGGCCGACTACAGTTCGCAGTGACGGCCCGCCCCGGGCCGGCAACGGCGCCGATGGTCTGACCTGACACATACCCTGGGGCATATCGGGCTTTACCTGATGCTCCAGGAGGATGAGCGGATCATGCGTATCGGCGTGCTCACCGGCGGCGGCGACTGCCCCGGTCTCAACGCGGTCATCCGGGCGGTGGTCCGCAAGGGCGTCGCCACTTACGGTCACGAGTTCGTGGGTTTCCGGGACGGCTGGAAGGGCCCGCTCGAGGGCCTGTCCCGGCCGCTGGACATCGCCGACGTCCGCGGCATCCTGCCCCGCGGCGGCACCATCCTCGGCTCGTCCCGGACCAACCCGTTCAAGATCGAGAACGGCGTCGAGCGGATCAAGGACAACCTCGCCGCCCAGGGCGTGGACGCGCTGATCGCGATCGGCGGCGAGGACACCCTCGGCGTTGCCACCAAGCTCTACGAGCTGGGCGTGCACGTCGTCGGCGTGCCGAAGACGATCGACAACGACCTCGGCGCCACCGACTACACCTTCGGCTTCGACACCGCGGTCAACATCGCGATGGAGGCCATCGACCGGCTGCACACCACAGCGGAGAGCCACCACCGCACCCTGGTCGTCGAGGTGATGGGCCGGCACGCCGGCTGGATCGCCCTGCACGCCGGCCTGGCCGGCGGCGCCAACGTGATCCTGCTGCCCGAGCGTCAGTTCGACGTCGACCAGGTGGCCGGCTACGTCGAGAAGCGCTTCCAGCACCAGTACGCCCCGATCGTCGTGGTCGCCGAGGGCGCCCAGCCGCTCGACGGCCAGATGGTCCTCGCCAACCAGGAGCTCGACTCGTTCGGCCACGTCCGCCTCGGCGGCATCGGCCAGTGGCTCGCCGAGCAGTTGGAGGCCAAGACCGGCAAGGAGGCCCGCACCGTGGTGCTGGGCCACATCCAGCGCGGTGGCACCCCGACCGCCTTCGACCGGGTGCTCGCCACCCGCCTGGGCCTGCAGGCCATCGACGCCGTCAACGACGGCGACTGGGGCAAGATGGTCGCGATGCAGAGCACCGACATCGTCCGGGTGCCCCTCGCCGAGGCCACCCGCGAGCTGAAGACCGTGCCGCTGGAGCGGTACGCCGAGGCCGAGGTCTTCTTCGGCAGCTGATCGATCGTCGGCGGCGCGGCGGGCCTGCGGGTCCGCCGCGCCGCGACCCAAGGCGAGGGGGGTACGGGCCGACATGTCAGCCGGAGTGCACACGGTCGCGGTGATCGGCGCGGGCAAGATCGGTGAGCTGATGCTCTCCGGGCTGCTGCGCTCGGGATGGCCGGTGGACCGGCTGCTGGCCACCGCCCGCCGACCCGCTCGCGCCGAGGAGTTGACCGCTCGGTACGGCGTACGGGTGGTCGACAACCTGACCGCTGTGGACGAGGCCGCGGTGCTCGCGGTCTCGGTCAAGCCGCAGGACGCCGCCGCGCTCCTCGACGAGATCGGCCCCAAGGTGCCGGCCGACAAGCTCGTCATCTCGCTCTGCGCAGGTCTGCCCACCAGCTTCTTCAGCCGCCGGTTGCCCGAGGGCACCCCCGTGGTGCGGGTGATGACCAACACCCCGGCGCTGGTCGACGAGGCGATGACCGCGATCTCCGCCGGCGCGCACGCCACCGGGGCGCACCTCACGCTGGCCGAGGAGATGTTCAAGCCGCTCGGCCAGACGATCCGGGTGCCCGAATCGCAGCAGGACGCGGTCACCGCGCTCTCCGGCTCCGGCCCGGCCTACTTCTACCTGCTGGTCGAAGCCATGATCGACGCGGGGATCCTGCTCGGGCTGCCCCGTCAGGTGGCGCACGAGTTGATCGTGCAGACCGCGATCGGGTCGGCGGTGATGCTGCGCGACTCCGGCGAGCACCCGGTCAAGCTGCGCGAGGCGGTCACCTCGCCGGCCGGCACCACCATCTCCGCCATTCGTGAGCTGGAGAAGCACGGCGTACGCGCGGCGCTGCTCGCCGCGCTGGAGGCCGCCCGGGATCGCGCCCGCGAGCTGGCGGCACAGGCCGACTGAGCGGTCGGGGCGCGTCGCCGGACCGGGTGTGCCGCATACTGGCTCGGTGTTCACACTTGCCCAGGCCCGGCACCTGGTGGCCACCCTGCAGCCGCGCGTCGACGAGTTGATCCGGGTCCGGGCCGACCTGGCCGAGTTGCGCGCCGACCTGACCGACCACGGCGTGAGCGCGCTCGGCGGGCTGGCCGAGGTCAAGGCGCTGGAAGCTCGGCTGCACGCCGTCGTCGACGAGCTGCACCAGCACGACATCCAGGTCAAGGGCATCGCCCCGGTGCTGCTCGACTTTCCCGGCGAGCGGGCCGGCCGTGCCGTGCTCTGGTGCTGGCTGGAGGGCGACTCCGACGTGCGCTGGTACCACCGGGCCGAGTGCGGCTTCGCCGGCCGCCGCCCCCTCTGACTCAGCCCGCGGCGGACGTCGGCAGGACCGGGTCGGGGGCCTCGGTCACCGCGAACACCACCACGTTGTCGACGTAGTGGCCCTGCCGCCGGTCGAAGTCACCCCCGCAGGTGACCAGGCGCAGCTCCGCCCCGGGTGTCGGGCCATAGACCACGGCAGTCGGAAACTGGTCCTTGCGGGTACGCAGCGACCCGGTCACCCGGAAGGGCAACCGCTGCCCGCCGCGCCACACCTCCACCAGGTCGCCGGGCCGTAGCTCGCCGAGCCGGGCGAAGACCGCCGGGCCGCGTCGTGAGTCCAGGTGCCCGGCGAGTACGGCCGGGCCGGTGTCGCCAGGGGCCGGGCCGCCGCCGTACCAGCCGGCGGTGTGGAAGTCGCTCGGCGGAATCAGCACGCCGGCGCGGTCCAGGCCCAGCACGGTGAGCGGTGAGTCGACGTCGATGCGCGGTACGCGTACCCGCGTGGGTGGACCGTGTGGCGTGGGCGCGGCGGCCACCGACGGGCAGTCCTCGCCGCAGCCGGGGTGCCAGCTCGCCACCGGCGGTGGCGGGCCGGTGGTGGCCAGCCCCAGCCCGACGCCGGTGCCGGCGGCCAGGCAGACCGCCGCGCTGGCCGCGATCAGCGCGGCCAGCGGTATCCGGCGCTCACGGTGCCGCCGGATCGACGGGTCCGGCCCGGCGCTCACCAGGTGGTGCGTCGCCGCCGACGCCAGAGCAGCAGGGCCACCGCGCCGGCCGCCGCGGCCAGACCGCCGGCCACCAGGGGGTACGCGTCGAGCCCGGCCCCGGCGGTGCCTCCGGCGCCGGTGTCCACCCCGCCGGCCGGTACGACGGTGCCGCCCTCGGCGTCGCGGCGCAGCTCGGCGGTGAGCCCGCCCTGTTTCGCGTCGAGCACCAGCAACGAGTAGACCGCGCCGCCGGTGAGCCGCACCTCGGCTTCGGTGCTCGGCCCGCCGGCACCCGTCAGTTTCAGCCGCCAACTGCCCGGCTCGACCTGCTGGTAGTCGGTCGTCGTGGCGAACTGCACCCCGTCGGCGATCATCGGGCCGTCGGCGGCGGCCACGTCGAGCACCGGGGTCCGCACCGACGCCTGTACGACCCGCACCTTGGCGCGGCCGTCGGTGGGGGCGCTGAGATCGTCGTTGAGCACCCGCAGTCCGAGGTCGGCGTGCCGGCCGACACCGGCCACCGTGAAGGCGTCCCCGCTGGTCACCGCGACCTCGGTGGTCAGTACCGGGGGGTCGCTGGCGGGGGCGCCGGCCTCGCGCATGGCCACGGCGTAGCGGCCCGGCGCGAGTTCGAGGTAGTCGGAGACCACGCCGTAACCGACGCCGGGGAAGACCTGCGGCTTCGCCGCGCCTGGCGCGGCAAGGTAGACGTCCACAGCCGGGGTGTCCGGGGAGAGGTGCGCGAGCCGGACGTATCCGACGGTGTCCGCGCCGGTCGCGGCGTTCGCCGGAATCGGAATGGCGGCGGTGGCGAGGGCGGTGCCGAGCAGGAGCGCGCCGGAACCGGCCAACAGCCGGCGGGGCACGGTACGGAGCGTGTGCATGTCGCCTCCGGGGGCACGTTCGGTGAGCGGGCGGCAACCCAGAGAAACAGGGTCCCGTGAACAGGACTGCGGCGCAAGTTGCCACAGCGATGTTTTCGTCGGCTGTCACTACCGATCGCAAAGGGAGCCCGCGTCTGCCGTTACGGGGCCGACGCGGACCAGGACGGTCGCCTATTCTCGGGCGATGCGGGATCGCCGGGTGGCGCTGGCGTGGGCGGCCTTCGTCGTCGTCGCGCTGGTGTCCTGTGTGCTCGTTCTGCGCCGTCCGGATCGTCTCTCCGACCTGCACATCTACCACGGTGCGCTGTCCGACCTGCACGCCGGCAAGCCGCTGTACGGGTATGTGGCGGAGAACGGCGGTCCGTTCACCTATCCGCCGTTCGCCGCTCTCGTGCTGTGGCCGATCACCGCCGTCAGCGAGGGCGTACTCCAGGGGATCTGGCTGGTCGCGACGTGCGCGGCGGTCGTCGCCATCGCCGGGTCGGTGGGTGTCGCGCTGACTACCCGACGTTCCCGGCGTCCGCTCGTCGTGGCGCTGGCGGCCACCGTGCTGATGCTCTCCGCGCCGGTGCAGAGCAACCTACGCTTCGGGCAGGTCAGCATCTTCATCGTGTTGATGGCGCTGCTCGACGGGCTGGGCGTCGTCCCACCCCGACTGCGCGGGACGCTGGTCGGGGTGGCCGCGGCGATCAAGCTCACCCCACTGCTGTTCGTGGTCTACTTCCTCGCCGTCGGGCGCTACCGTGACGCCGGTCGGTCGGCGGCCGCGTTCGTGGCCTGCGCGGGGCTCGCCGCGATCGTGCTGCCCCGGGAGAGTTGGTCCTACTGGACCGAGACCGTGCGGCAGACCTCGCGCATCGGCAATCTGTCCTCGTTGGGCAACCAGTCCCTGCACGGAATGTTGCTGCGCGTCGGCGTCGACGAGACGGCGCTGCCAGTGCTCTGGGCCGCCATGGTGGCACTGATCTGCGTGGCGGCGCTGCTGCGGGCCCGGCAGTTGACGCGGCAGGGCTGCCCCGGGCACGCCGCCGTGCTCGTCGGCTGCGCCACAGTGGCCGCGTCCCCGGTTTCCTGGACCCACCACCAGGTGTGGCCGGTGCTCGCCGCGATGCTGCTGATCGGCGCCTCCGGCATTACCCAGCGGGTCGCCGGCGCGGCGCTGCTCGCCGCCATGGTCGTCTCGTTGGGCGCGGCGCTCAGCCCGATCTCGACGCGGCCGGGGGTGCAGTTCCTCTTCGAGAACGCCCGTGCCGTCGGGGTGTGCCTCCTGTGCCTGGTCGGCTTCGGCGGTGTCGCCGTCGCCGCCCAGCGCACGAGCAGACGACCGGCCGCCGGCCGTGCCTGGCTGCGGGTGGGCGTCACTGCCACGGTGGCGGTCGCGTTCTTCGCCGTGCAGCCGCTGCCGGCCGGAGCGGACCCCACCTTCAAGGCGTACACCCTCGACGACGTGGTCAACCCGCGATACTTCTTCGTCTGCCGTGGTCCGGCCGAATGCGCCGCCTACGCCACCGAGGTGCCGGTCACCTTCGGCACCCGCGCCGAGAAGACCAAGGTCCGGGTCAACGGCGTGGTCTCCCCGCAGGTCAGCCGCCTGGAGTACTACTCCGCGCCGGGTGGAGCACCCCGGGCCATTCCGCTGCTCGCCGCGTACCCGGGTTCGCGTACCTTCTCGTTCCGGTCGGCGACGATGGCCCACGGTCGGCTCGTCGCGTACGCGGCGGATGGGCAGCCGATCGCCAGCTACGACGACGAGCTCGCCGCCGCCCTCCGCACGACCACCCGGTAGGTGATCGCCGGCAGGGCGGCGGCCGGCTTTGCTCAGCGGGTGGCGGCGGCCAGGGCGGCGCGCAGCTTCGCGGCATCGCCTGGGGCCGGGTGCTCCCAGTCGGTCGGGCTCGCGGAGTAGAGCGTGCCGTACGCCGGGGTGTCCGGCTGGTAGCGCCACCCCTCGGCCAGTGGGCCGACGTCCACCGCGTCGTAGCCGATCCGGTCCAGGAAGGCGGTCACCTCGGCCTTCGCGGCGGCGTCGTCACCGGCGATCGCGAGGGCGCTGCGGTCGGCCGCACCGGTTGGCCGGGGGAGGGCGGCCAGGCCCTTGAAGTTGATGTTGTTGAAGACCTTGACCACCCGCGAGTCCGGCAGGTGGCGCTGGAGCAACTCGCTGCTGGTGGTCTCGCCGGAGTCCAGCTCCGGGAAGGTGCCATCGCGCTGCGGGTAGTAGTTGTTGGTGTCGATGACGACCTTGCCGGCCAGCGGTTCCACTGGCACCGCGCGGTACGCCTTCAGCGGCACGCTGACCACCACCAGGTCACCGACCTGCGCCGCGTCCCGCGTGGTGCCGGCGCTGGCGTGCTCGCCCAGGGTCTCCACCAGGTCGGTGAGGGTCTCCGGGCCCCGCGAGTTGCTCAGCACCACGTCGTAGCCGGCGTCGACGGCCAGCCGGGCCACGGTGCCGCCGATGTTGCCACTGCCGATCAGTCCCACAGTTGTCATGCTCGTTCCCAACTCCGTCCACCCACGACGCGTTCCCCATCTGCCTGGTGGTTTTTTCGCTCTGTCCGCCGCCGGGCGACTGCTCAGGCTGCTCGCGACCTTCGCCGTCCACGGCGGGCGCCTGGGTGGCGCCGTGAGTTCGTCCTGCACAACGTACTGCCCACGTTGGTCGCCGACCGGCTCTCCCGGGAGGTGCCACTCTCCGGTGACGAGCGGTTCGTGCCGGCTGCCGTGCGGCGTCGACCAGGCAGGATCGCGCTGGATCCGGGATGTAGTGGCATCCGAGAACTTCGAGCGTGATCGAGGCGACGCTGTGCAGCGCCCCGGGGTGTCAGGGGGTGGGGAGGGCCTTCTCGATGGCTGAGCGCAGGTCGTCGGAGTCGGGCGCGACAGTGGGGGCGAAGCGGGCGGCGACCGAGCCGTCCGGGGCCACCAGGAACTTCTCGAAGTTCCAGCGCACGTCACCGGTGTGCCCGTCGGCGTCCGGGGTGTCCACGAGCGCGGCGTAGAGCGGGTGCCGGTCGGGGCCGTTGACGTCGACCTTCTCGGTCAGCGGAAAGGTGACCCCGTAGTTGACCTGGCAGAAGTCGCTGATCTCGGCGGCGCTGCCCGGCTCCTGCCCGGCGAACTGGTTGCACGGCACGCCGAGCACCACGAGGCCCTGGTCGGCGTAGGAGTCGGCGAGCGTCTGGAGGCCGGCGTACTGCGGGGTGAGGCCGCAGTGGGAGGCCACGTTGACGACCAGCAACGCCTTGCCGCGGTGCCGGGCCAGGTCGGCGGGGCCGCCGTTGAGGGCGTCGATCGGGATGTCGAAGACGGTCATGGGCCGAGGCTACGCGCCGGCCGGGTGTCGACCCGGGGTGGGCGCAGCGTACGCACTCCGTGCACCAGGAGAAATCGAAACATGCGCATCTTGACGAACTGATGACAGCGTGAGTACCGTCTCACCATCGCTTTTGGAAAGTTTCCTAACAGTTCGGGAGACGCCTCATGAAAAGATCGCTCCGCCGGGCCCTCTGGGCCGGTGCCGTGGTCGCCGTGACCGTCGCAGCGGTGCCGGTGACCACCGCGTTCGGCGCCGGCACGGTCACCACCACCTTCACCAAGGCGCAGGACTGGGGGACCGGTCACGAGACGAGGGTGACCGTCACCAACGGCTCCAGCGCCACTGTCAGCACCTGGCGCATCGAGTTCGACCTGCCGTCGGGCACCACCATCAGCAGCGCGTGGGACGCCGACGTCACCAGCAGCGGCAACCACTACGTCGCGGTCAAGAAGAGCTGGGCCGGCGGCATCGCCCCCGGCGCCTCGTTCAGCTGGGGCTACAACGGCAGCGGCGCCTACAAGGCACCGCTGAACTGCACCATCAACGGTGCCGCGTGCGGCGGCGGGACGACCCCGCCGACCACCACTCCGCCGACCACCACCCCACCGACGACGACGCCGCCCACCACCCCGCCGCCCACCACGCCACCGCCGACCACCAACCCGCCGAACCCGGGCGGCAAGAAGATCGTCGGTTACTTCGCCGAGTGGGGCGTCTACGGGCGCAACTACCACGTCAAGAACATCCAGACCAGCGGCTCGGCCGCCAAGCTGACCCACATCCTGTACGCCTTCGGCAACACCACCGGTGGCCGTTGCGCCATCGGTGACAGCTACGCCGACTACGAGAAGGCGTACACCGCGGCGGAGAGCGTGGACGGCGTCGCGGACACGTGGGACCAGCCGCTGCGCGGCAGCTTCAACCAGCTGCGCAAGCTCAAGCAGCTGAACCCGCACCTCAAGGTGATCTGGTCGTTCGGTGGCTGGACCTGGTCCGGTGGCTTCACCCAGGCCGCGCAGAACCCGGCCGCGTTCGCCGAGAGCTGCTACAACCTGGTCGAGGACCCGCGCTGGGCGGACGTCTTCGACGGCATCGACGTCGACTGGGAGTACCCCAACGCCTGCGGTCTGAGCTGTGACAGCAGCGGCCCGAACGCGTTCAAGAACGTGATCAGCGCCCTGCGGTCGAAGTTCGGGTCCAGTGCCCTGGTCACCGCCGCCATCACCGCGGACGGCAGCAACGGCGGCAAGATCGACGCCACCGACTACGCCGGCGCCATCGGCAACCTCAACTGGCTGATGCCGATGACGTACGACTACTTCGGCGCGTTCGCCGCCCAGGGTCCGACGGCGCCGCACTCACCGCTCACCTCGTACACCGGCATCCCGCAGCAGGGCTTCAACTCCGACGCGGCGATCCAGAAGCTCAAGAGCAAGGGCGTCCCGGCCAACAAGCTGCTGCTCGGCATCGGGTTCTACGGTCGGGGCTGGACCGGTGTCACCCAGGCCGCTCCGGGTGGCAGCGCCACCGGCGCGGCGCCGGGCACCTACGAGGCCGGCATCGAGGACTACAAGGTCCTCAAGAACACCTGCCCGGCCACCGGCACCATCGCCGGCACCGCGTACGCCAAGTGCGGCAGCAACTGGTGGAGCTACGACACCCCGTCGACCATCAACGGCAAGATGACGTACGCGAACAACCAGGGCCTCGGTGGCGCGTTCTTCTGGGAGCTCTCCGGTGACACGAGCAACGGCGAGCTCATCGGCGCCATCAAGGGCGGTCTCGGCTGAGCCGAGGGCCGACGCACCACCCACACGGCGGGAAGGGGCCCGCACCGTCCCTTCCCGCCCGTGACACAGCGGCCCGGTCGACGCCCAGCGTCGACCGGGCCGCCGCCGTTGGGTTCGCTCAGCCGGATGTGGCAGACTCGCGGCTCGGCACGTCTCGATCTCACCGCCGACGGAGGTGATCATGCGCGCGACGCACCGCAGGCTGGCGGCGACCGCCGCCGGGTTGATGCTGCTGCCGGTTGCCCTGGTCGGCTGCGGGATCGGCGACAAGGACGAGGAGAAGTCCGCCGCCAAGCCGGCCCGAGCCCCCGCAGAGGAGGCGGCCACCCGCTCCCGGGAGCGCGTGCAGGCGTACCTCGACGCGATGGCGGCCAAGGACGTCGCCGCCGGCCGCAGCCAGCTCTGCGCTCTGCTGCACGACGGCTTCGACCTGGGCGCCACCGGCCCCAACGGTGACTTCGCCGACCACTTCCAGGTGCCGGAGGCGGCCATCACGGAAATCCGGTCCGGTCCGCTCGGGCAGGAGGTCCGCGTCTCGGTCTCGGTCGCGGTCGGCAAGCGCACCGTCGTCCGGCCGTTGGTCTTCACCGTCACCCGGGACGGAAGCGACTGGTGCATCGCCAGCGAAGCGCCGGGTGAACCGGCCGCCGCGACGCCGACCGGCGTCGCCCCTACCCGCGCGTCCTGACCAGCGCCCGGCAGGTTGATCTCCCATCTGCCGGAACCGTCCCCCTCGCCGCCCGGGCACCCCGACCGTCGCCGTACGCTTTCTGTCATGCGCCATGAGTGGCATCAGCTGAGCCATCCCGCGGTGGGCAGCCCGGGCCTGCAGACCAGCCGACCGACCGTCGACTCCGCCGAGGACGCCGCGCTCGGTCTGGACCGATGGCGGGAACTGCCCCGCGAGCAGGTCCCGCCGTGGTCCGACCCGGCTGCCGTGGCCGCGGTCTGCAAGGTCCTCGACACCGTGCCGTCGGTCGTCGCGCCCTACGAGGTGGACCAGCTCCGGCAGAAGCTCGCCCTGGTCTGCGAGGGCAAGGCGTTCCTGCTGCAGGGTGGTGACTGCGCCGAGACGTTCGTGGACAACACCGAGAGCCACCTGCTGGCCAACGCCCGCACCCTGCTCCAGATGGCGATCGTGCTCACCTACGGCGCGTCGCTGCCGGTGGTCAAGGTCGCCCGGGTCGCCGGGCAGTACACGAAGCCCCGCTCGCTGCCGACCGACGCCCGCGGCCTGCCCGCGTACCGCGGCGACATGATCAACTCGCTGGAGGCCGACCCGGCCGCCCGGGTCGCCGATCCACAGCGCATGATCCGCGCGTACGCGAACTCGGCGGCGGCGATGAACATGCTCCGGGCGTACCTCGCCGGCGGGCTCGCCGACCTGCACGCCGTGCACGACTGGAACAAGGGCTTCGTGAAGAACTCCCCGGCGGGGGAGCGTTACGAGGCGATCGCCCGGGAGATCGACCGGGCGTTGGCCTTCATCCGGGCCTGCGGCATGACCGACGACGAGGCGCTGCGCACCGTCACGCTCTACTGCTCCCACGAGGCCCTGGCCCTGGAGTACGACCGGGCGCTCACCCGGGTCTCCGACCGTCGGGCGTACGGGCTCTCCGGGCACTTCCTGTGGATCGGCGAGCGCACCCGGCAGATCAGCGGGGCGCACATCGACTTCATCTCCCGGATCGCCAACCCGATCGGGGTCAAGCTCGGCCCGACCACCTCCCCGGACGAGGCGATCGAGTTGTGCGAGAAGCTCAACCCGGACAACATCCCCGGTCGGCTCACCCTGATCAGCCGGATGGGCAACCACCGGGTACGCGACGCGCTGCCGCCGATCGTCGCCAAGGTCACCGCCGCCGGGGCCAAGGTGGTCTGGCAGTGCGACCCGATGCACGGCAACACGCACGAATCGTCAAACGGCTACAAGACCCGGCACTTCGACCGCATCGTCGACGAGGTGCTCGGCTACTTCGAGGTGCACCGGGGGCTGGACACCCACCCCGGCGGCCTGCACGTCGAGTTGACCGGCGAGGACGTCACCGAGTGCCTCGGCGGCGCCCAGGGGATCGAGGATCTCGACCTGCCCGACCGGTACGAGACCGCCTGCGACCCGCGACTGAACACCCAGCAGTCGTTGGAGTTGGCCTTCCTCGTAGCGGAAATGCTGCGTGGCTGAGCTTGCGAGCCCGCAGCCGGCATGACCATGGCTGACGCGAGGAGTGAGCTTACGAGCCCGCAGTCGGCAGTTGAAAGGATGACAGTGCCTGATCTGTTCGTGGACCTGCGGTCCGACACGGTGACCCGACCCACCGCCGGGATGCGGGAGGCGATGGCCACCGCCGAGGTCGGTGACGACGTCTACGGCGAGGACCCGAGCGTCAACGCGCTGGAGGCCGAGGTCGCCGCCTTGTTCGGGCACGAGGCGGCGCTGTTCGCCCCGAGTGGTTCGATGGCGAACCAGATCGCCCTGCAACTGCTGGTGTCGCCCGGCGACGAGTTGCTCTGCGACGCCGACGCGCACGTGGTCACGTACGAGATCGGCGCCGCGGCCGCGTACGGCGGGATCACCTCGCGGACCTGGCCCGCCGTGGGCGCGGACATCGACCCGGAGATGGTGGCCGGGATGATCCGACCGGACGGTTACTTCGCCGTCCCCACCCGCGCGATCGCCGTCGAGCAGACCCACAATCGCGGCGGCGGCGGGGTGATTCCGCTCTCGACCCTGCGGGATCTGCGCGGGGTCGCTGACGAGGCGGGCGTCGCGCTGCACTGTGACGGCGCCCGGATCTGGCACGCGCACGTCGCCGACCAGGTGCCGCTGATCGAGTACGGCCGGCTCTTCGACACGCTGTCGGTGTGCCTCTCCAAGGGCCTCGGCGCACCGGTCGGTTCGCTGGTGATCGGCAGCGCGGAGAAGATCGAACGTGCCCGGCTGATCCGCAAGCGGATGGGCGGGGGCATGCGCCAGGCCGGCATTCTCGCCGCCGCCGGTCGGTACGCGCTCGCGCAGCACATCGACCGGTTGGCCGACGACCACGCGAAGGCGGCCCGGCTCGCCGAGGCGGTCGCGCCGTTCGGTGTGTTGGCCACCACTGTCCGTACCAACCTGGTCGCGCTGGACCTCACCAAGCACACTCTGGACGCGCGGGCCCTGGCTGCCGCGGCGCGGGCCGAGGGCGTACTGATCTCCGTGCTCGGCCCCCGTACCGCCCGCCTGGTCACCCACCTGGGCCTCAGCGACGCGGACATCGACCGCGCCCTGGCAGCCCTACCCCGCATCCTCGCCGCGGCCTAAACCCCCTGACCCCAACCTCGGTGATCAAGAGATTCGCGTCAGATCCCGGTCGCCGGGTGACGCAAACCTCTTGATCAACAAGGTTGGGGTCAGGGGTGGGACAGGCGGGTGAGGGTGGCGATGTCGGCGGCGTGGCCCACCTGCTTCTCGCTGGGGGTTTCCACGACGGTCGGGACCCCAGCGGTCGCCGGGTGCGCCATCAGCTCGGCGAAGGCGGGCTCGCCGATGCTGCCCTTGCCGATGTTCTCGTGCCGATCCCGGGTGGAGCCGCACAGATCCTTCGAGTCGTTGGCGTGGACCAGCTGCAGCCGGTCCGCACCGACGGTGGCCACCAGGGTGTCCAGGGTCGCCGTCATGCCGCCCTCCGCCGCCAGATCGTGGCCGGCCGCCCAGGCGTGGCAGGTGTCGAAGCAGACCCCGAGCATGGGGTGCCCGTCCACCGCGTCCAGGTAGGGCCCGAGCTGCTCCACCCGGGAGGCCAGTGAGCGGCCCCCGCCGGCGCTCGGCTCGACCAGCAACATCGGCCCGCCAGCGGCGGCAGCCCAGTCGAGCAGCGGCAGCAACACCTCGCGGACCTGTCCCATCGCCGCCTCGGCGTGCCCCTCGTCCACCGAACTACCCGCGTGGAACACCACCCCGCGCGCGCCGATCGCCACGCCCCGACGAAGCGCGTGCGCCAGCGTCTCGGCCGACTTCTCGACAGTGGCCGGGGTGGGCGAGCCGAGGTTGACCAGCAGCGCGGCGTGGATGAACGCGGGAAGGCCCCGCTCGGCGCAACCGTCGCGGAACAGCGCGTCCTGCGCCGGGTCGCCGTCGGGCAGTGCCCAGCCTCGCGAGTTGGAGACGTAGACCTGCACCACCTGCGCACCGGTCGCGTCGGCGTACGGCAGGGCAGCCTTCGCCAGCCCACCCGAGGTCGGAGTGTGCGTGCCCACCGGCCGCGCGGAGATCGTCGGCATCAGAAGCACGTCAGGGTGACCGGGGTGCCGGGTGCCACCTGCGAATTCTCGCCCGGGATCTGGATCCGGACCACGGCGTTCGGGTTGATCGCCATCGTCACCGGGAAGCCCTGACCCTCCAACGCCTGCTTGGCCTGCTGGCACGGCAGGTCGATCACCCGCGGCATGGCGACCAGCGGTGGCCCCTTGCTGACGTCCAGCTTGACCTCGGTGCCCTTCTCCACGCCGGCGCCATCGGCCGGGCTCTGCCCGAGGATCTCGTCCCTCGGCTTGTCGGAGTCCTTGTAGGTCTCCTTCAACACCAGGTTGAGCTGGGCCAGGGTCGTCCGGGCGTCGGTCAGGCTCTTGCCGACCAGGTTCGGCACCGTCACCGGCGCCCTGCCCCGGCTCAGAATGAGGGTGACCTTCGCACCGGGCTTGACCTCGGTGCCCACCTTGGGGGAGCTGTCCACCACGACCCCGGCCGGCAGGCTGTCGTCGTAGCGGGCGGTGCCCCTGGCCACCACCAGCTTCACGTTGACCAGATCCGCCTCGGCGAGCTCGAACTCCTTGCCGATCACGTCCGGTACGGGGAAACGCTCCGGACCGAGGGAGAGGGTCAGGGTGATCGTGCCACCCTTGGCGATCTTGGCAGCGGACGCCGGGCTCTGCTCCAGCACGCTGTCCTTCGGGGCCTTCTCGTCGAAGCGCGGCTCAGCGTACTTGACGAGAAGCCCGCTGCGGTCGGCCCGCGCCTGCGCCTCGGCCTTGCTCAGGCTCACCAACTGCGGAGCGTCCGTGTAGCGGCCGACGCCGAACCACCAACCCCCGAGCGCGGCCACCAGGCCCAGCGTCACGACCACGGCCGCGACGGCCAGCCGGCCACGGGGGTTGCTCAGCACCGTGCTGCGCAGCGCGGCGAGCCGGGCGCCCAGGCCCTCCGCCGGCTCCGGGGCGGCCCGACGCCGCCCCGGCCCCTGGCTGCTGGCGCCCTCGGGCAGTCGTGCCCACGACGGGCGGTTGGGCGGCTGGACCGTCGCGACCATCATGGTCGGCTGGGAGAGCGACGGTGCGTCACTGATCGGGCGGAGTACGGCGGTGTGGCTGTTGGCGTCGCCCAGACGATCCCGGGCCACCTGCACCTCGGCCAACAACGCGCCGGCGTCCGCGGGCCGTGCTCCCGGGTCGCGGCGGGTAGCCCGCCGCACCAGGTCGTCGAGGACCGACGGCAGGCCCGGCACCAGCGTCGAGGGCGTCGGCACGTCCCGGTCGACGTGCTGCCAGGCGACGTCCACCGGGCGGTCCCCGTCGTACGGCACCCGGCCGGTGAGCATCTCGAACAGCACGATGCCGGCCGAGTAGACGTCGGTGCGCGGATCGGCGCGGCCCTCGGTGACCAACTCCGGGGCGACGTACGCCACGGTGGCCATCAGTTGGTTGCCCTGCTCCTCGTCGGCGCTCGCCTCGACCGCCCGGGCCAGCCCGAAGTCGGCCACCTTCACGACGCTGTCGACAAGGTTGGCGACGCCACCGGTAGGCGCCTCCGCGACCAGCACGTTCTCCGGTTTGACGTCGCGGTGCACGAGACCGGCCCGGTGCGCGGCAGCGATCGCGGCGAGCATCTGCTCGGCGATGGCCAGCGCCTCGTCCGGGTTGAGCCGGCGCCGCTCGGCCAGCACGTCACGCAGGGTGCGGCCACGGACGTACTCCATCACCAGGTACGGCAGGCCGGCGTGCGTGCCCTGGTCGTAGACCGCCACCACGTTCGGGTGGGTCAGCCGGGCGATGGTCTTCGCCTCGTCGGTGAACCGGGCCACGAAGTTGGCGATCCGGGCTCGTGCCTCGCTGGCCTGGGTCGGGTGAATGATCTTGACAGCGACGGTGCGCTCAAGGCGTTCGTCGGTGGCGGTGTACACGGTCGCCATGCCACCACGGGCCACGCGACCGCGAATGCGGTAGCGCCCGTCGATCAGCGAGCCCAGCAACGTGTCGGCGACCTGAGTGTCCATCGGCAGGCAGTCTATGTGTCCAGAGGGTGAGGGATGAACAGGATGCTACAGCCGTATGCCGAACCGGTCCGTCCCGCCGCGTTCTCCGCCCCTTGTTCGCTGGTCAGCGGCGATCAGGGAAGAGGACGCAGATCGGCCGCCCGGGGTGCCGGTGGCTCGTCGCGGCGGCGGCGTGGCAGGGTGGTCGGGTGACCGAACCCGTACCCGACCAGGCCGCGCCCGGCCTGGAACTCGCCGGCCCCACCGACCCGGCCGACTGGTTGACCCTGCCCGACGTCGCCGAACGCCTCGACGTGTCGATCAGCAAGGTGCACCAGATGATCCGTGACCGGGAGTTGTTGGCGGTCCGCCGCGACGGCGTCCGCCGGATCCCAGCGGACCTGGTTGCCAACCAGACCGCGCTCAAGCACCTGCCCGGCGTGCTCAATCTGCTCGCCGACAACGGCTACGACGACGAGGCCGTCCTGCGCTGGCTCTACGAGCCGGACGACACCCTCCCCGGTGCCACCCCAGCCGCCGCCCTCTCCGGCGACCAGGCCCGCGAGGTAAAACGCCGAGCCCAAGCCCAAGGCTTCTAACTCCCCACCCCACCCCGGCCCCCGGCCCCCGGCCCCCCGCCCCGGTTGATCATGAAGTTATTGCCAGCCCGCTCGGCGTGTCGTGGCAATAACTTCATGATCAACGCGGGCGCGGGCGCGGGCGCGGGCCGTGGGCGCGGGCCGTGGGCGGGAGGAGGGTGGGGTGGGTTAGTCGGATCGGCGGGTGGCGGCTATGGCCAGGTCTACCAGGGCTTGGCGGGCCTCGGTGTCGAGGTCGACGGCGCTCAGGGCGGCCAGGGCGGCGTCGGTGAGTGTGACGATCCGCTGTTCGGTACGGGCCAGCGCCCCGCTCTCCGAGATCACCTCGCGGAGCCGGGCCACCCCGTGCTCGTCCAGCGCCGGGTCGCCGAGCCGGCCGAGCAGCAGCTCGCGGCCCGCGTCGTCGGTGGTCTCCACGGCCGCCGCCACCAGGTAGGTGCGCTTGCCCTCGCGTAGATCGTCCCCGGCCGGTTTGCCGGTCAGCGCCGGGTCGCCGAAGACCCCCAGCACGTCGTCGCGGAGCTGGAACGCCTCGCCCAGCGGCAGCCCGTACGCCGAGTAGGCCGTCCGCACGTCCTCCGGCGCGTCGGCCAGCGCGGCGCCGAGCAGCATCGGGCGCTCGACGGTGTACTTCGCGGACTTGTACCGGGCGACCTTGCTGGCCCGTTCCACCGAGGTGTCCCCGGTGACCTGCGTGAGCACGTCGAGGTACTGCCCGACGGTGACCTCGGTGCGCATCTCGTCGAAGACCGGCCGGGCCCGGGCCAACGACCACAGGTCCAGGCCGGCGGAGTGCAGCAGCTCGTCGGACCAGACCAGGCACAGGTCACCGAGCAGGATGGCCGCGGCGTCGCCGAAACCGTCCGCGTCGCCGCCCCAGCCGGCCTCCCGGTGCCGGGTGGCGAACCGTCGGTGTACGGCGGGCTCGCCGCGACGGGTGTCGGAACGGTCCATCAGGTCGTCGTGGATCAGGGCGCTGGCCTGGACGAACTCCAGTGATGCCAGGGCGGTCAGCACCTGGTCGCCATCCAGCCCGCCGGCCCCCCGGAACCCCCAGTACGCGAATGCGGGACGCAGCCGCTTGCCGCCGCCGAGCACGAACGCCTCGATGGCCTCGGCCACCGGACCCAGAGCGTCGTCCACGGCGGCGAGCCGGACCCGTTGGCCGGCCAGGAACTCGGTGAGAGCCTTGTCGACCCGCTGCCGCAGGCCGGCGCGGTCGACGGGGGACACGGGAGCAGCGTGGGTCACGTCCCGACGCTAGCCGGTCGTCCGTGCTCGTGCTCCACCGCCACGCGTAGTCCCGCCGGTGCGGCCGGGTCCCGTCCGCCCGGCCGGTCGTGTGCCGGCCGCCGCCGCGCGGCCCGGCCCGGTGGCCCGCGTCGAGCTGGCCCGACGGGTGGTCGCGGCGGCCTCGGCGAGCACCACCAGCGGCACGTCCAGGACGACGGCGAGCCAGCCGAGCCAGAACCCGCCCGGCACGCGACGCTGTCGTTCCCACCGGGAAACCTCGTGCCGACTCAACGTCGGCACCCCGGCGGCGGCACACAACTCGGCGGCGGCTCGCTGCTGGCTCAAGCCCCGGTCCAGTCGGCACCGGGCCAGCAGCGGCCCGAGCTGCGCGGGGCGCGGCGATGTGGGCGGGATCATGGGTCCTCCTGGCGGGCGTCGGTGCGGTGACGACCCACCCGCCCGGCCGGACGGGAGCGGCGTCACCGCTCGGTTGCTGACCCCCGCGCGGGACCCGGGCCACCCCCGCCGCCCCTCCCGCACCGTCCCTTCCTACCTCGGAGGTACGACGCCTTATCCGGGCGAAGCAGCCCACCGGACCGGGGCGGCACCGGGCCGCTGGGTGGGAAGGGCCTGGGTCCTGGTGCCATCGACCGCTAGAGTCGGGTCGTGGCGCTCGGTCTTCCCTCGACACTCCCCAATCCGCAGCCGGCGATCGGGGAGCTCATCCGTGAGCACCAGCCGACCTTCTCGTTCGAGTTCTTCCCGCCCAAGACCGAGGCGGGGGAGCAGTTGCTCTGGCAGGCCATCCGCGAGTTGGAGTCCCTGCGCCCGTCGTTCGTGTCGATCACGTACGGCGCCGGCGGCTCGACCCGGGACACCACAGTGGCGGTGACCGAGCGGATCGCCACCGAGACCACTCTGCTGCCGATGGCCCACCTCACCGCGGTCAACCACTCCGTCGCCGAGCTGCGGCACGTGGTCGGCCGCCTCGCCGGGGTGGGGGTGCGCAACGTGCTGGCCGTTCGTGGTGACCCCCCGGGCAACCCGGGCGGTGAGTGGATCCGTCACCCCGAGGGCGTCGACTACGCCGAGGACCTGGTCCGGCTGGTGCGCGACGCCGGCGACTTCAGCGTCGGCGTGGCGGCCTTCCCGTACAAGCACCCCCGCTCGCCCGACGTGGCCAGCGACACCGCCCAGTTCGTCCGCAAGTGTCGGGCCGGCGCGGAGTTCGCGGTCACCCAGATGTTCTTCGACGCCGACGACTACCTGCGGCTACGTGACCGGGTGGCCGCTGCCGGCTGTGACACCCCGATCCTGGCCGGCGTGATGCCGGTGACCCAGTTCAGCACCATCGAGCGGTCCGTGCAGCTTTCCGGTGCGCCGTTCCCACCGGCGTTGGCGGCCCGCTTCGAACGCGTCGCCGACGACCCGGACGCCGTCCGCCGGCTCGGCATCGAGCAGGCCAGCGAGATGTGCCGCCGACTGCTGGACGAGGGCGTGCCGGGAATCCACTTCATCACCCTCAACCGGTCCACCGCGACCCGCGAGGTCTGGCAGAACCTGAAGGCCGGCGCCCGCGTGTGAACGATGCGCCTGCGACACCTGTTGCCCGGCACGACGGTTGATCCGTGGTGGGCACACAGCTGAACTGGGATCAGTACGCCACGGCGTGGGCGCGGTTGCACGGCGGGTTCGACCCCCGGGTCGCCGCGCCGGTGGTGCGCGCCTGGCTGCGATTCGCGTACCACGTCGGGTATGTGCTGGGTCGGCTGCGGGTCAGCCCCACCGCGGTGACCGTGGCCGGGGTGCTGCTCTGCTTCTGCGTACCGTTGCTGGTGGGCCGGCCGGGGGACGGGCCGTTCCTCGGCGCGCTGTTCGTGCTGCTCGCCGCCGTGGCGGACAGCGTGGACGGTGCGGTGGCGGTCGCCACCGGCCGCACCACCCGGCTCGGCTACGTCTACGACTCGGTCGCCGACCGGCTCGGTGAGGTGGCGTGGCTGCTGGCGTTCTGGCTGGTGGGAGCGCCGGGTGGGCTGGTGGTCGCGGGCGGCGCGCTGTCCTGGTTGCACGAGTACGTCCGGGCGCGGGCGGTCGCCGCCGGCATGCGGGAGATCGGCGCGGTGACAGTGGGCGAACGCCCCACCCGGGTTTCGGTGGCGCTGGCCGGCCTGCTGGTCGCCGGGCTGGCCGGGCTGATCGAGCCGGACCTGGCCGCTGGCACCATCACCATGGCGACCGCGGTCTGGGTGCTGCTGGCCGGTTTCGGCCTGGGGCAACTGCTCTCCAGCATCCGCCGCGCCCTGCTCGACGCCGACTGAGCGGGCCAGCCCGACGCCGACCGAAATCAGGTGCCAGGCCGGGTCTACCAGGCGGGGCCGATCTCGTCGGCGACGATCTGCGCGGAGAGGGTCACCATCGGCAATCCGCCGCCCGGGTGGGTGGAGCCACCCACCAGCCACAGCCCGTTCGCCGGGCCCCGGTTCGCCGGGCGGAGCAGCCCACCGGCGGTGCCGTAGATCGAGCCACCTGGCGCGCCGGTCGCCACGTCCAGGTCGGCCGGGGTACGGATCTCGCGGAACAGCAGCCGATCGCGCACGTCCACGCCGCGCCGCGCCAGCACGTCCAGGATCCGGTCGGCGTACGCGTCGGCCAGCCCCGGGCGCCGCCAGTCGACCGCGCCCGCCGCGGTGCCCTGCCGGGCGGCGTTGACCAGCACGAACCACGCCTCGTGTCCGGCTGGGCGGACCATCGGGTCGTCGGCCACTGTGACGAACACCGCCGGGTCGGCCGCCGGCCGGGCCCGTACGCCGCGCCCGGGGTCACCGAAGACCGCGTCGAACTCGGCGTCGTAGTCGTCCGGGAAGAAGACGTTGTGGTGGGCCAGCCCGGTGTTGCCGGAGACGCCGAGCAGCAGCACGAAGCCGGCGAGGCTGCGGTCGGTCAGCGCGGCCAGCCGACGCGGGTGCGGCAGCAGGTCACGGTAGACGGTGAGCGCGTCCACGTTGGCCACCACCACGTCGGCGGGCACCGGGGCGGTGACGCCGGCGAGGCGTACCCCGTGCACCCGGCCGCCGGTGGCGTCGATCCGGGTGACAGTGGCGTCGGTCTGCACGACCACGCCGAGGTCCAGGCAGCGGGTCAGCAGCGCGTCGGCGAGTGTGCCCAGCCCACCGCGCAGGTACCAGCCGCCGAAGGCCAGCTCGGCGTAGGGGACCGCGACCAGCGCCGCCGGTGCCCGACGTGGGTCGGCGCCGGTGTAGGTGGCGTACCGGTCCAGCATCATCCGCAGCCGCGGGTCGGACAGGTGCCGGCGGCCCAGGCCGCGCAGAGTGCGGCCCGGGGCGATGGCGGCCAGGTCGCCGACGCGCCAGGCCAGCGACGTGAGGTCGCGGGGAGAGTCGACGGTACGACGCAGGATGTCCCGTGAGGAGGCCTGCCACACCCGCGCCGCCCGCCGCCACAGCCGCTGCCAGTCGGCTGCCGCCCGGTCACCGAACGCGGCCCCGATCCGGGCGGTGAACTCCGCCGGGTCGGCGCACGAGTCCAGGGTCGGGCCACCGTCGGGAAAGACGTGCCGGACGATCGGGTCCAGTCCGACCAGGTCCAGGTATTCGTCGAGCTTCGCCCCGGTCGCCTCGAACAGGTCGTGGAAGACCTCGGGCAGGGTGAGCAGGCTCGGCCCGGTGTCGAAGTGGAACGACCCGGCCGGGGTGTCGTGCGCGTACCGGCCGAGCTTGCCGCCGACCGTGTCGGCCCGCTCGAAGACGGTCACCTGGTGCCCGGTAGCGGCCAGCCGGGCGGCGGTGGCGAGGCCACCCACCCCGGCGCCGACGACCACGATCCGCGCCATGCCGCGTCCTCCCTAGCTGACCGGGCGGCCCCGCCAGGTCAGGCGGCGTCGCTTTCGCAGATGGTACGACCGCAGGGTCAGCCAACCGAGGACCACGACCGACACGGGGTGTGCGAGCGCGTCGGGCCACCACCGGCCACCGGTCGCGCGGGCGGTGAGCACCCGTCCGGCCACCCCGAGCACGTACGCGGCCAGGCCCACGGCGGCCACCCTCGGTGCGCCGGCCGCCGCACCCGTCAGCGCGATCAGTGGTGGGGCGGTGTAGAGCAGCAGCAGCGCCGCCACCACGGCTGCCGCCGCGTCCGGGTGCCCGAAGGACGCCCAGAGCGACTTCGAGTACCCGTCGCGCAGTTGCGGCCAGTTGTCGTACATCCGGCAGGTGGCCAGCCGGGAGCCGTCGGCCAGGGCGATCCGCCCACCGGCCCGCTTGACCGCCCGGGCCAGCTCGACGTCCTCCAGGATCTTGTCGGCGACCGCGGCGTGCCCGCCGGCGGTGGTGTAGCCGGCCCGGTCCACCACCAGGAACTGCCCGCCCGCCGCGGCCAGCGACGGCCGCGACGAGCGCTCCATCGCGCGCAGCGGCAGGAAGGTCAGCCAGAGCCACTGCAACAGCGGCTGCACCAACCGGTCGCCGGCCGTCGCCACCACGATCCGGGGGTACGGCGACAGCAGCGTCACCCGGGCGGCGCGCAACTCGGTGACGGCAGCGGCCACGGCGTGCGGGGCGAGCACCACGTCGGCGTCGACGAAGACCAGCGCGGTGGCGTCCGGGTCGGCCCGGGTGGCCAGCTGCCAGCAGGCGTGCGGCTTGCCCAGCCAGCCCGGCGGTGGGGCGACCCCGGTGAGCAGCGTGACCCGGGGGTCGTCGCCGGCCACCGCGCGGACCACGTCGGCGGTACCGTCGGTGGACCCGTCGTCGAGGACCACGACGCGCAGCCCGGGTACGCCGCGCTGGGCCAGCAGGGCGCGCAGGCAGGGTGTGACCCGGGTGGCCTCGTCGCGCAGCGGCAGCAGCACGGTGACCGGCTCGTCGACGTCGCCGGGCCGGTCGGTGGGTCGGCGCAGCCACCGGGTGGCGTTGAGCCAGGTGTGCCCGGTCAACGCGGCGACGGCGATGAGCAGGGCGAGCAGGGCGGTCATCGGGTCGCGTCGACGCCGGGGCGGTGTGGCTGGTGGGTCTCCCGACCGGGGTCACCGCCCCGGCGGGCACGCAGGAGGGTCACCGCCAGGGGTACGGCGGTCACCGACATGCCGGCGGCGCCCCAGAGCGCCGAGGCGGGCAGGTCGAGGAAGACGGCGTGGGCCAGGATGCTGGAGAAGTACGTCCACAGGTAGAGCGCGACCATCGGGTGGTCCCGCCGGTCGGTGTGTTCGGCGGCCGGCCCGGCCAGCGGGCGTAGCGCGCTCATCATCAGCACGGCGAAGAGCAGCCAGCCCAGGTAGTTGCTGACCGGGATGCCGGCCAGGCCGGGCAGGGCCGGGGTGGCGTCGCGCCAGACCCAGTAGCCCTCGGCCACCATCTGCGGGTCGAGGAAGAGGTCCCAGGCGGCCAGCCCCACGGTGGCCAGCGCGATCCGCCCCACCCACCGCCCCACCGTCGACCCGCTGCCGCCGCCTGCCGACCCGCTGCCGCCGGCCGTTGCGGCAGTGCCGCCGGTCAGTCGGACCGCTGCCAGCCAGGCCGGCCAGGCCATCCAGGTCCAGGCCAGCGGAATGATCAGTGGCACGCCGGCCAGCTTGGGGCCCAGCTCTCCGGAGTAGTCGTAGCTGCCGAACGGCACGCCGGTGGCCACCCCGATCGCCTCGATCGCGAACCCGCCGCCGGTGGCCACCGCGACCAGCGCCGCCGCCACCCGTGGGCCCCGGCTGAGCAGCGCGTGGCCGACCGAGAGCAGCCAACCGAGGACGACGGTGGCCACTGTGAGCCCGGCCCGGGTGGCGCCGGTGGTGAGCGGGTAGCAGATCTGGGCGAGCACCAGGACGGCGAGCATCGTCCAGGAGATCCGCCGGGTCATGACGCCGGTGGCTCGAGCGGCAGATCCCGACCGAGTACGCCGAACGGTCGCTCGTCGCCGGGGAAGTGGAAGTCGCGCAGCACGTCGACGAAGCCGAACCGTCGGTACAACCGCCAGGCCCGCGAGGTCTGCTCGTCGGCCTCCGGGGTGGACAGCAGCACGGTGTCGCCCTCCGCCATGCCGAGCAGCGCGCGCAGCTGACCGGCGCCCAGGCCGTGCCCCTGCGCCGGTGGCCGGACGTGCAGCTCGACCACCTCGAAGCAGTGGGTGAGCCAGCGCGTGCGGGTCGGGGTGTCCAGCGCGCGGTGCACCTGGTCGTGCCACCACTGACCGGAGGCGCCCAGGTAGCCGTAGCCGAAGCCGGCGAGGTGACCCTCACTGGTCAGGCTGGCGACCGCCCGGAAACCCGGCCGGCGGACGTGGGTGGCGATGTAACCGCGCCGGGCCTCCAGCAGGTCGGTGCGGTATCCCATCGCCTCGCCGTAGACGGCCACCACGTCGTCCAGCCGCCGGACGAGATCGTCCGGCGTCCAGCGCACCAACCTCATGCCCGTCCACCCTTCACCGTTTCCGGGCCGCCGTCGGCGACCCATCCGAGCACCGACCGGTCGCCGACCACGTCGCGCACCTCGAACCGGGCGAACAGCTCCTCGGCGTACCAGCCCGCGGTGGGGGTTCGCATGATCGCCGCCCGATGCTCCGGGTGACGGTACGCGAACGCCACCAGGTCCGTCGGGGCGCGCCACACGCTCACCGTGCCCTGCCAACCCAACGGGGCCTCTCCGACCCCGAACCGGGCCAGCAGCCCGGGCGCGTCGCGCAGGGCGGCGACCACCGGCGGGATCGCCCGCCAGAAGGTGGCCGCCCGGCGGGCCCGCAGCCGGGCCCGGGTCAGTGCCAGCACCGGGCCGGCGACCCGGCCGCCCGACGGGTCGCCGAACGGCCGCTGGCCGGACCACTCGCCCCGGCTGGTCAGCGGGCGTAGGTCGATTCGCGCCTGGGCGTGGGCGATGCGCGCCCAGGCCCGCCCGACCGGCGAGTCGTCGAAGCCGGCCGCCGCGGCGGGAGAGTCCCAGACGGTCAGCGCCGCCCACCGGGTCAGGTCGGCGTCCCGTGGCCCGAAGTCGGTGCCGGTCCCGGTGCCCAGCAGCTTGCCGAACCGAACGCCGGGGAGGGCCCGCAACCGGCGGGGGTCCACCGCCATCCGGGTCAGCGCCCGGGGCAGCGCGCCGTGGGAGGTCCGCCACACGTGCAGCGTGACGAGCTCCGGGGCCGCGCTGACGTCGCCGCTGGGCCCGCTGGTTCGCTCGCTCCGCTCGTTGCTGTGCCCGCTGGTTCGCTCGCTCCGCTCGCTCACGCCACCTCGGCCGGGGTGCCGGCGGTGACCCGCAACAGCTCGGGGTAGGTGGTCGGGAAGACCGCCTGGGGTACGCCACCCGCGGCCCAGATCTCCGGGTACGCCGCCAGCGCCGTGTCCACCAGGGTGCGTAGCGGGTGCGGGTGCCCGAGTGGGGCGACCCCGCCGATCGGCTGCCCGGTGTGGGCCCGGACGAACTCCGGGGTGGCCCGGCGCAGTCGGGTGACGCCGATCGATGCCGCCAGGCCGGCGGTGTCGACCCGGTGTGCGCCAGAGGTGAGGACGAGCAGCGGAGTGTCGTCCGCGTCGAAGATCAGTGAGTTGGCGATCTGGCCGACCTCGACGTCGAGTGCCTCGGCGGCCGCCGCGGCGGTGTGCACCGCGTCGGGCAGCAGACGGACCATGCTGGGCTCACCGGCGCCGTCGAGAGTGCCGGCGGCGGTGAGCGCGTCCTGCACCGCCCGTACGTTCGGGTGTGGCTGCATCCCGCCATTCTTCCCGGTCCGCTGGTGGCCGGTTCAGCCGGCCGGCACGCTCGGCGCGTCACACGTTGCATTTTCGTCGGAGGGGAGGTGTACTGTCAGCAGCAGTTAGAACGAGTGTTCGATTGCCTCGAACGCCCGTTCCAACCAGCCGGAGCGCGGCGTTTCGCGGCGCCACCTCCGGGCGGTGCGGCTCCGCGGGCCGCACCTGGGTTTCCGGGCAGTCGCGAGCCTGGTCCCAACAGGCAGGAGCGTTGCCCGCCGCCCACGACCCCCGGGCGGCGGGCGACGCACCCGCCGGTCCGCCGGCCGGGTGTGGTGTGGGGAAGCATCCACACCCGGCCGGCCACACCCGGTGCGTCTTCCTCCGCACCACCCCGACCTCGGCGTCTCGTCGGCGGCATCAGCCGCCGCAGTGGCGTCTCGGCCACGTGGAGGAGAGACATCCATGCCGACCAACCCGGCTCAGGCACCGACGGTGCCGGCGCACGTGTTGCCGCACCGCACCCCCGCCCAACTCCTCACGTTGGCCCGCCGTGGGCTGGTCGAGGCCGGCCAGACCCGACCTGACGGTCTGCGCTACGCGGCTGCCCACCTTGCTGCCCTGCGCGCGGCGGCGGCCCTTCTCGCCGCCCGGGCCCGACCCGCGCCGAGTCGACGCAACCGGATCACCAGCGTCTGGGTCCTCCTCTGCGCCGTCGCTCCGGAGCTCGACGAGTGGTCCCGGTTCTTCGCCGCGGGGGCCAGCAAGCGCGCCGCCGCCGAGGCCGGCATCCCCCGGGTGGTCAGCGCCCGGGAGGCCGACGATCTGCTCCGCGCTGCCGAACAGTTCGTCACGGTGGTGGAAACCGCGCTCGGCGTGGCCCACCAACCGGCCCTGGACGGCCTCGCCGCCTGATCCCGCCGTGCCACCGGCCGCCCGGCGGGGGGAGCCGGGCGGCCGGTGGCACGGCGTGCCGGTCCTGATCTGATCCACAGCAACGACGGGGGAGTTGGTCCAATGGCGGGCCGCATGGTGGTCGGTTCCGCCGCGCTGGCCGATCTGGTGCGCCCGGCGAGCGCGCCCGACCCAGTCGGTGGCCACCGGGTGCTGCCGGTGGTGCCCGAGCTGACGGGTCTGCTGCCCAACAGGGGCCTGCGCCGGGGCAGCACCATCGCTGTCGCCGCCGGCCAGCCCCGCCGCAGCGGTGGCACCTCGCTGATGCTGGCCCTGCTCGCCGAGGCGTCCCGGGCCGGCTCGTGGTGCGCCGTGGTCGGGGTGCCGACGTTCGGTGCGGGCGCGGCGGCTGAGCTGGGCATCGCCCTGGACCGGCTGGCCCTGGTGCCGAACCCCGGCCCCGAGTGGGCCACAGTTGTCGCCGCGCTGATCGACGGGGTGGACGTCGTGGTCACCACAGTGCCGGCCTCGGTCTCCGCCTCGGTCGCCACCCGGTTGGCAGCCCGGGCCCGGCAGCGCGGCAGCGTGCTCGTCCCGTACGGCCGGTGGGACGGCGCGGACGTGACGCTGCAGGTGGTCCGGGGAGTCTGGGAGGGTCTCGGGTTGGGTCGGGGGCGGTTGCGCCGCCGGGAGATCACCGTCTCGGCGCGCGGGCGCGGGGCGGCCGCCCGGCCCAAGGAGATCAAGGTCTGGCTCCCGGGTGACGAGCTGACCCGGGTGATCCCTCGTGCGCTGCCGTCGCCCGTGGGCCGATCGGCCGCGCCACTCGCGCTGGTCGGTCGGGGGTGACCGGCGCGCCGGCGCGCACGCTGCTGCTGTGGTGCCCGGACTGGCCGGTGCTCGCCGCCGAGATCGTCGACGGGGTGCCGGCGACCGGCCCGGTCGCCGTGCTGCACGCCAATCGGGTGGTCGCCTGCTCCGAGCGGGCCCGCGCCGAGGGGGTGCGTCGAGGGCTGCGCAAGCGGGAGGCGCAGGGGCGCTGCCCGCAGCTCGCCGTCGTGGAGTACGACCCCGGCCGGGACGCCCGGGCGTTCGAGCCGGTGGTCGCCGCGGTGGAGGAGTTGGTCGCCGGTGTCGAGGTGGTCCGTCCGGGTGCCTGCGCGGTGGCCGCCCGGGGGCCGGGCCGTTACCTCGGCGGTGAGGAGGCGGCCGCTGAGCGGATCATCGAACACGTGGCGCAGTCGTGCCTGGTGGAGAGCCAGGTCGGCATCGCCGACGGGGTGTTCGCGGCCGGGTTGGCCGCTCGCGCTGGCCGGGTGGTGGCACCGGGTGGGACACCGGAGTTCCTGGCCGGGTTGCCGGTCGAGGCGCTCGGCCGGTCGGCGCTGGCCGACCTGCTGCGTCGGCTGGGGGTACGCACCCTCGGCGACTTCGCGGCCCTGCCGGCCGGCGACGTGCTGGCCCGGTTCGGGTTCGACGGTGCGCTGGCCCACCGGCTGGCCGCCGGGCGGGACCACCGCCCACTCGCCGTCCGACAGCCGCCGGCCGACCTGACGGTGACCGCCGAGCACGACGAGCCGATCGACCGGGTCGACGCGGCGGCGTTCGTGGCCCGGGCGCTGGCCGAGCGGCTGCACGAACGGCTGGCCGGGCACGGGTTGGCCTGCACCCGGCTCGGCATCGAGGCGGTGACCGAGCACGGGCAGGAGTTGCACCGGGTGTGGCGGCACGATGGCCTGCTCACCGCCGCGGCCATCGCCGACCGGGTGCGCTGGCAGCTCGACGGGTGGCTCTCCGGCAGCAACGGCCGCGCCGGTGCCCGGCCGGCCCGACCGACGGCCGGCATCATCCGGCTGCGACTGATCCCGGACGGGGTGATCGCCCAGGCCGGTCTGCAGGCCGGGCTCTGGGGGGAGACCGGCGAGGAACGGGAACGCGCGCACCGGGCGTTGAGCCGGGTGCAGGGCATCCTCGGCCCGGAAGCGGTGGTCACCGCGGTGCTCGGTGGTGGGCGCTCCCCGGCCGACCAGGTGCGACTGGTGCCGTGGGGCGACGAACGCGTCCCCGCCCGTCCTGGTCCGCCGGCCGATGCCGGCGCCGACCCGGCCACCGGCCGGGGTGCAGGCGGGGCTCCGCCGTGGCCGGGCCGGCTGCCGGCGCCCGCGCCGGCGGTGGTGCTGCCCAGCCCGCTCGCGGCGACGGTGCACGACGCCGCCGGCGAGCCGGTGGTGATCAGCGCGCGGTTGGCGGTGAGTGCCCCACCGGCTCGGCTGGTGGTCGGCACCGGTCAGCCGGCGGAGATCGTGGGCTGGGCCGGCCCGTGGCCGGTGGACGAGCGGTGGTGGGCGCCGGTCGAGGCCCGCCGCCGGGCCCGGTTCCAGGTCAGCCTGGCCGACGGCGCCGCCCTGCTGCTGGCCGTCGAGGCCGGGCAGTGGTTGGTGGAGGCAATCTATGACTGAGCCGGTGCTCCCCAGGTCGGAGGCGGATGCTCGATGAGCTTCCACAACCCGAAGATGCCCTGGTCGGAGCTGGAGCGGGTGCTCTCCGGGCGGGCCAGCGGCTCCGGCCGGTCGGGCGGCGGTCGGTCGCGCGAGGAGCGGCACCTGCACGTGGTGGATCCGCTCGCCGTGGACGCCGACGGCGGCGACTCCCCGGCGTGGAGCCGCCGCCGCGAGCAGTACCAGCCACCGGAGCTGATCCGCCCCGACGGCGTGGTGCCCTACGCGGAGCTGCACGCGCACACCAATTTCAGCTTCCTCGACGGCGCCAGCCACCCGGAGGAGCTGGCCGAGGAGGCGGCCCGGCTGGGGCTCACCGCGCTCGCCGTCACCGACCACGACGGCTTCTACGGGGTGGTCCGCTTCGCCGAGGCGGCTCGTACGCTGGGCCTGCCGACCATCTTCGGCGCGGAACTGTCCCTCGGCCTGCCCGGCCCGCAGAACGGCGAGCCCGACCCGCACGGCGCGCACCTGCTGGTGCTCGCGCACGGCCACGAGGGGTACGCCCGGCTGGCCACCACCATCGCCCGCGCCCAGCTGCGCGGCGGGGAGAAGGGCCGCCCGGACTACGGGGACCTGGAGGAGGTCGCCGCCGAGCTGCGTGACCATGTGCTGGTGCTGACCGGCTGCCGCAAGGGGCACGTGCCGGGGGCACTGCTCACCGAGGGGGTGGACGCGGCGGCCCGCGAGTTGGACCGGCTGACAGCGCTCTTCGGCGCGGAGACGGTGGCCGTGGAGCTGACCGACCACGGCCATCCCATCGACGCCGACCGTAACGACGCGCTCGCCGAGCTGGCCGCCGCGGCCGGGTTGCCGACTGTGGCCAGCAACAACGTGCACTACGCCAGCCCCGGCCGGCGTCGGCTGGCCACCACCGTCGCCGCGGTCCGGGCCCGCCGCAGCCTGGACGAGATCGACGGCTGGTTGCCCGCGGCGGCCACCGCTCACCTGCGCAGCGGCGCGGAGATGGCGGCCCGGTTCGCCGCGTACCCGGGTGCGGTGGCGCGGGCCGCCGAGTTCGGCGCCGAGTTGGCCTTCGACCTCCAGCTCGTCGCGCCGCAGCTACCGGCGTACCCGGTGCCGCCGGGGCACACGGAGATGAGCTGGCTGCGGAAGCTGACAGCTGACGGGGCACACGAGCGCTACGGGCCGCCGCAGGCGCACCCGACGGCGTACGCGCAACTCGACCACGAACTGAACATGATCGAGGAGCTGGGTTTCCCCGGCTACTTCCTGGTGGTCTACGACATCGTCACGTTCTGCCGTGACCAGGACATCTACTGCCAGGGTCGGGGTTCGGCGGCCAACTCGGCGGTCTGCTACGCGTTGCGGATCACCAATGTGGACGCGGTCCGGCACCAACTGCTCTTCGAGCGGTTCCTCGCCCCGGAACGGGACGGTCCACCCGACATCGACGTGGACATCGAGTCCGACCGCCGGGAGGAGGTGATCCAGCACGTCTACACCCGTTACGGCCGGGAGCACGCCGCCCAGGTCGCCAACGTCATCTCCTACCGGCCCCGGTCGGCAGTGCGGGACGTGGCCAAGGCGTTCGGCTACTCGCCGGGGCAGCAGGACGCCTGGAGCAAGCAGATCGACAGGTGGGGCTCGGTCGCCACTGTCGATGTCGAGAACATCCCCGAGCAGGTGGTGGAGTACGCCAACGAGTTGCAGACGTTCCCGCGACACCTGGGCATCCACTCCGGCGGCATGGTGATCTGCGACCGGCCGGTGATCGAGGTCTGCCCGGTGGAGTGGGGGCGGATGCCCGGGCGCAGCGTCCTGCAATGGGACAAGGACGACTGCGCCGCGGTGGGCCTGGTCAAGTTCGACCTGCTCGGCCTGGGCATGCTCTCCGCCCTGCACTACGGCTACGACATGATCGGGTCCCGGCTCGACCTGGGCGACATGACCCTGGACGACCCGGAGGTCTACGACATGCTCTGCCGGGCCGACTCGGTCGGGGTGTTCCAGGTGGAGAGTCGGGCCCAGATGGCCACCCTGCCCCGACTCAAGCCCCGCGAGTTCTACGACCTGGTGGTCGAGGTGGCGCTGATCCGCCCCGGCCCGATCCAGGGCGGTTCGGTGCACCCGTTCATCCGCCGCAAGAACGGCCAGGAGCCGGTGACCTTCGCGCACCCATTGATGCGTAACGCCCTGGAGAAGACCCTGGGTGTGCCGTTGTTCCAGGAGCAGCTGATGCAGCTCGCCATCGACCTGGCCGGCTTCGACGCGGCCGAGGCCGACCAGTTGCGCCGGGCGATGGGCGCCAAACGGTCGGTCGAGCGGATGACCCGGATCGCCGACCGGCTCTACGCCGGGATGGCCGAGCGGGGCATCACCGGTGAGCTGGCCGACGACGTCTACCGCAAGCTCACCGCGTTCGCCAGCTACGGCTTTCCGGAGAGCCACGCGATGAGCTTCGCCTACCTGGTCTACGCCAGCTCCTGGCTCAAGCGTTACCACCCCGCGCCGTTCCTGGCCGCGCTGCTCAACGCCCAGCCGATGGGTTTCTACTCGCCGCAGACCCTTGTCGACGACGCCCGCCGGCACGGGGTGGAGGTCCGTCGTCCGGACATCAACGCCAGCGGGGCTCTGGCGGTGCTGGAGTCCACCCCGGAGACCCGGTGGGGCAGCGGGCCGGGGGAGCCGCCGCACGCCTGGGGGCTGGGCGGTCCCGCCGTCCGGCTCGGCCTGTCCGGTGTGCGGACCCTCGGCGCCGACGTGGCCGAACGGATCGAGGCCGAACGGGTCGCCGGTGGGCCGTACCGGGACATGCCGGATGTGGCCCGGCGGCTCGGTCTCACCGCCGCGCAGCTGGAGGCGTTGGCCACCGCGGACGCCTTCGCCTGTTTCGGGCTGACCCGGCGGCAGGCGCTGTGGGCCGCCGGCGCGGCGGCCCAGGACCGGCCGGGTCGGCTGCCGGGCACGGTGACCGGCGCGGCGGCGCCCACGCTGCCCGGGATGGAGGCGGTGGACCGGCTGGTCGCCGACGTGTGGGCCACCGGGTTGTCGCCGGAGAGCCACCCCGCCCGGTTCATCCGGGGTCAGCTCGACGTGCTCGGCGCGGTGCCGATCGCCCGGCTCGGCCGGGTGGAGCCGGGGCAGCGGATCCGGGTCGGTGGCATCGTCACCCACCGGCAACGCCCGGCGACCGCGGGCGGGGTCACCTTCCTCAACCTGGAGGACGAGACGGGGATGCTCAACGTCACCTGTTCGCCGGGGCTGTGGCAGCGCTACCGGCGGGTGGCGCGGACCAGCGCCGCGCTGGTGGTCCGGGGGCGGTTGCAGCGGCACGAGGGGGTGACCAACCTGGTCGCCGACCGCCTGGACGCCATCGAGCCACCGGTCAGCCCCGCCTCCCGTGACTTCCGCTGATTCAGTGATCCACATTACGGTTTCCCGAGCCGTCGAGCGGGAGACTCGTTCCGAGCGGGCAGAGCGGCCCGTGATCCGTGAGGGGGAACGACAGTGACGGGAAATCACGCGTACACCGGTGGAATCGCCAACGCCCGGCGGACCCGACTGGGCACCGGCTGGGTGCCGTCGCACCTCGCCGACCCCCGCGAGTACGAGGTGACAAACGGTCCGGTGGCCAACGAGCGCCGGTCCCGGGCGGAGGACGAGGCCGAGGGCACCGAGGCCTGACCGGCCGCCGCACCACGCACCGATCGGGCGTGTGGTGGGCGCCCCCGCCACACGCCCGCACCACCACCTGACCGGGTGACTAGGCTCGACCGGGTGGAGCAGACCCGAGGCCGGTTCGCCGAGCCGCCGCTGACACCCCGTACCGCCGTGATCTGGTCGGTGCTCCGCGCCGAGCTGGACCGGCGCGGCGACGCCGAGCTCACAGTGCTGGACGTGGGCGGTGGCACCGGCGGTTTCGCCGTTCCGCTGGCCCGCGCCGGGCATCGGGTCACGGTCGTCGACGCCAGCCCCGACGCGCTCGCCGCGCTCACCCGCCGCGCCGCCGAGGCCGGGGTGGCCGACCGGATCGCCGCCGTGCAGGGCGACGGTGACGCCCTCGCCGGGCTGGTCGAGCCGGCCGGCGTCGACCTGGTGCTCTGCCACGCCGTCCTGGAGGTCGTCGACGACCCGACGCCGGTGGTGACCGCGCTGGCCACCGCGCTGCGCCCGGGTGGCGCGGCCAGTGTGCTGGTGGCCGGCCGTGCCGCCGCCGTGCTGGGCCGCGCGATGAACGGGCACCTGGACGTCGCGGCCACCCTGGCCGCCGATCCGGCCGGCACCGCGGGCCCGCGCGACACGCTGCGCCGACGCTACGACGCTCCCGGCGCCGCCGCGCTGCTCGGCGCCGCCGGGCTGGTGGTCGAGGAGATCCACGGGGTACGCGTGCTGGCCGACCTGCTGCCGGCCGCGGTCGCCGACGGGCAGTCCGCCGCCGTGGTCGAGCTGGAACGTGCGCTGGCCGCCCAACCGCCGTACCGGGACCTGGCCGCCCAACTGCACCTGTTCGCCCGCCGGCCGGCATGATCGCCGAGGCCCGCGGCCGGCCGGCGCCGCTGGAGATCCTCGGGCCGGGCCACGGTGGCGGACGTCTCGCCGACGTGCTGCCCAGCGCGCTGGCCGTGCTCGGGGTGCCCGGCTCGACCGACCCGCTCGGGCTCGGGCCCGCGCTGGCCGGGGTACGCCGGATCGCCGTGCTGCTCGTCGACGGGCTCGGCTGGTACCAGCTGCCGACCGCGGCGCCGTACGCGCCGACCCTCGCCGGGCTCGCCGCGACTGTGGCCCGGCCGCTCATCGCCGGCTTCCCGTCCACCACCCCGACCAGCCTGGTGTCGCTGGGCACCGGTGTCGCGCCGGGCGCACACGGGGTGCTCGGCTTCACAGTGCGGGTGCCCGGCACCGATCGGGTGCTCACCCACACCGACTGGGCCGCCGATCCGTCGCCGCTGCGCTGGCAGCCGGTGCCCACCCAGTTGGAGCGGGCCCGCGCCGCCGGGGTGACGACGAGCGTGGTGAGTCGGCCGGAGTTCGGCGGCAGCGGGTTGACACTGGCCGCCAACCGGGGTGGCGACTTCCGGGGCGCCGCCGGCGGGGACGCGGTGGCCACCGCCATGCTGGCCGCGCTGGCCGCCGGGGCCGGTCCCACACTGGTCTCCGGCTACCACGCCGACCTGGACCGGCACGGCCACGTCAGCGGCGTCGACTCGGCACCCTGGCGGGTCGCCGCCACCGAGGTGGACGCCCTGGTCACCCGCCTGGTCGACGGGCTGCCGCCGGACGCGGCGCTGCTGGTGACCGCCGACCACGGGCAGCTCGACATCCCTGCCGCGCACCGCTTCGACCTGGACACCGATCCGCGACTGCGCGCCGGCGTGCGGCTGGTGGCCGGCGAGGCCCGGGTGCGTTACCTGCACGTCGAGCCGGGCGCGGTCGACGACGTGCGGGCCGCCTGGTCGGAGGCGCTGGGCGCCACGGCCCGGGTACGCACCCGCGACGAGGTGGTGGCCACCGGCTGGTTCGGGCCGGTGCCCGAGGAGCACCTCGGCCGGATCGGCGACGTGGTGGTGATCTGCAACGACACGTACGCGGTCATGGCCAGTCGCACCGAGCGGCCGATGGCGTCGAAGTTGGTGGCCTACCACGGGTCGGACACCGCCGCGGAGCTGACAGTGCCGCTGCTGGTCGTCCGGGGCTGACCCGGGGACGGTTCGGCCCACTGGCCGATGGTGGTGTCGTACCCCCGGGTTAACCTGCCGGGATGGGCCGCAGCCAGTCGTTGCCTCGGGGCGACGATCCACGCTTCGGGCCGGACGCCGACGACTCCGCCAGCCCGATCCTGCACGTCGACATGGACGCCTTCTTCGCCGCTGTCGAGGTGCGCCGCCGCCCCGAGCTGCGCGGCCGACCGGTGGTCGTCGGCGGTGTCGGCCCGCGCGGGGTGGTCAGCTCGGCCAGCTACGAGGCCCGCCGGTACGGCGTCCGCAGCGCGATGCCGACCAGTCAGGCCCGGGCCCGCTGCCCCCACGCGGTCTACCTGCCACCGGATTTTTCCGCCTACACGGCCGCCTCCCGGGCCGTCATGCAGATCTTCCGGGACGTCACGCCGCTGGTCGAGCCGCTCTCCCTCGACGAGGCGTTCCTCGACGTGACCGGCGCCCGGCGGCTCTTCGGCTCTCCGGCCACCATCGCCCGGCTGATCCGTCGCCGGGTCGCCGACGAGCAGGCGCTGACCTGCTCGGTCGGGGTGGCGCCGACCAAGTTCGTGGCCAAGCTGGGCTCCACCCGGGCCAAGCCGGACGGCCTGCTGGTCGTGCCCCCGGGGCAGGTGCTCGACTTCCTGCACCCGCTGCCGGTGAACGCCCTGTGGGGGGTGGGGGAGCGCGCCGCCGAGGCGCTACGCCGGCTCGGCCTGACCACCGTCGGCGACCTCGCCGAGGCACCGGTGGGCATGCTCCGCCGGGCCGTCGGTGCCGCCTCGGCATCCCACCTGCACGAGTTGGCCTGGGGGCGCGACCCGCGCGGGGTCAGCCCCGAGCACGTCGACAAGTCGATCGGCGCCGAGGTGACCTTCGACGTCGACGTGGCCGACCCGTTGGAGATCCGCCGTGCGTTGCTCGCGCTCAGCGCGAAGGTCGGTGTCCGGTTGCGCGGCTCCGGGCAGGTCGGGCGCACCGTCTCGCTCAAGGTCCGGCTGGCCGACTTCCGCACCGTCAGCCGATCTCGCACCCTCGACGTTCCCACCGACACCGCCCGCGAGATGTTCGACACGGTCTGGGCGCTCTATACCGCGTTGGACCCTGGCGAGCGGATCCGCCTCGTCGGTGTCCGGGTGGAAGGGCTCGCCTCGGCGCAGGGCGCTCCCCGGCAACTCACCCTCGGCGCGCCCGAGCGTGGCTGGCGCGAAGCGGAAGCTGCCGCGGACGCCGCCGCTGCCCGTTTCGGGCGGTCCGTCATAGGTCCGGCCAGTCTGATGGGCGACCGTGATCCCCGTCGAAACGAAAATCCACCCCGCCCATAGGTCGTCCCGCTTTCCGACGCGCGACCCCCCTCGTAGACTTGCGGGTAAGCAGCCGGTTGGCTGCCACGGTCTGTCGGCCCGAGTGGGCCCGACCAACGTGACCGGGGAGGAGTGCCGTGCCGCTCTCGGAGCACGAGCAGCGGCTGTTCGAGCAGATCGAGCGGTCGCTTGCCGAGGACCCCAAATTCGCCTCGGCCGTGCGCGCCAGCGATCCGCGCTTCCATGCGCGGCGTCGCCTGCTCGTCGCCGCCGGCGTCATCATCGCTGGCTTGGCTCTACTGGTCTATGGCGCGGTGATCAAGACTCCACCACTGGCGGTGGCGGGCTTCGTCGTCATGCTGGCGTCGGCGGCGTTCGCGGTGCAGTCGCACCGGCGGGCGCAGTCACCCGACCTGCACGTGGTGGGCGGCACGACGAGTCGTCGTCGTCCCCGCGGTGGCCGATCCGGTCGCCGGTCGTCAATCCTGGACCGCATGGAGGACAGGTGGCGGCAGCGCCCGGAGGGGCACCGCTGAGCCGGTCCCGCCGCTGAGGCGGGCCGTACGCCGCGACGAGCGGTCGCCGGGCACAGCCCCCGGCGACCTCCGTCGTATCCGCGCGCCCTCTGCCGTTGCACGCTCTCCGCAGGGGTGCCCCGACCCGCAGAAGCACCTCACCGAGGAGCGACCACTCTGCGCATGATCGTGCTCGGTCCTGGATGTAGTGGCATCGTGCGCCCGGGAAGGGCCTACCTCCTGGATCGAGCACGACCTTGGGTGGCGGCAGCTGAGGCGGGTGGAGCGGCGGTGGTGGCCGCCGCCCCACGGACCTGGAACTGGTCGGTCAGCGAGCGGCCCGGTCGGCCAGCAGCCGTCGAGGATTCCACCGCAGCAGCCGGTACCGGGCCTGCCCGGTGAGCGCCACCATCCGGCCGGACCTGTCGGCCATGGCGGTGCGCCAGCGCAGCAGCACCGAGGGCGGCAGCACGGCGGCGAGCAGGCGGGTCCGTCGGTCCGCCCGTGTCGCGAGCGCCGCACGGACCGCGCGTAGCGCCGGCAGCAACCCCTCACCGGTCAGCGGATCCCGCGCGTAGCGGGCCCGCTCCTCCGCCCGGCCGAGCAGCCGCGCCGACCCGATCGCGTCGTCGTCGTCGAGGGAGTCCCGGACAAGCCGGTCCGCTGTCGCCCTGGGCGTCTCGGTCGGATCGACCGGGACCCGGAAGTCCACAAGCGTGTCGAGCAGCTCCGCCCAGGCGGCGTGCGCGTCCGCGCGGGCACGGTTGGCGTCCGCGCTGACCACCACCGGACGTGCCCCCGGCTCGCTGCCGCCGTCGACCCTCGCGGAGACCATCGCCCCGCTCGCCGCGCGGCCACTGCGTCGGCGGCGCAGGGCCATCCGGCGCAGCGCGGGCACCGCGAGCAGCACCAGCAGGGCCACCAGGCCCGCTGCCCACCACGGCCAGACCGGTGGCTGCTCGTTCGGCGTCGTCCCGCCGAGAGAGAGCCCGTCGTCGGTGTCCCGGTCGGCGTTGTCCGGGCCGGTCGACTCCGTCGAGGCGCCCGGGTCCGTCGGGGCGCTGGTGGCGCCGCTGCTCGGGCTGGGCTCCTCCGGCGCGTCAGTGTCCGGTGCCCAGGCCGACCGGGTGGAGCCGGGCACCCCGTACGCCGGGGTGGCGTCGAACGGCACCCAACCAGCCCCGTCGAAGTAGACCTCGGTCCAGGCGTGCAGGTTGAGATTGGTCAGCGTGAAGGTGTCACCGTCGCGCTTGCTGCCGTTGGTGAACCCGAAAGCCACCCGGGCCGGGATGCCGGCCGAGCGGACCAGCCAGGCCATCGCGGCGGCGTACTGCTGGCAGTAGCCGACCTTGTTGGTCAGAAAGTTGACGATGTCCTGACCGCTGCTGCCGCTCTCGGTGCTCAACCGGTAGCTGAAACCGTTGTCCGCCGAGAAGTGCTGGTAGATCGACAGCACCCGGTCGTAGTCAGTGCGTTTGCCCTGGATCAGCCCCTTGACCAGCTCCTCCACCTCGGGCACCGGCCCGGGGGTCGCGGTCATCTGTCGGCGTACGGGGTGTTCGGTAGGCAGCGGCTTCGCGGTCCGCAACGCGTCGGGTGTGAAGGTCGAGCGAACGTAGTCGAAGGAGTACTTCCGACCGCGGGAGTTCTCCCGGTTGGAGAAGACGACCTGCTGGTTGGCGTCGTAGAGCCAGTTGTCACTGAGGTCGTCGGCGCGGGTCGGTTCGGCGTACACCGGCATCAGCGACATGCTCAGGCTCTTGGTGACCTCGACGGTCGCCTGGTAGGTGGCCTGCCGCACGCCTGGCCCGGCCCGGTCGGCCGGGTTCGGCAGGTCCCGGTTGACCGACCTGCCGCTGGGGCTGCGCGCCTGGAAACCAGCGGGGCGCAACTCGTCGGCGACCGCGTAGCGCAGGTAGAACGGGTTCTGCTCGGACGTCTTCACCTTCACCAGGTCGGCCACCTGGGACTGGTTGAGCTGGCCGGCGAGCGAGGCGAAAAGGTCGATCCGACCCGACGTGCCCCCCGAGCCGGACCCGTTGCCGGTGCCGTTGCCCGGCCCTCGGCTGAGCGAGTCGAGCAGCCCGCCGGTCATGCCGGGCACCGCCAGCGGCAGCACCACCGCCAGGGCCACCCCGACCGCCGCGAGCCGACGGCCGGCGGACGCCAGCGGAGAGGCCTCCCACACGTCGACGTCACGGCCATCACCGGTGAACCGGCGCCCGAAGCGGCGCACCCGGTCGACGTTGTCGGTGACCAGCAGCCAGAGGTAACCGGCGGCGCCCACCACGAACGGCACCGCGGGGACGCTGTCCACGTAGACGGCGACCGGCACCGAGTAGATGGCGAGCATCGGCAGCCCCGCCAGCGCGGGCCGGCGCAGCCCCACGGCCAGTACGTCCACCAGCACGGCGACCCCGCCGACGCCGAGCACAGCGATGAACAGCAGCGGGTCGGTGTCCGGGACCTCGACCCCGTACGAGCGCATGTCCTGCATGGAGCCGGCGAGCAGGTCCCCGAAGTACGCGAACGTGCCCGGGGTGGGCAGGATCGCGAACAGCTCCTGGCCGCTGGGGAACAACCAGGTCAGGGCGAGCATCAGGCCGGCCAGCATGCCCAGCACCTGACCCCACAGAGGTGCCCGGGCAAGGCGGGTCAGCGCGGCCACCCCGGCCACCACGGCGACCGCGATGATGGACTCGATCAACCACGTCCAGCCCTGGAAGATGGCCGACAGCGGCGCGGCGGCCAGCAGCGTGGCAGCGGCCGCCACCATGCCGATGTTCCGAGTGCTGATCATGCGGAGAACCTTCCGTTCATCGCACACCGCCGGCGACCGTCTCGGCCAGCGCGGCCCGCAGGGCGAACCCCTGGGCGCCCCGACCGACCTGCGGCCACAGCGCCGGCAGCCGGCCGCCGTGGTCGACGCCGACCACCCGCCAGCCACTCTGCAACATGGCGAGGACGGCGGCGGCGTGGGCGTGCTCCGCCTCGGCCCGTGCCTTCTCCGGCAGGCTGAGCCAGGTGGAGCTGTTCAGGAGGAAGCCGACACAGGTGGCGCCGTTGCCCCGCAGCCCGGCCAGCAGCTCCGCCTCGGCGACGCTCACCGTGCCGAACAGGCCGATGATCAGACCGCCGTCGGCGCGTTGGCGGACCCGCTGCACGAGGCCGGTGACCTCGGCGCGCTGATCCAGTCGGACCTCCGCGAGGTGGTCGAGCAGCGCACCGTCCCCGCCGGCCTCGGAGGCGTCCACATCTGCCCCCGAGCCGGTGACCAGGCGCAACTTGTAACCGGCCTGCCGCAGGTGAACGGCGATGCTCGCGGCGGCCGAGACCGACCACTCGAAACTGGCCGTCGGCCCCTCGCCCCGGTGGCCGTACGCCCGGGTGTCCAGGACGACGGTGGCCCGGCTCTCCCACGGTTGCTCCTCGCGGCGCACCATCAGCTCACCGGTGCGGGCGGTGGACTTCCAGTGCACCCGGCGCAGGTCGTCGCCGCGCCGGTACTCCCGGGTCGCCGCGTCGTCCTCGCCGTGCACCGCCACCGAGCGGGCCCGGCTGTCGCCGCTGCCCGCGTACTCCCCGGGGAGCCGGACCGACGGCAGCGGGGTGACCTGCGGGATGACCGTCAGGTGGTCGGTGCTGGGGAAGGAGCGGGTGAGCTCGCACAGGCCGAACGGGTCGGTCATCCGGACGACCAGCGGGCCCACGTCGTAGCGGCCCCGCACGTCGGCCCGCACCGTGTACGCCACGGAGCTGGCCTGGTGCGCGCCGAGCCGCTCCAACACCACCCGGGGCCGGCTGCCCAGCGCGTAGGGCAGCCGGTCCTCCAGGAGCAGGGTGCCGGTCGGCAGCCGGGACAGGTTCTGTAGGCGCAGCACCACCCGGGAGTTGGCGCCGACCGGAACCCGGTGCGGGTCCAGGGAACGGTTGCAGGCCAGCTTGTAGCGGCTCCGCCCGACGTAGGCGGCGGCCAGCAACGGCAGGATGGCCAACAGCACAGCCACCCGGAGCAGGTCCTTCTCGCCGAGGATTCCGGCCGAGATCGCCGCCGCGACCGCAGCGGCGAGGAAGGACCGCCCGCGGGTGGTCAGCCCGCGCAGCCCGGCACGCACGTCATGGCCTCCGCGGCTCGTAGGGTGCGCGACCGTTGCCGGTGGCGGGGGGCCGGGTGTCGTACGGGTTGCGCTGCCGGTCGTGTGGCAGCGGCAGGCGGTGCACCAGCTCGGAGACGATCGCGTCGGTGGTGCGCCGGGCGAGCTGCGCGTCGGCGGTCGGGATGATCCGGTGGGCGAGCACCGGCACCGCCAGGGCCTGCAGGTCGTCGGGGAGGACGTAGTCGCGGCCCTCCAGGGCGGCGACCGCCCGGGCGGTGCGCAACAGTTGCAGGGTCGCCCGGGGGGACGCGCCGAGCCGCAGGTCGGGGGCCTCGCGGGTGGCGGTGACCAGGTCGATCGCGTACTGCTTGACCGCGTCCGCCACGTGCACCTGCCGGACGGTGGCGATCAGCTGCCGGACGATGGCCGCGTCGGAGACCGCGCGCAGCTCGTGCAGCGGGTCGGTGGCGCCGTGCCCGTCGAGCATGGCCAGCTCGGCGTTGGAGTCCGGGTAACCCATAGCGATGCGGGCGGTGAACCGGTCGCGCTGCGCCTCCGGCAGCGGGTAGGTCCCCTCCATCTCGATCGGGTTCTGGGTGGCGATCACCATGAACGGGGTCTGGAGCTGGTACGTCACCCCGTCGACGGTGACCTGCCGCTCCTCCATGCACTCCAGCAACGCCGACTGGGTCTTCGGCGAGGCCCGGTTGATCTCGTCGCCGACCACCAGGTTGGCGAACACGGCACCGGGGCGGAACTCGAAGTCGTGCGTCTCCTGGTTGTAGACGCTGACCCCGGTGACGTCGCTGGGCAGCAGGTCGGGGGTGAACTGGATCCGTCGCACTGTGCAGTCGATGGACCGGGCGAGGGCCTTGGCAAGCTTGGTCTTGCCGACACCCGGGACGTCTTCGATCAGGAGGTGACCCTCGGCGAGCAGGACGGCCAGGGCGAGCCGCACGGTGGCGGTCTTACCCTCGATGACCTGCTCGATGTTGGCCACGATGGCCTCGCTGGCGGCGCGGAACTCGTCGTGCGGCAACAGGCCGCCCACCTCGTCCCAGGTCTGTTGTGTCACGGGCCTCCTCCTCGTCGCCGTCACGGCAGCTCTCTAGAGAGCACCTGGACCCGCCGTTGGGTTCGCGACGTCGAGCCTCGTTTGCCGCAGGAATCTCACTAGTCTCTCAGGCTAACCATGTTTGTCGTTATCGCCGACCCCCGCAGGTAGTCCGTCGGTTACGCACCGATATTCGCCAGCTCGGGGGAACGGGTTCGACACCGCCCGGGGGCCGGGCAGGGCGAACCGTGGAAGAGGTACACTGCGGGGCATGGCCGGAGTCTTCCTGCTTCTTACCGGGCCGTGCTGATGCGCTGAACCCAGCGACAGCACGGCGGCCCCTCCTGCGCGAGGGGCTTTTTTGTGCCCGCCGCCGGCCCGGCCCGGTGGTGCCGAGACGAAGCGAAGCGAAGCGAGGAGAGACGATGAGTGAGGCAGCCGCACCGGCGGGCGACATTCCCCCGTTCCGGTACACCGCGGCCCTGGCCGACGAGATCGAGATTCGTTGGCAGGACATCTGGGCGCGCGAGGGCACCTTCCACGCACCGAACCCGACCGGCCCGCTGGCCGACCCGACCCATCCACGCGCCGGCGCGGAAAAGCTGTACGTGCTGGACATGTTCCCGTACCCCTCCGGGGCGGGCCTGCACGTCGGCCACCCGCTGGGCTACATCGGCACCGACTGCTACGCCCGCTACCAGCGGATGGCCGGCCGCAACGTGCTGCACGCGATGGGCTTCGACGCGTTCGGCCTGCCCGCCGAGCAGTACGCGGTGCAGACCGGCACCCACCCCCGGACCACCACCGTCGCGAACATCGAGCGGTACAAGGCGCAGCTGCGCCGGCTGGGGCTGGCGCACGACGAGCGTCGCTCGGTGGCCACCATCGACACCGACTTCTACCGCTGGACCCAGTGGATCTTCCTGCAGATCTTCAACTCCTGGTACGACCGCGACGCCAACCGGGCCCGTCCGATCGCCGAGCTGATCGCCGAGTTCGAGGGCGGTAACCGGCCCACGCCGGACGGCCGCGCCTGGGCCGAGCTGAGCGTCGCCGAGCGCCGCCAGGTCGTCGACGACCACCGCCTGGCGTACGTCTCGCAGGCGCCGGTGAACTGGTGCCCGGGGCTGGGCACCGTGCTGGCCAACGAGGAGGTCACCGCCGACGGCCGTTCCGAGCGGGGCAACTTCCCGGTCTTCAAGCGCAACCTGAAGCAGTGGATGATGCGGATCACCGCGTACGGCGACCGGCTGCTGGACGACCTGGACAGCCTGGACTGGCCCGAGCCGATCAAGCTGATGCAGCGCAACTGGATCGGCCGCTCCATCGGCGCCCACATCGACTTCCCGACCAGCGCGGCGCCGGTGCGGGTGTTCACGACCCGCCCGGACACCGTCTTCGGTGCCACCTACATGGTGCTGGCGCCCGAGCACGAGCTGGTCGACGCGCTGGCGCCGGCCAGCTGGCCGGACGGGACGAGGGACGCCTGGACCGGCGGGCACGCCAGCCCCCGGGAGGCCGTCGAGGCGTACCGCAAGGCGGCGGCCGCCAAGACCGACGTCGAGCGGCAGTCCGACAGCAAGGAGAAGACCGGCGTCTTCATCGGCGCGTACGCCACCAACCCGGTCACCAGTGGGCAGATCCCGATCTTCATCGCCGACTACGTGCTGGCCGGCTACGGCACCGGCGCGATCATGGCGGTGCCGGCGCAGGACGAGCGGGACTGGGCGTTCGCCGAGGTCTTCGAGCTGCCCATCGTCCGTACCGTGCAGCCCGCGGAGGGCTTCGACGGCAAGGCGTACACCGGGGACGGCCCGGCGATCAACAGCGCCGCGCCCGAGCGCGGCCTGGACCTGAACGGCATGGGGGTCGCCGACGCCAAGGCGGCGATCATCGCCTGGCTGGAGGCGAACGGGCACGGCGCCGGCGCGGTGACCTACCGGCTGCGCGACTGGCTGTTCTCCCGGCAGCGTTACTGGGGCGAGCCGTTCCCGATCGTCTACGACGAGACCGGCGCGGCCATCGCCCTGCCGGAGGAGATGCTGCCGGTCGAGCTGCCGGAGGTCGACGACTTCTCCCCGAAGACGTTCGAGGCCGACGACGCCAACAGCAACCCGGAGACCCCGCTGTCGCGGCGGCGCGACTGGGTCGAGGTCGAACTGGACCTGGGTGACGGACCGAAGCGCTACACCCGGGAAACCAACGTGATGCCGCAGTGGGCCGGCTCCTGCTGGTACGAGCTGCGCTACCTGGACCCGACAAACAGCGAGCGGTTCGTCGACGCGGAGAACGAGCGGTACTGGATGGGTCCGCGCGCCGACGGCGACTGCGGGGGCACCGACCTGTACGTCGGTGGCGCCGAGCACGCCGTGCTGCACCTGCTGTACGCGCGGTTCTGGCACAAGGTGCTGTTCGACCTGGGGCACGTGTCGTCGTTCGAGCCGTTCCGCAAGCTGTTCAACCAGGGCATGATCCAGGCGTACGCGTACACCGACTCGCGCGGCAGCTACGTGCAGGCCGAGGAGGTCTTCGAGCGCGACGGCGCTTACTACCTGGGTGACCTGGCGGTCAACCGCGAGTACGGCAAGATGGGCAAGTCGCTGAAGAACGTGGTGACGCCCGACGACATGTGTGCCGCCTACGGCGCGGACACCTTCCGGGTGTACGAGATGTCGATGGGCCCGCTGGAGGTCTCCCGCCCCTGGGAGACCCGGGCGGTGGTCGGCTCGTACCGGTTCCTGCAGCGGGTGTGGCGGGCCGTCGTCGACGAGCAGACCGGTGCCCTGCGGATCACCGAGGACCAGGCCGACGAGGCGACCCGCCGGCTGCTGCACAAGGTGATCGACGGGGTCCGTGGCGACATGGACGGCATCCGGTTCAACACAGCGATCGCCAAGCTGATCGAGCTGACCAACGGGCTGACCCGACTGTCGGCCACGCCCCGCGAGGTGGCCGAGCCGCTGGTGCTGATGGTGGCGCCGTTCGCCCCGCACGTGGCCGAGGAGTTGTGGCGCAAGCTGGGCCACGACACCTCGCTGACGTACGCGGACTTCCCGACCGCCGACCCGGCGCTGCTGGTGGCCGACACGGTGACCTACCCGGTGCAGGTCAACGGCAAGGTCCGTGGTCGCATCGAGGTCCCCGCCGACGCCTCCGAGGAGGTCGTCCGCGCGGCGGCCCTGGACGCGGTGGCGGCGACCCTGAACGGGAAGGAACCGCGCAAGGTCATCGTGGTCAAGGGCCGGATGGTCTCGGTCGTCGCCTGACTGCGAGCGATACGCACCGTGACGTCCACGGAGGCGGGCACCGCGGTGAGCGTTATGACTCAGGGGCATAAATATGCCTCTGAGTCATAACGCTCTCCGGCGTATCCCCCGCCGGTCTCCGCACAACCGGCTCGTGCAGTCGCCGGATCAACCAGACCAGCCACCCGACGGTTGCGCTCCGGTGGTCACGGGCGGGGCGGCAGTGGCGGCAGCCGGTCCGCGCGGAGCAGCGAGTACGCGTGCTGCTGTGCGGGGTCCGAGTTGTTCCTCGCCGAGGATCCTGGTGACGGCGAGCTTCCCGTCGCGCAACGGGGGCCGGAAGAGGAAGTCCGCGGTTCAGACCGGCATGGTGCGACGGCGGCGGCGTTCGGCGCGCCACCACTGGTGGATGAGCACCAGGCTGGCGATCAGGCCGAGGCTGGCCGGGGCTGCGGCGTACCAGTTGACGTGGCCGGGGGAGCTGACCGCCGCGCCGATCGCCGCGTAGCCGAAGGCGGTCGGCGCGGACGCGATCACGCTGCCGGCGAGGAACGGCAGCACTCGGGCGCCGGTCGTGCCGTAGCCGTAGCTGACCAGGCCGAAGCCGGCGATCGGCAGCAGCCGGACGGTGACCACACCGAGCACGCTCTGCCGGGCGAACCAGCCGTCGAGGCTGGCCAGGCGACCGCGGACCCGTTCGGCCACGAACTCCCGCCCGAGCAACCGGCCGACAGTGAACCCGATCGCCGCCGCCACCAGCGCGGCGCCGAGGGCGTACGCGGCGCCCTCCAGCGGGCCGAAGATCGCACCTGCGGCGAGCGTGATGAAGGTCCGGGGCACCAGCGCGACCAGCAGCAGCGCGCCACCGAGGATCGCCGCCACCGGAGCGAGGTCGCCCAGCCGGTCGGCGACCAGCGGTAACTGCGCCGGATCCGGCCGGGGCACCAGCAGCAGCAGTAACCCGCACCCGCCGATCAGCAGCACGAGCAGGGCGAACCGGGCGGCCGACGGCTGCCGGAGCAGCCGTCGGACGGCACGGATCATGCCCGGGCGGCGGCCACCGCGGAGCGGCGCTCGTTGCGGAGCCGGTCCGACCAGGTGTCGTCCAACGGCGGGAGCTGGTGTGCCCCGGTGGCCCAGCGCAGCAGCAGGTCGGCCAGGGCCGGGTTGCGAGCCAGCGCCGGCCCGTGCGAGTAGGTGCCCAGCAGCTTGCCGCGCCATGCGCCCTCGGTGGCGCCGTCGTTGCCCACCCCGGCGGTGACCCGGGCCAACGGGGACACCTCCGGACCGAGGTGGGTGCGGCCGCCGTGGTTCTCGAAACCGGTCAGCGGGGGCAGGCCCAGCCGGGGGTCGATCTCACCGGCCAGCTCGCCCACGGCCCGGCTCTCGCCCCGGTCGGACCGCAGGTCGAGCAGCTCCAGCCCGCGGCACTGCACACCCTTGGCGAAGAACGAGGTGCCGAGCAGCTGGTAGCCGGCGCAGACGCCGAACACCACCGAGCCCTGCGCGACGGCGCGGTGCAGGCCGCCGTCGGCCAGCAGCCGCTGGGCGCCGAGCGCCTGCGGGCCGTCCTCGCCGCCACCGACCAGGTAGATGTCGGCGGTCGCGGGCAGTCGCTCGTCGGAGCGGACCTCCAGCACCTCGACCGGCATCCCACGCTGCCGGGCCCGCCGGGCGAGGATCAGGGCGTTGCCCCGGTCTCCGTAGGTGGAGAGCAGGTCGGGGTAGATCCAGACGATGCGCAGACTCTCAGATGACACGGTCCAACTCCGCTCGGATGTCCTGGAACGCGGTGTAGTTCGCGATGACCTCCAGCCGCCCGGGCGGGACCGACCGGAGTGCGTCGTCGAACGTGCGGACGTGCTGGAACGGCACGTCGTTGACGTCCAGTCGAACCGCCAGGTCGTATGCCCGGTCGCCGGTGATCAACACCTGCCGGCCGCGGAGCGGGGCGAAGTCGACGTCGTAGAGCCAGGAGGTGTCCAGGCCGTCGGGGTCGCGCGCGTTGATGGAGAGCAGGGTCGGCGCGTCGTCGGCCATGTCGAACGCCTCCAGCCAACTGGCCGGGTTCTTGGCCAGCAGCAGCCGGATGTTGCGCCCGTCCTTGTCGACCTGGGCGTAGCGGCCGGCCACCGAGGTGACGATGCCGAGGCGGGACACCGCGTCGACCGGGCGGACGCCGAACTCGGCGGCCACCGCCAGCGCGGTCGCCGCGTTGCCGAGGTTGACCTTGCCGGGCAGTTGGAGGGAGACCTTGTGCCAGGCGCCGGTGGGGTCGAGCACGCCCTCGTCCTCGACGACCCAGTGCGGCTCCGGTCGGCGTAGCGGGCAGCCGGTGCACCACCACTGCTCGCCGGAGCGCTGGATGGTGGAGCCGCACTCCGGGCAGACCCAGGAGTCGTCGTGCCAGCGTTGGCCGGCACTGAACCACGTCACGTGCGGCGGGTTGATGCCCCGGGCGGGGTCGCCCGGTGGGGTGGCGGCCCACACCACCAGCGGGTCGTCGGCGTTGGCCACCACCCGTACGTCGGTGTGCCGGACCAGCGCCGCGCGCCAGAGCTGCGCCATCATGGCGACCTCCTTGGCGCGGTCGAGCTGGTCGCGGGAGAGGTTCAGCAGCGCGACAACGTGCGGCTCGGTCGCCTCCAGCACCTGCGCCAGGTAGTGCTCGTCGACCTCCAGCACCGCGTACGGGGTGCTGCCGGCCTTGGCCAGCGCCGAGGTGTGCCCGCTGGGCATGTTGGCGCCGAACGAGTTGGTGGCGACCCGGCCGAGCACGCCGACCGCGGCGGAGGTCAACCGGGTGGTGGTGGTCTTGCCGTTGGTGCCGGAGACGAGCGCGATCGCGCGCCCGGCCGACAGGTGGGCCAGCAGGTCCGGGTCGATCTTCAGGCCGATCCACCCGCCGATCACCGAACCGTCGCCACGGCCGGCGGCCCGGGAGAGCGCCGCGGCGGTCCGTGACACGGAGCTGGCCACCTTGGCCCGTAGGGGCATTTTCGCGTCCGTCACGCGAGCGAGGTTACCGGACCGCCGGCCCCACCAGATCGCCGCCGACGGTGAACCGTTCGGCCGTGGTGGTTGCGCGGGCGGCCGGGTCGGCGTCCCCCGGACGGAGTCGATCTATGTCGGAAAGCGGACCACGCCGAGGGGCGGCCGGAGCCCTCCACTCCGCTCCACCCCTTGTGACGTGCGGTTTTGTCGCCGGGTCAGGCGCGCCACGCGGGCGAATTTGGTTGCGGGTGGAGGGAAGTGGAGTAGAGTGGGGACCAATGGTGAGGCCGGGAGGGCTCACCGGCCCGGGGGGTCAGCGGCGCCGCGAACGCCGCTCAGGGGCGAGGGGGTTGGGCCGATGTTTCTCGGCACCCACACTCCGCGCCTGGACGAAAAGGGCCGGTTGATCCTTCCGGCCAAGTTCCGGGATGAGCTGGCGGGGGGTGTCGTGGTCACCAAAGGGCAGGAGCGCTGCCTCTACGTCTTCCCGACCCCTGAGTTCCAGCGGATCGCGGAGCAGTTGCGCGCACAGCCGATGACCCACAAGGCGGCCCGGGCCTACAGCCGGGTCTTCTTCGCCAGCGCGCACGACGAGGTTCCAGACAAGCAGGGTCGGGTGACCATTCCGGCTCACCTGCGGGCCTATGCCGCACTGGACCGCGAGTTGGTGGTGATCGGCGCGAGCACGCGGGTGGAGATCTGGGACAAGGTCGCCTGGGAGACCTACCTCGCCGAGAGCGAAGACGACTTCGCCGACATCGAGGAGGGGGTGCTGCCCGGCGGTCTGTAGGGCGGTAACGGCGCCCGACGTACTGCGAGATCTCCAGCCGCTTTCGAGTTCCTGGCATCACTTCCCCGGTGCCAGGCGCACGATCCAGTCATTGGGCGACGGTCCGGTGTCAGGCGGGAGCGGATGGGGATCTGGCGGTACGACGGCAGCGCCGTCCGACGACAGGCGCACGAGAAGAACGGACGTTTCAACCAGTGGGGGTCATCATGGGGGAGTTGCGCGGCACGCACGTGCCGGTGCTGCTCGAGCGGTGTCTCGAGCTGCTGGCCCCCGCGCTGGGTCGAGGCGGCCGGACGGTCTACGTCGACGCGACGCTCGGTCTCGCCGGGCATGCGGAGGCGGTGCTCGAGGCGCATCCGGAGACGGTCCTGATCGGGCTCGACCGGGACACCGAGGCGCTCGCTCACGCGCGGGTCCGGCTGGCCCGGTTCGCCGATCGGGTGCACCTGGAGCACGCCGTCTACGACGAGTTGCCGGACGTGCTGGACCGGCTGGGCTATCCGGCCATCGACGGCATCCTGTTCGACCTGGGTGTCTCGTCGTTGCAGTTGGACGCGCCCGACCGAGGGTTCGCGTACGCCCAGGACGCGCCGTTGGACATGCGGATGGACCAGACCCGGGGGGTGACCGCCGAAGAGGTGGTCAACACGTACGCGCATCCGGACCTGGCCCGGGTGCTGCGGGTCTACGGCGAGGAGAAGTTCGCCGGTCGGATCGCCTCGGCGATCATCCGGCAGCGGGAGCGGGCCCGGATCACCTCGTCCGCGCTGCTGGCGGAGCTGGTTCGGGACTCCATTCCCGCACCAGCCCGACGAACGGGTGGGCACCCGGCAAAGAGAACGTTTCAGGCTTTACGGATCGAGGTAAACAGAGAGCTGGCAGCGCTGGAGACAGCGTTGCCATCCGCACTCGACGCACTGACCGTGGGCGGTCGCATGGTGGTCCTGTCCTACCACTCGCTGGAGGACCGGCTCACCAAGGCGGCCCTCACGGACCGGGTCCGCAGTAAGGGCCCGATTGACCTCCCGGTCGAGCTTCCCGGGTCCGGTCCGACGTTCCGGCTGCTCAGCCGGGGCGCCGAACTGCCGGGGGAGGCGGAGGTCGCCGCGAACCCGCGGGCCGCCTCGGTGCGGCTGCGGGCCGCGGAGCGACTCGACCCGAACGCGACAGAGCAGGGGCGGACCGACCGCGAACGGTCTCGCCGACGGGTGAAGGGAATGCACCAACCGGGCACGGGGTCCGCCTGATCCGTGGGGGGTCAGGGGCACCGGGACGGCTAGAGGGACGGATGTTGAGGGGGAGGGGACATGAGCATTGACAAGCGCGACCGCCGGGACGTCACCGGCGGCGGGCAGCGCGCACCGCGGTCGGGGGGCCGGATCGCGGCGGAGCGGGCTCCGCGCCTCGGAAACGGTACGCCACGCATCGATCGAACGAATCGGCAGGGGGAGACTCGCGCCCGGGGGGCGCGCGAGTTCCCGACTCAGGGCACGGCCGCGCTGCGACCGGTCGAGAAGGCCGCCAGCGCGACCAGCGCCCGGCCGCCGCGGCTGCGGGTGGCGCCGCCGCCGCCGATCTCGGTGCCGCGTGCGCCGTTCGCGGCGCTGATCGTGGTGCTGGTGGTCGGTGGGGTGCTGGGCATCCTGGCGGTCAACACCAAGATCAATGAGAACGCGTTCCGGCTGGAGCGGTTGCAGCAGCAGCAGGCTCGACTGGACCTGGAGAAGCAGCAACTGGACAAGCAGATCGCCGACGCCGAGGCGCCGGGCAACCTGACCGCCAACGCGAAGCGGCTGGGCCTGGTCGACGCCGGCGAGCCGGGCTACATCCGGCTGCCGGACGGCAAGACCATCGGTGTGCCGCAGCCGGCGAACGGCCAGCCGTCGGTGACCAGCCAGGGTGCGGGAGGCTGACCGGTGCCACCAAGGTCGGACGAGCCGCGCCGGGACCCTACGGGGTCCCGGCGCGGTTCTGCACGTGATGCCGGGCCCGCCGACGGCGAGCCGCGCACCGGCGAGCCGGGCATCGGGGGCATCTCCGGCGCCCGGGCGTACACCCCGAGGGGTCGGACCGTCCGCGAGGAGCACGGCACGCCGGCGCGCGGTCAGGGCGCCGAGCAGCGGCGTACGCCGCGCAGCACCCGGTCCGGTGACCCGTTCCGGCCGGCGTTGCAGGTGCTCGACGGCGGTCGGGCCGCCGCCCGGGCCGGCCGGCGCGACGCTCCGGCGGCCGGACGCGGTGGGGTGGTGCGCACCGTCGCGCCGCGAACCCCCGGTGGCCCGGGTGGGGACGAGCCGCCGCCGCGCCGCCGGACCACGCCACGCGCGCCGCGGCGCACCGACCGACCGGCGGCCCGGCGGCCGTCGCGCAAGCCACGACGCCCGCCGAAGCTTGCCGACTCGCGACTGCGGCTGCGGCTGGGCACCGTGCTCGCCCTGACGCTCTTCGCCACCATCGGGATCCGGCTGATCTTCCTCCAGACTGTCGACGCTCCGGCGTACGCCGGGGGCGGCATCGTCGACCGGCTCCGCACCGTCGAGCTGCCGGCGCCGCGGGGTGCGATCTACGACAGCACCGGCGCGCCGCTGGCCCGCAGTGTCGAGGCGCGGTACGTGTACGCCGATCCGACCGAGGTGGAGGACTCGGCCGCCGTCGCCAAGGCGCTCTCCCCGCTGCTCGGCATCCCGGTGTCGAAGCTGATGGAGCTGATGAAGCCCCGCAAGCTGGAGGACGGTAAGGCGTCCCGATTCGTGTACCTGGCGCGAGGAGTGGAGATCTCGACCGCCAAGCGCGTGCAGGCGCTGGAGCTGTCCGGCATCGGGGTGCACCGCGACGAGCGTCGCGAGGTGCCCGGCGGTGACCTGGCGGCCAACCTGATCGGCTTCACCAGCCAGGACATGGTCGGATTGGAGGGGCTGGAGGCCCGCTACGACGACGTGCTCGCCGGTCAGGACGGCAAACGGGTGTACGAGGCCGGCCTCGGCGACCTCGCCGCGCCCATTCCCGGTGGCTACAGCCGGACCACTCCCGCCAAGCCGGGCAGCTCGCTCGCCCTCACCCTCAACCGTGACCTGCAGTTCCGGACGCAGCAAATTCTCAGCGCGGGCATGGCCCAGGCGCCGGGCGGCACCGGTGCCGCCGTGGTCATCGAGATTCCCTCCGGCGCGGTGCTGGCCCAGGCCAGCAACCCCACCTACGACGCGGCGAAGCCGACGCCCAGCGACCCGGTCGCCCGGGAGGACGCCGCGACCAGCTTCGTGGTGGACCCCGGCTCGGTGCACAAGGCGATCACCTACGGCGCAGCGTTGCAGGAGGGAGTGATCACGCCGGACACCACGCTGCCGATCGCCAACAGCATCAAGAAGGGCGACACCTGGTTCTCCGACACCCATCCGGCCAACGGCAAGCGGATGAGCGTGCCGGGGATGCTCGCCTTCTCGTCGAACGTCGGCACGATCACCATCGCCGACGAACTCGGTCCGGATCGGCTGATCGACTACCAGAAGCGGTTCGGGCTGGGCAAGCCCACCGGCGAGGGGATGCCCGGGGAGGCCAGCGGTCGACTGCTGCCGGCCGACGAGTGGAGCGAGTCCTCGCAGGGGTCGGTGCCGATCGGGCACAGCGTCGACGCCACCCCACTGCAGATGGCCGCCGCGTACGCCGCCATCGCCAACAACGGCACGTACGTGCAGCCGCACCTCGTCAAGGAGGTGATCGGCCCGGACGGCAAGCGCACCCCCGCGCCGGCACCGGTGACCCGCTCGGTGCTCAGCCCGCAGAACGCGGCGGCCCTGCGCACCATGCTGGAGGCGGTCACCACCGTCGACGGCGCCACCGGCGTCACCGCCGCGGTTCCCGGTTACCGGGTCGCCGGCAAGACCGGCACCGGCTGGCGGCTGGTGAACGGCAAGAAGCAGCCCGGCGAGGTGTCCTCGTTCATCGGGATGGCTCCCGCCGAGAACCCCCGGTACGTGATCGCGGTGTTCGTGTATGCGCCCAACGGCGGGGGCGCGGCGATCGCCGGGCCGGCGTTCCGGGACATGATGCAGTTCACTCTGCGTCACTACCGGGTACCGCCCTCCACCGGCGGATCCGCGCCCAAGTTCGTGGTCTATCCGCGCTGAGCAGCAACGGCGGGACATCATCGGTGAGTGCCGACGAACCACCGGGGCGGCTGTGCGGCCGGAACCGGACGACCGGGTAGGGTCTGACGCCGTGCCCGGCAATCCACGTCCACGTACCGTGACCGGAGTCCGGCTCGGTGATCTCGCCGTCCGGCTCGCCGTCGACCTTCCGGCGGACGCCGCCGCGGTGGTCGTCTCCGGGGTCACCCACGCCAGCCAGGAGGTTCGCCCCGGCGACCTGTACGCGGCGCTGCCCGGTGCCCGTCGGCACGGCGCGGAGTTCGCCGCCGCCGCCGTCGAGGCGGGTGCCGTGGCGCTGCTGACCGACAGGGCCGGCGCGGAGTTGGCGGCGGGAACCGGCCTGCCCGCCCTGGTGGTGCCCGACCCGCGCGCCGTGCTCGGCGAGCTGGCCTCGGCCGTGTACGGCGACCCGACCGCCGACCTCACAGTGATCGGGGTGACCGGCACCGCGGGCAAGACGTCCACCGCGTACCTGATCGAGTCGGGGCTGCGGGCCGCCGGGCACACCACCGGGCTGGTCGGGACTGTGGAGACCCGGCTCGGTGATCTGGTGATCGACAGTGTCCGCACCACTCCCGAGGCGACCGACCTGCACGCCATGTTGGCCACCGCTCGCGAGCGTGGGGTCACCGCCGTGGTCATGGAGGTTTCCAGCCACGCGCTGGCCATGGGCCGGGTGGGTGGTGTGCGGTTCGCCGTCGGTGGTTACACCAACTTCGGCTCCGACCACCTGGACTTCCACGCCGACAGCGACGACTACTTCGCGGCGAAGGCCCAGCTCTTCGACGGGCGCTGCGCGGTCGAGGTGCTCAACCACGACGACCCGGCGTTGAAGCCGCTGCTCAAGCCGAGCACTGTCACCTACTCGGCGGCCGGTGAGCAGGGCGCGACCTGGTGGGCCGACGGTGTGGGCGGCGAGGGGTACGCGCAGCGGTTCACCGCGCACGGCCCGAACGGCGTGGCGGTGTCCGCCGGTGTCGCGCTGCCCGGCCGGCACAACGTGGCCAACGCGCTGCTGGCCATCGCCGCACTGGTCGGTGCCGGGGTGGACCCGGTGACCGCGGCGACCGGTGTGGCCGCCTGCGGGGGCGTCCCGGGCCGGCTGGAGTTGGTCGACGTGGCCGCGCCGGTGCGCGGGGTGGTCGACTACGCCCACAAGTCTGACGCGATAGTGGCAGCGCTTGCCGCGCTGCGAGAGTTCAGCGCCGGCCGACTGATCTGTGTGATCGGCGCCGGCGGGGACCGGGATCGGGGCAAGCGGCCGGTGATGGGCGCCGCCGCGGCGGAGGGAGCCGACGTGGTGCTGGTGACCGACGACAACCCGCGCACCGAGGACCCGGGGGAGATTCGCGCCGAGGTGCTGGCCGGGGCGTACCGGGCCGGCACTGCCGCTCGGATCATCGAGGTGGCGGGCCGCCGTGCCGCGATCGACGAGGCGGTGCGGCTGGCCGAGCCGGGCGACGTGATCGCGCTGCTCGGCAAGGGCCACGAGCGCGGCCAGGAGGTGGCGGGCCAGGTGCTCCCGTTCGACGACAGCGTCGAGTTGGCCGAGGCGCTGCGGGCCCGCTTCGGGGACCTGGCGGGTCAGCGGTGATCACGCTGAGCCTGGCCGAGGTGGCCGCGGCGGTCGGCGGGCGGCTGGTGGCCGCCGACCCGGCCGCCACCGTCACCGGATCGGTGGAGTTCGACTCGCGCAAGGTGGGGCCCGGTTCGCTCTTCGTGGCCTTCCCGGGGGAGAAGGTCGACGGGCACGACTACGCGGCGACGGCGATCCAGGCCGGCGCGGTGGCGGTGCTCGGCAGCCGAGAGGTGCCCGGGGTGCCGATGGTGCTGGTCGACGACGCCCTGACCGCGATGGGCCGACTGGCCCGCGCGGCGGTGGACCGGCTGACCGGGCTGACCGTGATCGGCGTGACCGGCTCGTCCGGCAAGACCACCACGAAGGACCTGATCGGTCAGCTCACCGCCCGACTCGGGGCCACTGTGGCGCCGCCCGGCTCGTTCAACAACGAGCTGGGGCACCCGTACACCGCGCTGCAGGCCGACCCGGGCACCCGCTACCTGGTGATGGAGAAGGGCGCGCGCGGGGTCGGGCACGTGCGGTACCTGTGCGAGCTGGTGCCGCCAAGGATCTCCGTGGTGCTCAACGTCGGCACCTCGCACATCGGCGAGTTCGGCTCGCAGGACACCATCGCCGTGGCCAAGGGCGAGCTGGTCGAGGCGCTGCCGCCGGACGGGCTGGCCGTGCTGAACGCCGACGATCCCCGGGTGGACGCGATGGCGAGCCGCACGCAGGCCCGGGTGGTCCGCTACGGCGAGGCACCGGATGCCGACGTGCGCGCCGAGGACGTCACGCTCGACGAGCGGGGTCACCCGTCGTACACCCTGGTCACCCCGGAGGGGCGCGCGCCGGTGCGGCTGCGGCTGGCCGGCCGCCACCAGGTCTGGAACACCCTCGCGGCGGCGGCGGTCGCCCGGGAGCTGGGCATGCCGCTGACCGAGCTGGCCACGGCCCTCGGCGAGCTGGGGCTGGTCTCGACCCGACGGATGGACGTCTTCGACCGCCCCGACGGGGTGACAGTGATCGACGACTCGTACAACGCCAACCCTGCGTCGATGGCGGTAGCGGTACGGGCGCTGGCCAGCATGGGCCAGGGGCGGCGTACCGTCGCGGTGCTTGGTTACATGGCCGAGCTGGGCCCGTTCGAGTACGACGGCCACGCCGAGGTCGGCCGACTCGCGGCCGAGCTGGGTGTCGACCGGCTGCTCGTGGTGGGTGAGCCGGCCGCGCCGATCCACGAAGGCGCGACAGCGGTAGCGAACTGGGGAGGAGAGTCGGTGCTGCTCACCGATCAGGCGGCGGCCGTCGAGGTGCTGCGGAGCGAGCTACGACCGGGTGACGTCGTCCTGGTCAAGGGTTCCCGGTACCGGACCTGGGAGGTGGCCGACGCCCTGCGCGCCGACGCCGGTGGGGAGTCGACCCGATGAGGGCGGTCATCGTCGCCATCGGGGTGGCCTTCCTCGTATCGCTCTTCTGCACCCCGATCGCGATCAAGGTGTTCACCCGGCTCAAGGCCGGTCAGCCGATCCGGTCCGACGGCCCCGCCATGCACCAGGGCAAGAAGGGCACGCCCACGATGGGTGGCGTGGTCTTCATCCTGGCCACGGTGATCGCGTACGTGGCCGGGCACCTGGCCCTGACCACCCTGCCGGACCAGCAGATCGCCCAGGTGGAGCCGACCATCACCGCGCTGGTGCTGCTGGGGCTGATGGTCTTCTCCGGCGCTGTGGGTTTCCTCGACGACTTCCTCAAGGTGCGCAAGCGCAACAGCGCCGGGCTGAACAAGCGCGGCAAGTTGCTCGGCCAGATCCTGGTCGGTGCGGTCTTCGGGGTGATCGCGCTGTGGTTCCCGAGCACGATGACAAACGGTTCGGGCCTGGCGACAAACACCGAGACGGTGGGCAGCACCACGCTGAGCTTCATCCGGGACATCGACTTCCTGGAGGTCAGCAAGGTCGGCGCGGTGATCATCTTCATCTTCGTGGTGATGGCCGCGACGAACGGCGTCAACCTCACCGACGGCCTGGACGGTCTGGCCACCGGCGCGTCGGTGATGGTGCTCGCCGCGTACGCGCTGATCGCGTTCTGGCAGTACCGCCACTGGTGCGCCGACCCGAACTACACCCAGCCGTACTGCTACGAGGTCCGCGACCCGTTGGAGATCGCGCTGATCGCCGGGGCGGCGGCCGGGGCCTGTGTGGGCTTCCTCTGGTGGAACACCTCCCCGGCGCGGATCTTCATGGGCGACACCGGGGCACTGGGGCTGGGCGGTCTGATCGCCGGCATGGCGATGTCCACCCGCACCATCCTGCTGCTGCCGATCATCGGCGGGCTCTTCGTGATCATCACGATGTCCGTGGTGATCCAGATCATCTCCTTCAAGACCACCGGTAAACGGGTGTTCCGAATGTCTCCGCTCCAGCACCACTTCGAGTTGGCCGGCTGGAGCGAGGTCAACATCGTGGTGCGTTTCTGGATCATCGCCGGCATCGGCGTGGCCATCGCCCTGGGCCTGTTCTACAGCGAGTTCCTCGCCAACATGACCTGATCCGCGGGGCCCGCGCCCCGCGCCCACCCCCTCATCCGTCGATCTTGCACTTTCGGATGGCGGAACGTCCCTTCATGGGTGTTTTGCCGGCACAGAAAGTGCAAGATCGACGCGGGAGGGCGGCGTGGGGACGGGTTCGACACGCCCGGTGGGGCGTTGTGGGGCGGTGGGGCGTGTTCAGCGGTGATGATGTCGGGGTGGGGGAGGACATCGGCACTGAGGGCAGGGCAGGCGGGCGGGCGCGTCGGCCGCCGGGCGCGTCGGGGCGTACGCAGTTGGCCGCCGGGGCACGTGGCCCGGAGCCTGGCGCGGCGGCCCGCGAATCCGGGCCGGGGGCGCGGGAGCCTGGGCCGGCGGGACGCGAGCCGGAGGCCGTGGCGTCGACCCCGCTGCGCGGTATCGACGCGGCCGGCGGGCTCGCCGCGCTGCGCGGCCTGCTGGACCGGCCGCTGACCTCCTACTACCTGCTGCTGTCCTGCGCCGGCCTGCTGCTGCTGATCGGGCTGACAATGGTCTTTTCGGCGACCAGCGTCAAGGACTACGCCGAGGACGGCAACGCCTCGGCCTCGGTGACCAAGCAGGCAATCTTCGCGGTGATCGGCATCGGCGCGTTCTGGGTCTGCCAGCGCCTGCCGGCCAGCACCTACCGGTCGCTGGGCCGGCCGCTGCTGTTCACCTCGATCGCCCTCCTGGTGGTGCTCAACCTGCTGGTCGCCTACGCCCGGCTGACCAATCAGCGGTCGGCCGCGTTCGGCCCGATCGAGGCGCGACTGAACTGGCTGTTCGTCGGCGGCATCCAGCTACAACCGTCCGAGCTGGCCAAGTTCGCGATGGTGCTCTGGGGTGCGCACATCGTCGCCCGCAAGGGCGCCGCGCTCGGTTGGTGGCGTGAGCTGGCCACCCCGCTCTTCCCGGTGGTCGGTCTGCTCTTCGTCCTGGTCGGCTACAACGACACAGGCACGATGCTCTGTCTGCTGGCCCTGGTCGTGGGCCTGCTCTGGGCCGCCGGGGTGCGGATGCGGGTCTTCGGCGCCCTGGCCACGGCCGGTCTGATCGGGATCGGTCTGCTCGTGGCGGTGGCCTCGCTGGGCGCCGGCTCCGGCGAGCGCGGCGCTGACAACTACCGCCTCGCCCGGCTGGACATGTTCTTCAATCCGCCGGACCCGGAGACCTGCAAACTCAACGACTGCCTCCAGTTCTACCAGGGGCGGCTGGCCATCGAGCACGGCGGCTGGTTCGGTGTCGGGCTGGGCAAGGGCAGCCTGAAGTGGGACTGGCTCCCCGAAGCGCACAACGACTTCATCTTCGCGATCATCGCCGAGGAACTGGGCGTGATCGGGTGCGTCGTGGTGCTCAGCCTCTTCGCGGTCCTCGCGTACACCGGTTTCCGGATCGCCCGGCGGGTCGACGACCCGTTCCGCCGCCTCGCCGCCACCGCCGTGACCACCTGGCTGGTCAGCCAGGCCGTGATCAACATCGGTGGGGTGGTGGGGCTGCTGCCGATCACCGGCTTGCCGTTGCCGTTCATCTCCGACGGCGGAAGTGCCCTGGTGGTGACGTTGGCCGGCATCGGCATGCTGGCGTCCTTCGCCCGCGCCGAACCCGATGCGGCCAGAGCACTGCATGCCCGTCCGCCGGCCCGGTGGGTCCGACTACTCTGGGCCCCGTTGCCGCCGCTTCCCGGCCGGCGCCGCCGACCGGCGACGCCGCCCGCTGGCCGAGGGTCCGTACCCCGGTCCCGCGAGCGGCGCCATGACGATCAGGCCGCGCCGCGCGGGGTCCGACAGGACCGCAGCCGCAAGGGTGCGGCGAGCGAGAGGAGACGCTGATGGGTCCACTGCGTTCGGTGGTGCTCGCGGGAGGTGGCACCGGGGGGCACGTCTACCCGCTGCTCGCCTTCGCCGACTGCCTGCGCCGACACGACCCGGGCGTCCGGATCACCTGCCTCGGCACACCACGGGGCATGGAGAACGACCTGATCCCGCCGAAGGGCTACGACCTGCGGCAGATCCCGGCGTACCAGCTGCCCCGGTCGGTCAACATGAACCTGGTCCGCACACCGGGCCGGATGTGGACCGCGGCGCGCGCCGCGGGCAAGGTGATCGACGAGGTGCGCGCCGACGTGGTCGTCGGCTTCGGCGGGTACGTCTCGGTGCCGGCCTACCTGGCCGCGTGGCGCCGCGAACTGCCCATGGTGATCCACGAGGTGAACGTGCCACCGGGCGTGGCCAACAAGCTGGGCATGAAGTTCACCAAGAACGTGGCCGTCGGCTTCCCGAACCAGCCGAGCCAGGCCGAGTCGCTGCGGGACGCCACGGTCGTCGGTGTGCCGCTGCGCCGCAGCATCGCCGGTCTGGACCGGTACGCGCTGCGCAACGCCGCCCGCGCCCACTTCGGGCTCCGCCCGGACCTGCCGGTGCTCTTCGTGTCCGGCGGCTCGTCCGGCGCCCGCTCGATCAACCTGGCGGTCTCCGGGGCGGCCAAGGAGCTGGCCCGCAACGGCGTGCAGGTGCTGCACGTGATGGGCGCCCGCAACGAGCCGGTGCCGATCCCCACCGACCTGCCGGTGCCGTACGTGACGCTGCCGTACCTGTCCGAGATGGAGCTGGGCTACGCCGCCGCCGACCTGATGCTGGCCCGGGGCGGGGCGATGACCGTCGCCGAGGTGGCCGCTATCGGGATGCCCACGATCTACGTGCCGTACCCGCACAGCAACCAGGAGCAGCGGCGCAACGCGCTGCCCGTGGTGGAGGCCGGCGGTGGACTGCTGGTCGACGACGCGGAGCTCACCCCGGACTGGCTGGAGCGCACCGTCATCCCCCTCATCCGCGACCCGCAGCGGCTCTACAACATGGGTGCCGCCGCCGGTTCGTACGGCCGGCGTGACGGCGACGAGGCGCTGCGTTCCTTCGTGCTGGCGGCGGTGGCCCGATGACCGCGCAGTTCACCCCGGCCGGCACGCTGACCGCCGAGGACCTGGGCGCCGTGCACCTGATCGGAGTGGGCGGGGTGGGCATGCTCGGCGTGGCCCGGCTGCTGCTCACCCGCGGCATCCGGGTCTCCGGCAGCGACCTGCGGGAGTGGCCCTCGCTGGCCGGCCTGCGGGCGCTCGGCGGCACCATCCACCTCAGCCACGAGGTGACCAACCTCGACGGCGTGGACACTGTCGTCTACTCGTCGGCCATTCCCCAGGACCACCTGGAGTTGGTCGAGGCGCGTCGGCGTGGCCTGCGGGTCCTGCACCGCTCGGAGGCGCTCGCCGCGGCGATGACCGGCCGTCGGGCGGTGGCCGTCGCCGGCACGCACGGCAAGACCACCACCACCTCGATGGTGACGATGGTGCTCCAGCAGGCCGGTGTGGACCCGTCCTTCGTGATCGGTGGGGAGATCTCCGAGGTCGGCTCGGGCGCCCACCACGGCACCGGCGAGCACTTCGTGGTCGAGGCGGACGAGAGCGACCGCTCGTTCCTCATCTACCGCCCGTACGTCTCGATCATCACGAACGTCGAGGCGGACCACCTGAACACCTACGGCGACTACGCGACGCTGGAGGCGGCGTTCGTGGAGTTCGCCCGCCTCACCGACCCGGACGGGTTCATCATCACCTGCGCCGACGACCCGGGCGGTCGGCGGTTGGCCGAGAGCCTGCGCTCCGAGGGACGACGGGTGTTCACCTACGGCGAGGCCGCCGACGCCGACCTGCGATTGACCGAGATGGTCTCCTCGGCGCGTGGGGTGCGCTACCTGGCCGCGATCGACGGCCGGTCGCTGGGCGAGTTCCGGCTGCCGGTGCCGGGGCGACACATGGGGCTGAACAGCGCCGCCGCGGTGCTGGCCGCGTACCTGCTGGAACTGCCGCTGGAGGCGGCGGAGGCCGCGCTGGCGGTCTTTCCCGGGGTGCGACGGCGCTTCGAGCGCAAGGGTGTCGCGGACGGCGTGCTGGTCTACGACGAGTACGCCTACCACCCGACCTCGATGACGTTGGCGAACCAGACGTTGCGCGAGGTCGCCGGGGACGGCCGGCTGATCGTCGTCTTCCAGCCGTACCGGCTGTACCGCACCCGCGACAACCAGGCGGAGATCGCCGAGGCGCTGGCCATCGCGGACGAGGTGGTGCTCCTGGAGGTCTTCGGGCCGGGTGAGTTGCGTCAGCCCGGCGAGGGCTCGGCGGCATTGATCGCGGCGGTGGATCTGCCTGCCGACCGCAAGGTCTTCGTGGAGTCGTGGGAGCAGGCCCCGGTCGAGGTGGCCCGCCGCGCCCGCTCCGGGGACGTGGTGGTCACCATGGGTGCCCCGCCGATCTCGCTGATGGGTGACGAGCTGCTGGCCGCCCTGGGTGAGCGTAACGGCGGCTCGGCGCCGACCGCGACCGTCGACCCGGTGGCCACCACCCCGGCGATCGGTGATCCGGTGCCGGGTGGGGCGACGTCCGGCGGCGACGGCGCGGCTCTCGGTGGCACCGCCGTGCCCGGCGGCTCGGCGCCCGCGGCCGGATGAGTCCCGGCCCGGCCCGAGGGCGGACCAGCGCCGCCGACGGTGGCGCACCGCGCCGCGGTCCGGCGCGGCGGTGGCAGTTGGTCCGGGCGGGCCGCGACGCGGTACCGCCCTCGACCCGCCGGTTCATGGCCCGTGCCCGGCAGCGTCGCATGCGTGCGGCGCTGCCGTGGGCGGTGGCGGCCGGGGTGCTCGCCCTGGCCGGGCTGGTCGCCTGGACGGTGCTCGGCACCGGGCTGTTCGGTGTGCGGGAGGTACGCGTGGAGGGCGCCGACCTGGTCACGCCGGTGCAGGTGCACGACGCGGTCGGGGTGCCGGACGGGGTGCCGCTGGCCCGGGTGGACCTGACCGCCGCCGCCCGTCGGGTCGGCGCGCTGCCGGCGGTGGAGCGGGCCACGGTCTCCCGGGACTGGCCCGGCGCGCTGGTGGTGCGGGTGACCGAGCGGACTGCTGTGGCGGTGGTGCCGCAGGGCGATGCGTTCGCCCTGATCGATCGGAGCGGGGTGGCGTTCCGGACGGTGGAGCGACGCCCCGCCGATCTGCCACAGGTGACTGTGGCCCGGCCGGCCGCCGACGACCCGGGCACCCGGGCCGCGCTGGAGGTGCTCGTCGCGCTGACGCCGCAGCTGCGCGCGGAGCTGGTGGACGTGAACGTGGCGGGGCTGGCCCGGATCAGCCTGCGGTTGCGCGGCGACCGGACGGTGGTCTGGGGCGACGCGACCCGGGGTACGGACAAGGCTCGGGTGGCGACCGCGCTGCTCGACGAGGACACCGACCGGATCGACGTGAGCGCGCCGGATGTGGTGACCTTTCGTTGACCGGTGAGCGTGCGGGGACGTGACCCGTGGCGCTCCGCGCGGCGACACGCCGCCCGGGTCCTTGGCTCATCGCGCGGTGGCGCTTACGTTGCCTCGAAGAGCTTCAGTGGTTGACATAACTGTAAGCCTCTAGTAGAGGGTTAGGGTTTACCCCTGATCCTCGTTGGTGACAGCTGTCGTCGGCCGCTGGTCTGGCCACGCCGTAACCGGTCGGCCGAAGCCAATCTCGAAGGAAAGGACCGGAGATGACACCTCCGCACAACTACCTGGCGGTCATCAAGGTCGTCGGCATCGGGGGTGGCGGCGTCAACGCCGTCAACCGGATGATCGAGGTTGGGCTCAAGGGCGTCGAGTTCATCGCGATCAACACCGATGCGCAGGCGCTGCTGATGAGCGACGCCGACGTCAAGCTCGACGTCGGCCGGGAGCTGACCCGTGGCCTGGGGGCCGGGGCCAACCCGGACGTCGGGAAGAACGCCGCCGAGGACCACCGCGACGAGATCGAGGAGGTGCTCAAGGGCGCCGACATGGTCTTCGTGACCTGCGGCGAGGGCGGCGGCACCGGCACCGGCGGCGCGCCAGTGGTGGCCAACATCGCCCGCAAGCTCGGCGCACTGACCATCGGCGTGGTGACCCGGCCGTTCTCCTTCGAGGGCAAGCGCCGCCAGGTGCAGGCCGAGACGGGGATAGACGAGCTCCGCAACCAGTGCGACACGCTTATCGTCATCCCGAACGACCGGCTGCTGGCCCTGGGCGACCGCAACATCAGCATGATGGACGCGTTCCGCACGGCCGACCAGGTGCTGCTCTCGGGTGTGCAGGGCATCACCGACCTGATCACCACCCCGGGTCTGATCAACCTGGACTTCGCCGACGTCAAGAGCGTGATGAGCGGCGCCGGCAGCGCGTTGATGGGCATCGGCAGCGCCCGCGGCGAGAACCGCGCGGTCGAGGCGGCCGAGGCGGCCATCTCCAGCCCGCTGCTGGAGCAGAGCATGGACGGCGCGCGGGGCGTGCTGCTCTCCATCGCCGGCGGCTCCGACCTGGGCCTGTTCGAGATCAATGACGCCGCCCAGCTGGTCACCGACGCGGCCCACCCGGACGCCAACATCATCTTCGGCGCGGTCATCGACGACGCGCTCGGTGACGAGGTGCGGGTGACTGTCATCGCGGCGGGCTTCGACGGCGGCACGCCCGCGTACAAGGCGGCCGAGCCGACCCGCAAGTCCAACACCAACCAGCCGGCACCGCAGAGCACCCCGGCGCCGGCGCCGGCCACCAACCCGGCTCCGGCCCAGTCGCCGCGTCGGGTGCTCTTCGACGACGTGGACGTTCCCGACTTCCTCAAGAACGGGTCCTGAGCTCCGCCGATGACCGACAGCTCAGCCACGGTACGACCAGATCGGCACGCCGAACTAGCGGCCGGTCTGGCCCAGGTTCGGTCCCGGGTCGACGACGCCTGCGCGCAGGCCGGCCGGAACCCCGCCGAGGTGACCATGATCGCGGTGACGAAGACCTACCCGGCCAGCGACGTGTTGGCGCTGGCCGGGCTCGGGGTGACCGACATGGGGGAGAACCGCGACCAGGAGGCGGCCGGCAAGGCCGCCGAGGTGGCTGCCGCCGGGGTGCGTCCCCGCTGGCACTTCATCGGCCAGTTGCAGCGCAACAAGGCCCGCTCGGTGGTCCGCTACGCCGACGTGGTGCACTCCGTCGACAGTGTCCGGCTGGCCCGGGCGTTGGCCAGCGCGACCGCCGACCGGCCGGAACCGCTCGACGCGCTGGTCCAGGTGAGCATCGACGGCGACGCCTCCCGGGGCGGAGCCCTGCCCGGCTCGGCGGATCCGGGCGCCGGTCTGGAGCCGGTCGCCGAGGCGGTGGCCGACGCGCCGGGGATGCGTCTGGTCGGTCTCATGGCGGTCGCCCCGCTGGGGTGGGAGCCCGAGCGGGCGTTCGCCCGGCTCGCGGAGGTCGCCGACGCGTTTCGGGCTGTCCATCCGGGAGCCACCGCGCTGTCCGCCGGTATGAGCGGAGATTTCGAAATCGCGATCCGTTACGGCGCGACACATGTCCGCGTCGGTAGCGCGTTGCTCGGAATGCGTCCCACGCTGCGGTAGCCTGACCGCGAGACAAGCAAATTACATCAGTGTTGTTTCAGGGGCGGGCGTCTCCTAGTCGGGGGTCGTGGTGCGCGACGCGAATCGCGCGCCGGGGGGATTGCCGTTCCGGTCCGATGGGCATGGTTGTCCACTCGCGACGGGCGACATGGCACGGGGGCGCGTGCCGCACGGCGGACGGAAGGGCGCGGGATGGGTGCACTGCGCAAGGCGGGGGTCTGGCTCGGTCTGGTCGAAGAAGACGACGAGCGGGCCTACGACGACGGTGGCTACGAAAAGGGTGGCTACCGCGACTCGCGTTACCGGCAGAGCCGGTACGCCGAGGAGTTCGCCGACGACGACGAGGACGACGCCGAGGAGCCGCCGGCTCCCCGGCCGCGCGACAGTGGGCGGGGTCGACTCTCCGAGCGGTCGAGCGGGCGGTTGAGCGACTCCGAGCGCGGTGACGGTGAGCGGCCGGAGCGGATCGAGCGGTCCAGCGTCCGGTCGATCACCCGGTCGTCGGCGGGCGAGACCTCCGGTGCGCTGACCTACCACACTCGGGACAACCTGGCCCTCGCGCCGCAGGTCACGTCGCGCGAGCGGGCCCTGCCCGAGGAGGAGCAGCGTTACCAGATCACCACGCTGCACCCCACCACCTACCGGGAGGCGCGCACCATCGGTGAGCACTTCCGTGACGGTGTCCCGGTGATCATCAATCTCACCGAGATGGATGAGGCCGATGCCCGCCGTCTGGTTGACTTCGCCGCCGGGCTGGCGTTCGGCCTGCGCGGTACGATCGAGCGCGTGACCAATCGGGTGTTCCTGCTCTCACCGGCTAACGTCCAGGTCACCGCAGAGGACAAAGCCAAGATCGCTGAGGGCGGCTTTTTCAGTCTGAGTTGATCCCGCCCGACCCGAGGGACGTCGCTGACCGTGTTGTCGATCTTACTGCAAGTGTTGTACCTGATCCTTTATGTCTTCCTGCTCCTTCTTCTGTCCCGGTTCGTGTTGAGCGCCGTCCTGCAGTACGGCCGTCGCTGGCAACCGGGGCGTGGAGCATCGGCAGGATTGGAATCCGTGTGGAGCGTCACTGATCCCCCTCTCAACGCGTTGAGGCGTGTGATCCCTCCGCTGCGAATTGGTACCGTGAGCATCGACCTGGCCTCCCTTGTGCTCCTGGTTATCCTGTTCGTGCTGATGGAGTTCGTGTTAGGGCCGTCGATCAGGGCATCTGCCTGATGACCGACGCGCTTTCGCGGCCGCAACTGACCCGAGGAGTTTCGATGCCGCTGACCCCGGCCGACGTCCACAACGTCGCCTTCAAAAAGCCGCCGATCGGCAAACGGGGGTATGACGAGGAGGAGGTCGACGCCTTCCTCGATGAGGTCGAGCGCGAGCTCGCCCGTCTCATCGAGGAGAACAACGAGCTGCGCGCCCAGGTGGAGCGCGGCGGCCGTGGCGGTGCCCCCGCCGGCCCCGGCGGCGACGCCCGACTGGCGGCGGAGCTCAACGATGTCAAGGCCCAACTGGACCGGGTGCAGCGCGACAAGTCGGCGGCCGAGCAGGCTGCCCGCGCGATGCAGGCCGAGCTGGAGCAGGTCCGCGCGACCGGCGGTCCGGCCGGCGGCGTCACCGGTGACGGTGAGCAGCAGGCCCTGCGCGTGCTGATGATGGCCCAGCGCACCGCCGACGACCACGTGTCCGACGCTCGCCGCGAGGCCGACCAGCTGTTGTCCGAGGCTCGCAGCAAGGCCGAGGAGGTGACCCGGGAGGCGCGCGCCAAGGCTGACGCCCTTGAGCGGGACGCCCGCCAGCGGCACCAGGAGGCCATGGGCGGCCTGGACGCCAAGCGCACGGCGCTGCAGAAGCACATCGAGGAGCTCAAGCAGTTCGAGCGCGAGTACCGCACCCGGCTCAAGGCGTACCTGGAGAGCCAGCTGCGTGACCTCGACGGTCGTGGCCAGGGCCTCGAGGCCGAGATGACCCGCTCCGAAGCCGGCCGGGTCGCTGGCGGCAACGGGCTGGCCGCAGCGGGTCTCGCTGGTTCGTACGGCGGCGGCGGCGGGCGCTCCGGCGCCCTCGAAGCCGGACGCTGAGCACCGGCCGGCGATCGCTGTCCGCCAATGGTGACGGTCGCCGGTCCGGCCCGGACGGTTCGACGCGGCGGGGGTGAGCCGTGATAGTCGCAAGTCTTCTGCTCATCCTCGTCGCGGTGGTGCTACTGGTGCTCGGTCTGGCCGGTGGCTCCAGCTTCTTGTTGGTCATCTCCATCGCGGCCAGTCTGCTGGCCGCCGTGGCGTTGGTGGTGGGCGCCCGCCAGGCAGCCGCCAACCGCGCCACGGCGGATTCCGACCGGACCGACCGGCGGCACCCCGACGCGCCCCGCACGGCCAGCCAGGCCACACCGGGTGTCGCGTACGGGCCGCCGCTGGTCGAGCCGGAGGTGCCCGTCCAGCACGTGCCCACGACGTTTGGTACCGGCGGCACCGGGTGGCGGCAACCACCCGAGCCGCCGGTCGACAATGCGCCGCCGGTCGACGAGGCGTCGCCGGTCGACCCACCGCACGTCGATGACGCGTCGCCGTTGGTGAGTGCGGCGGACGAGGCGCCCGCGCGGGCCCGGCCGGTCAGCCCGGCGTCGCCGTTCGCGGCGTCGACCGACGACGTGTTCGACCCGGCGGTCGCGGCGGTCGACGAGCCGGCCGCCCAGCAGATCACGGCCGCCGAGGCGGCCCGGGTGGCCCGGCTGCTCGACGCCGTCGAGGTCGTCGACGGCCGCCCCCGTTACCACCTGGACGGCTGCCCCCATCTGATCGGCTGGCAGCCCGAGACGTTGCCGGTCGCCGAGGCCGTGGACCTCGGCTTCACCCCGTGCGCGCACTGCGCGCCGGCGACCGCTCTCCTCGCCGACGCCCGGCCGATCTGAAGCGACGCCGGTGCCCGCGCAGGACACGCTCACCGTGGCGGTACGGGTGAAGCCCGGCGCCTCCCGGGACCGGGTCGGTGGCCGCTTCGACGGCCCGCACGGACCCGCCCTCGTTATCGCGGTCCACGACCCGGCCGTCGACGGTCGGGCCACCGAGGCCGCCCGCCGGGCGTTGGCCGGCGCGTTGGGCGTCCGACCGGCCGCCGTGTCACTGCGTGCCGGCGCGGCCAGCCGGGACAAGCTCTTCCTCGTCGATCGGCCCGGCCCGGAGTTGCCCGAGGTGCTGCGCCGCCTGCGCGACGGATCCGCCGAGTGAGGACAGCCCAGGCAAGGCAGCCGTGACGCCCGGGTTGGACATCGCGCTGCTGCTCGGTGCGGCCGTGCTGCTGGTAGCTGTCGGCGCGGTGCGACTCTCCACCCGGCTCGGTGTGCCCAGCCTCCTGGTCTACCTGGCTCTGGGCGTGGCGATCGGCGAGAACGGGCTGGGCATCCGTTTCGACGACGTCGAGCTGACCCGGACCCTCGGCTTCTGCGCGCTGATCGTGATCATCGCGGAGGGTGGCCTCACCGCCCGGTGGACCACGCTGCGCCCGGTGCTCGGGCTGGCCTCCGCGCTCTCCACGGTCGGCGTGATCGTCAGCATCGTGGTGGTCGGCGTGGCCGTGCACCTGCTGCTGGGGCTGGACTGGCGGTTGGCGCTGCTCTACGGCGCGGTGCTCTCGTCCACCGACGCGGCGGCCGTCTTCGCAACCCTGCGCCGACTGCGGTTGCCGCCCCGGCTGGTGGCGACACTGGAGGCAGAGTCGGGGATGAACGACGCCCCGGTGGTGCTGCTGGTGGTGCTGCTGTCCCACCAGGGCTTTGCGCACCCGTGGTGGTACGAGGTCGCGCTGGTCTGTTACGAGCTGGGCGTCGGCGCGGCGGTGGGCGTCGCCGCTGGCGTCGCCGGCACCTGGGCGCTGCGCCGAGCGGCGCTGCCCTCGGCCGGGCTCTACCCGATCGCCGCGGTGGGCATCACCGTGCTGGCGTACGCCGCGGGGGCCGTTCTGCACGCCTCGGGCTTCCTCGCCGTCTATGTGGCCGGGGTGTTGCTGGGCAATGCCCGCCTGTCGCACCGGCAGGCGATCCTCGGTTTCGCGGACGGGCTGGCCTGGCTCGCCCAGATCGGGTTGTTCGTGCTGCTCGGGTTGCTGGCCTCGCCGGGCCGGCTGGACGCGGCGGTGCTGCCCGCTGTGGTCGCCGGGCTGGCCCTGGTGCTCCTGGCCCGGCCGTTGTCGGTGGCCGTCTCGGCGTTGCCGTTCCGGGTCGGCCTTCGAGAACAGGCGTTCCTGTCCTGGGCCGGGCTGCGTGGGGCGGTGCCGATCGTGCTGGCCACCATTCCGCTCTCCGAGCGGGTGCCCGGCGCGGAGCGGCTCTTCGACGTGGTCTTCGTGCTGGTGGTGATCTTCACGTTGGTGCAGACCGGGACGCTGGGGTCGTTCGCCCGTCGGTTGCGGGTGACCGCGCCGGCCGAGGCCGCCGAGATCCACGTGGAGACCGCGCCGCTGGAGCGAATGCGGGCGGATCTGCTCCAGGTGGAGGTGCCACCGGGCTCACGACTGGCCGGCGTGCACGTCGACGAGCTGCGGCTTCCGTTGGGCGCGTCGGTGACCCTGGTGCTGCGCGACGGCGTGGGTTTCGTGCCCGCCCCGGAAACCCGGTTCAAGACCGGCGACAGTCTGCTGATCGTGGCGACCGCAGGGGTGCGGGACGCGGCGGAACGGCGGTTGCGGGCGGTCAGTCGGCGGGGTCGTCTGGCCCGATGGTTTGGTGAGTACGGGGATGAGGTGCCCAGTTGATCTGCTAGCGTTCCCTTTGCCCCAGTTAGGCAGGGCTAGGGGCTGTTAGACGGTGCGACGGTGCGGCACGTTGTCGGACGCCTGTACGTTCCGTATTCTTGCCAACCTCCGGAGTGCGCGGCGATCGTCGCCGTGCGCCCCTTTTCGTACATAGGGGACGCCCTGCTCGGCGCCCCCTGACCAGGCGCCGCGGACCGCGCGGTTCCCCGGCCGAGGGAGCGACCCATGGCGAAGCCATCCGACACCAGGACCGCCGGGCGCAAGCCGGTGGCGAAGGCCACCCGCAGCACGGCGGAGACCGAGAAGATCCGGGCGGCGCTGGCGGCGCGGCGGGACGAGCTTCGTGCCGAGTACGATCAGACGCTGAGTGAGATCACCGAGCTGCAGCGCGATCGGCTGACCGACTCGGCCGGGGACGACCAGGCCGACACGGGCACCAAGACGCTCGAGCGGGAGCAGGAGATCTCTCTCGCCAACAGCATTCTGGAACGGATCACGCAGGTGGAGCGCGCTCTGGAGCGCCTCGACGAGGGTGGTTACGGCTGGTGCGAGCGGTGCGGCAACCCGATCCCGGTCGAGCGCCTCGCCGCCTTCCCGTCGGCCACCCTGTGTGTGACGTGCAAGCAGCTGGAGGAGCGGCGCTGAGGTCCGTTCCCCGGCGGCGATGAGACGGTGAGCGATCACCGCCAAGACTGTCGATGGGGAGCGCATGACCGCAGTACCGTCCGCCGAACCCGGCCGCACCGATCCGGGCCGCGGCAGCCGCCGGCCCCGGGCCGTCGCGATTCTCGCCGGAGTCGCCCTGGTGGCCCTGTTGGCCGACCTGGTCACCAAGCACCTCGCGCTGGCCGCGCTGACCGACCGGGAGCCGGTCCGGCTGCTCGGCGGGTTCGTCTACCTGAGCCTGACCCGCAACAGCGGCGCGGCCTGGAGCATCGGCGCGGACCACACCTGGGTCTTCCCACTGATCACCATCGGTGTGGTCGGCTGGATCGTCTGGATGGCGTTGCGGCTGCGCTCGCTGCCCTGGGCGGTCTCGCTCGGCCTGGTGCTCGGTGGCGCGTTGGGCAACCTCGTCGACCGGATCTTCCGGGCGCCGTCCCCGTTCCACGGGCACGTCGTCGACATGATCAGCCTCTTTGACCCGTACGGTCAGGTCTGGCCGGTGTTCAACCTGGCCGACAGTTCGCTGGTCTGCGGCGTGCTGCTGGCCGTCCTGTTGGAGCTGACCGGCCGCCAGCGTGACGGCCGGCGGGCGGGGCGCGACGGCGACCCGGCCACGACGGACGCCGCCGCGCCGGGCGCCGAGCAGCGGGAGCGGGCATGACCTCCGCGTTCGCCGCTGGCGGCGACCACCGTTCCCTTCCGGTTCCCGACGGCCTCGACGGCATGCGCCTGGACCAGGCCGTGTCCCGACTGTTCGGGCTCTCCCGCACCGCCGCCGCGGCCCTTGTCGACGCCGGGGACGCGCTGGTCGACGGTTCCGCCCGGCCCAATTCGCACAAGGTCAAGGCCGGCTCCTGGCTGGACGTCACGCTGCCCGCCCCGGTGGCACCGCCGACCGTGGTGCCGCAGGCGGTGCCCGGCCTGCGGGTCGTCTACGCCGACGACGACATCGTCGTGGTCGACAAGCCGGTCGGGGTGGCCGCGCACCCGAGCCCCGGGTGGACCGGGCCGACGGTGATCGGCGCGCTCGCCGCGATCGGGCACCGCATCTCCACCAGTGGCGCCGCCGAGCGCCAGGGCGTGGTGCACCGGCTCGATGTGGGCACCACCGGGATCATGGTGGTGGCCAAGAGCGAGCAGGCGTACACGGCGTTGAAGCGGGCCTTCAAGTACCGCGAGGTCGACAAGGGCTACCACGCTGTGGTGCAGGGTCACCTGGACCCGCTGCGGGGCACCGTCGACGCGCCGATCGACAGGCACCCCACCCACGACTACCGCTGGGCGGTGGTGTCCGGCGGCAAGCCGAGCATCACCCACTACGACACCCTGGAGGCGTTCCCGGCGGCGAGTCTGGTCGACGTCCGGCTGGAGACCGGCCGGACCCACCAGATCCGGGTGCACTTCTCCACCCTGCGGCACCCCTGTGTGGGTGACCTCACCTACGGCGCCGATCCCACCCTCTCGGCCCGTCTCGGCCTGTCCCGACAGTGGCTGCACGCCCGCGAACTGAGCTTTTTGCACCCCCGAACGGGGGACGAGGTCCGGTTCGTCAGCGACTACCCTGACGACCTGGACCGTGCGCTTCAGATCCTGCGTGACTGAGCGGCGACCGCCCGACACCGTTCCACAGAGGGGATCCCGCCCGTGCGCGCCGGCAACCTGCTGCGGCAGTTGGACCAGCGGTTGCTGCCGCCGCTGACCCGGGCCGTGGCCCGGCTGGGCGACCGGTCGGCGCGCTCCGGCGTGCTCAGTTGGGCCGCGGTGCTCTCCGCGGCGGCGGTGTTGGGCACCGCCGTGTGGGCCGTCGACGACACTCCGGTCGGCGACCGGACGGTCGGCGAGGTGACCCGGGTCGGCGTTGCCGACGGCGACTCCGTCCCCGGCTACCTGCGGTCCGCCGCGGCCGACCTGGCCGCGCTGCCCGGGTCCGCCCCGGCCCCCGAGGGCGGAACGTACGCGCTGGTCACGCTCGACGCGTACCTGCCTCCGCAGCGGCTGGCGACGGTGCTCGGCGACGTCGGGGTCTCGACAGTCTTCGGGCGGGTTCCGCTGCCCGGCCGGCAGACCGAGATCGTCAAGATCCCCGCGCTGCGGGTGCCGGACGACGTGGTCGCCGGGATGGAACAGGTGGCGGCCCGCAAGGAGACCGAGGCCGCCGACTATCGGGCCAGGGCCGCCGCGGTCGACGGCGACGGGCCGGGCGAGCGGGAGTTGCGGGAGCAGTACGCCAGCGGCGCCGAGGTGGCCGCCGCCGAGGCGACCGCGTACCGCACCGGCTGCGCCTGCGTCTACGCGGCGGTGGTTCGCGCGACGCCGGTGGCGCTGCGCGGTGTCGCGACCCGGCCGGATGTACGGGCGGTCGACCCCGCCCCCGAGGTGTACCGGCTGGACCGGACGGTCTTCACGCCGCCGCTGCCCGAACAGCGTGACGTGGTGCGCCCGCCGGCCGACACCGGGCCGAGCCCGGCACCGACCCAGTCCGAGCGGCCGGCGCCGATGATCAGCGCACCGGCGTCGTCGGCCCCCGTGGGCGAATCGTCGGAACCCGCACCAGTCGTGACGATTCCGTCACCGGAACCGTCGAAGCCGGAGCCCACCGAGTCGGCGCCGCCGAGTGTCACCACCTCGCCGGACACCACCTTCGTCGAGCCGTCGCCGCCATCGCCGTCGTCGTGATCTGCGCCGGCTGGTGTGCGCTCTGAGGTGTGGTCCGAATAGGGTTGGGTTCGTAGCCTGTCAGACAGAGATCGATGGCGCTGGGAGGGCGGGCCGTGGAGGGCAGTGAGACCGGCTGGGGCCGGCCGGCCGAACCAGCGCCGCGGTGGCGCGCGCTGTTGGACCGTGCCCGGCTGGGCGGTCGCGGCGCGGAGCAGACCGAGCCGGAGCGGCGCGGCGAGGAACCGCCGCCGGACCCACTGCCCCGGCGTGCGGCCCCCAACGGCTACGCCGGGCGGGCACCCGCCATCGGGCATCCGGCCGACCTGTCGTACGGCGCGGAGCCTGGTTACCGGGCCGAGGCGACCTACCGGGTCGACCCCGCGTACCGGGCCGACCCCGCGTACCGGGCCGAGCCGGACTACCGGGCCGAGCCCGCGTACCGGACCGAGCCGGGTTATCGGGCCGAGCCGGACTATCGAGCGGAGCCGGCGTACCGGACCGAGCAGCCGGACCACCGCACCGAGCCGGGCTACCGGGCCGACCCCGGTTACCGTGCCGAGCCGGGCTACCGCGCTGAGCCGGACTACCTCGCCACTCCCGGCTACCGGGCCGAGCCGGACTACCGGGCCGACCCCGGTTATCGGGCCGAGCCGGACTACCGCGCCGAGCCGACGTACCGGGCCGAGCCCGAGCCGCCGGCACGCGGCCCCGACCCGGTTCCGTCGCGCTACGCGTTGCTGGACAACGGCTACCGACCGGGCGACCCGCCGGCGGAGTCGCGGTACGCCCTGCTGGAGACCGGCTACCAGCCGGAGACCGGCTACCCGGCCGCCCCGCCACCGCCCGCGCCGGTCGCCCCACCGCCCGCGCCGCCGGTCGCCGTGCCAGTCACGCCGCCCGTCCCGCCGCCACCCGCCCCGGCGGTCGGCTCGGCGGTCGCCGAACGTGCCTACCCGGCCCGGATCGAATGGCGCCCACCGGCCGTCGACCAGGAGCAGGAGCGCGCCAACGGTGTGCTCCAACGGGACCTGGGCACGCCCCGGGTGTTCGCCTTCGCCAACCCCAAGGGCGGGGTGCACAAGACGACAGCCACAGTGCTCGCCGCCGCGACGGTCGGCAGCGTCCGCGGCAAGGGTGTGCTGGCCTGGGACGACAACGAGCTGCGTGGCACCCTCGGCCTACGCGCCGGCAGCGCCCGGCACGCCCGGACGATCCGGCACCTGATCAGCGACCTGGCCCAGATCGAGATCCTGGAGGGCGCGACCCTGCTGGACCGGCTGGACGACTACCTGCGGCACGCCTCCGACGGCTCGTACGACGTGCTGGCCGGCGAGGAGAGCCCGCGCTTCGCCCAGCGCCTGGACCAGTTCACCGTCCGCCGGGTGCTGGAGCTGCTGCGCCGCACCCACGACGTGGTCTGCGTGGACACCGGCAACAACGTGGAGAGCCCCAACTGGCGCACTGTGATGCAGGCCGCCGACCAGCTGGTGGTGACCACAGTGCCCCGGGAGGACGCGGCGTTCAGCGCGGACTGGATGCTCGACCTGCTGCACGAGGAGGGCATGGGCGAGTTGGCGGACAACGCGATCACCCTCATCTCCTGCCCGACCCCGGGTCGCTCGACGCTCCAGGACGACCTGGAGCGGCACTTCGCCACCCGTACCCGGGGCGTGGCCGTCGTGCCGTACGACCCGGCTCTGGAGACCGGGTCGTCGATCGAGTACCACCAGCTCCAACCGGAGACCCGGCAGGCATGGTTGCGGGCCGCGGCGATGATGGTGGAGCCGTTCGCCCGGTGAGCTGGTCTGCCGCCACCGGAGCCCCGGCCACGCACCGGGCCTGAGAGGATCATCGGGTGAGCCCGGACAACCCCGACCGTGAGCGGCCAGTCGACGAGCCCGACCAACCCGCGCCACCCCGTACGCCGGAGGCGAAACCGCCGGAGGTCGACCCGTCGGCCGGGACCGCGCCGGACGAGTTCGGTCCGGGCCACCTGCCGGCCTCGGCGGCGTACCAGAGCTCGTTGGAGCTTCGGTTCGACGAACCGCGTCGTCCGATGCGTGCCCTGGCGACGGTCCTGGGCGCCGTGCTCGCGCTCGCCGCACTGGGTGTTCCCCTCGGGCTGCTCTGGGCCGCGCTCGCGCCGGACACCCCGGTGCTCAAGACCGCCGAGGGGGCGATCTACGCCGAGCCGCAACCGGAGCAGCCGATCGCCGCCGACGGCTGGTTCAGCCTGCTCGGGCTTGCCTTCGGGCTGCTCGTGGCACTCACCCTGTGGTTCGTGCTGCGTCGACGGCGCGGCCCGGTCGGGTTGCTCGCCGCGGTGCTCGGCACCCTGGTCGCCGCGCCGGTGGCCTGGCAGGTGGGACGGCGGATCGGTCTGGCCACCTTCGACCGGCTGCTGGCGACCGCCCCGGCCGGGCAGGCATTCAGCAAACCCGCCGACCTGCGGGCCGGTGGAGTGGACTGGCTGCTCGGCGTGCTGCCGGTGCCGCACGGCAACCTGCTGCTGCCGGCGTTCGGGGCCGCGGTCATGTACACCCTGCTGGCCGGCTGGTCGCGGTGGCCGGGGCTACGCCCGGAGCCCGAGCCGGGGGAGTTCAGTTGGGTGTCGGCGGGGACGCCAGCTCCGACAACGGCACCGGAACCGCCCGCACCTGACGCAGCAGAGCCGCCTCGCGGTTGAGCAACCGCAGCTCGGCGCGGAGCCGGGAGGCGGTGTCGTCGATCGCCAGCAGCCGTTGCCGGTCGTCGACGGTGAGCGCCGCGGTCGCCGCCACCAGGTGCGAGAGCACAGTCGGGTCCTCCGGCAACTGCTCGGAGATCTCCTCCGGGTCGGAGCGGATCAGGCCGAGGTACTGCCGGAACACCGCGATCACCCGGGCGGCCAGCAGATCGGCCACCTCGTCCGGGCCGCCCGGGTCGGGCAGCCACTCGACGTCGGCGGTCAGGTAGGGCTCGGCGCTGTCGTCGACCTCGGCGATGCGGAACCGGCGGCGGCCGACCGTGACGATGTCGAAGCCACCGTCGGTCAACTCGGTCACCTGGCGCAGCTCGGCGGTGCAGCCCACCTCGTGCAGCGTCACCTCGCCGACGCTCGACCTGGCCGGGGCGCCGGCGGGACCGGCGGGCGCGACCTCCCAGCCGGCCTGGATGGCCACCACGCCGAACTCGCGCGGGGCGCCGTCGGGCAGGCCGACCAGGTGCCGGACCAGCGCCCGGTAGCGCTCCTCGAAGATGTGCAGCGGCAGCACCAACCCGGGAAAGAGCACCGTTGCGAGCGGGAAAACCGGCAGCCGTGCGGTCACATGGTCGAGCCTAACCAATCTCGGCACCGGGGGCGTGGCCCGGCTCACCGTCCCGGCGGACGGGCGGCCCGGGTGGACGTCGGGCCGGCCGCCTAGACTCGCAAGGGTGCTGAATCGGATCGACCTGCGCGACGGTCTCGGTGACCCGCGCCGCCTGCTGCCCCGTGCCCAGCTCGACGTGTCCGTCGCCGTCGAGCGCATCCGGCCCCTGGTGGAGGCGGTCCGTGAGCATGGGTACCCAGCGATCCGGGAGGCAAGCGAACGGTTCGACGGCATCTCCCCGGAGGTGCTGCGGGTGCCGGTCGAGGCGATCACCGAGGCGGAGGGGGTGCTCGACCCGGCGGTGCGTGCCGCGCTGCTGGAGTCCATCGCCCGGGCCCGCCGGGTGCACGCCGACCAGCGGCGCACCGACCACACCACGAAGGTGGTGCCCGGCGGCACCGTCACCGAGCGGTGGCTGCCGGTCGACCGGGTCGGCCTCTACGTGCCCGGTGGCCTGGCGATGTACCCGTCGACAGTGGTGATGAACGTGGTGCCCGCCCAGGCGGCCGGGGTGCGCTCGCTGGTGGTGGTCAGCCCGCCGCAGAAGGACAACGGCGGCCTGCCCGATGCCCGGGTGCTCGCCGCGTGCGCGCTGCTCGGCGTCGACGAGGTGTACGCCGTGGGCGGGGCCCACGCGGTGGCGATGCTGGCGTACGGCGCGGCGGTGGACCCGGCGGGTGAGCTGCGGTGCGACCCCGTCGACCTGATCACCGGCCCCGGCAACATCTGGGTGACCGCCGCCAAGCGGCTGCTGCGCGGCGTTGTCGGCATCGACGCCGAGGCCGGGCCGACCGAGATCGCCATCCTGGCCGACGACACCGCCGACGCGGCGCACGTGGCCGCCGACCTGATCAGTCAGGCCGAGCACGACCCGCTCGCCGCGAGCGTGCTGGTCACCCCGTCGGTGGCGCTGGTCGAGGCGGTCGAGGCGGAGTTGGCCCGGCAGGTGCCGGCGACCAAGCACACCGAGCGGGTCACCACGGCGCTGACCGGTGAGCAGAGTGGCGTGGTCCTGGTCGACGACCTCGAGGCCGGGCTTCGGGTGGTCGACGCGTACGCGGCCGAGCACCTGGAGATCCAGACGGTCGACGCCCGGGAGTGGGCGCTGCGGGTCCGCAACGCCGGGGCGATCTTCGTGGGCGCCTGGTCGCCGGTGTCGCTCGGCGACTACTGCGCGGGCTCCAACCACGTGCTGCCCACCGGCGGCTGTGCCCGGCACTCCTCCGGCCTGTCCGTGCAGTCGTTCCTGCGCGGCGTGCACCTGATCGAATACACCGAGGCCGCGCTGCGTGACGTGGCCCCGCACGTGGTCACCCTGGCCAACGTGGAGGACCTGCCGGCGCACGGCCAGGCGGTCCAGGCCCGTTTCCCGGGAGGGGCGGCGTGACCAGCCTGGACGATCTGCCGATCCGGGCCGACCTGCGGGGGCTGTCGCCGTACGGGGCGCCGCAGTTGGACGTGCCGGTGCGGCTCAACACCAACGAGAATTCCCACCCGGTGCCGGAGCCGGTGGTCGAGGCGATCGGCAAGGCGCTCGCGGCCGAGCTGCGCGAGCTGAACCGCTACCCGGACCGGGACGCTGTGGCGCTCCGCGCCGACCTCGCCGAATATCTCGGGCACGGGCTCACCGTCGACCAGGTGTGGGCTGCCAACGGCTCCAACGAGATCCAGCAGCAGCTGCTCCAGGCGTTCGGCGGGCCGGGGCGCACCGCGCTCGGCTTCGTTCCGGCGTACTCGATGCACCCGCTGCTGGCCCTCGGCACCGGCACCCGGTGGGTGCCCGCCGCGCGCGGCGTCGACTTCGGGTTGACCGCCGAGGAGGCGGTCGCCCAGGTCCGCGAGCACCGGCCGGACGTGGTCTTCCTCTGCTCGCCGAACAACCCCACCGGCACCGCACTGGACCCGGCGGTGATCGCCGCGGTGCTCGACGTCGCGCCCGGCATGGTGGTCGTCGACGAGGCGTACGCCGAGTTCGCCCGACCCGGGACGATCAGCGCCCTCGCGGTGCTGCCCGGCCACCCGCGGCTGGTGGTCACCCGGACGATGAGCAAGGCGTTCGGCTTCGCCGGTGGCCGGCTGGGCTACCTGGCCGCCGACCCGGCGGTCGTGCGGGCGGTGCAGCTCGTCCGTTTGCCGTACCATCTCTCCGCGCTCACCCAGGCCGCGGCACGCGCGGCGGTGGCCCACCGCGACGCCCTTCTCGGTACGGTGAGCGCGATCATGGCGCAGCGGGACCGGATCGTGGCGACGCTGCGCGAGCGGGGGTTGCGGGTCGCCGACAGCGACGCCAACTTCGTGCTCTTCGAGGTGGGCGGCGACCAGACAATCGTCTGGAACGCCCTGCTGGCGCAGGGTGTGCTGGTCCGTGACGTCGGCCTGCCCGGCTGGCTGCGGGTGACCGCCGGCACCGCCGCCGAGACCGACGCCTTTCTTTCTGCAATGGAGACTTCGCAATGAGTCGGACCGCCCGGGTGGAACGGATCACCAAGGAGACCAAGGTCCTCGTCGAGATCGATCTCGACGGCACCGGTGCCGCCGAGATCAGCACCGGCGTCGGCTTCTACGACCACATGCTGCACCAGATCGCCCGGCACGGCGGCTTCGACCTGACCGTGCGCACAGTGGGTGACCTGGAGATCGACGCGCACCACACGATCGAGGACACCGCGCTCGCCCTGGGTGCGGCGTTCGACCAGGCGCTGGGCGACAAGGCCGGCATCCGGCGGTACGGCTCGGCGACAGTGCCGATGGACGAGGTGCTGGTCCGGGCCGCGGTGGACCTCTCCGGTCGGCCGTACGTGGTGCACGACGAGCCGGTGCTCGCCCCGTACATCGGGCCGGTGTACGCGACCAGCATGACCCGGCACATCTGGGAGTCCTTCGGCCAGGCGGCCCGGGTCACGCTGCACGTCGACGTGCTGCGGGCGGCCCGACCGGGTGGCCACCCGGACGCGCACCACGTGGTGGAGGCGCAGTTCAAGGCGGTCTCCCGCGCGTTGCGCGAGGCCACCTCGATCGACCCGCGTTCCGCCGGAGCGATCCCGAGCACGAAGGGCGCGCTCTGATGAGCGCGAGGAGTGCGGCGCAGCGGAGCCCCGCAGCCGCGAATGAAAGGCAGCTCTGATGGGTGCCGCGTTGCCGACGTTGTTGCTGATCCTGGCCGGGGTGCTGGTTGGCGGCACCTGGTCGCTCTACCGGCAGGGCGCGCCGAAGGCCGCCGTGCTGATCACCGCGGCGCTCGCGGTGCTCGCCACCGCCGCCGGGGTGCTGCGGCTGCTGCCGGAGAACGGGTGATCGGGGTGACGACATGAGTGACGTGGTGGTGCTCGACTACGGCTCGGGCAACCTGCGCTCGGCGGAGCGGGCGCTGGCCGCCGCCGGAGCGGACGTCCGGGTGACCGACGACCTGGCCGCGGCGGCTGCCGCCGATGGTCTGGTGGTGCCGGGTGTGGGCGCGTACGCGGCGTGCATGGCGGGGATCGAGGCGCTGGGCGCGGGCCCGGTGATCGCCGAACGGGTGGCAGCCGGACGGCCGGTGCTCGGCATCTGCGTGGGCATGCAGGTGCTCTTCGAGCACGGTGACGAGCACGGAGTGGTGACCAAGGGGCTGGGGCTGCTGCCCGGCGGGGTGACCCGGCTGGCCGCCACCCGGTTGCCGCACATGGGCTGGAACACGGTCCGCGCTCCGCGGGAGTCGGTGCTGTTCGCCGGGTTGGCGGAGCAGAGCCGGTTCTACTTCGTCCACTCGTACGCGATGGGCGACCCGGCGGCGCTGGCCGCTGCCGGTGCCACGGTGACCACCGCCCACCACGACTCGGATTTCGTCGCGGCTGTGGAGCGGGGCTCGTTGTCGGCGGCCCAGTTCCACCCGGAGAAGTCCGCCGACACCGGTGCCGCGCTGCTGCGCAACTGGCTCGCCACGTTGCCCAGCGGTGACTGAGCGCCGTCGCGCGGTGCCCGAGCGGCGGGCGTCGCGGTGAGCCGGGAGCGTGCCCGCCGGCGGGCGGAGCGGGAGGCGGAGCAGGCCCGGGAACGGGCGGTCCGGCAGCGCCAGGTCGCCCGGCGGCAACGCCGTCGCGCTGTGGTCCGCAACTTGACGCCGCGGCTGCGGCGGGGTCGCTCCGGGCGGCTGGCCCGGCACACTCGGGGCGAGCGGGCCGCGATCGTGCTGCTCACCGGCGCGGCGTTGCTCCTGATCTGGACGTTCGTCGACAACCTGGCGTTGCGTATCGCGCTGATCGTGCTCTTGCTGCTCGTACTGCCGGCGATCGTGGTGATCGCCCTGGACCGTCGTACCTGATCGAGGAGAAGACCTTGAGCCTCACCCTGTTACCCGCCGTGGATGTCGCTGACGGCCGGGCCGTCCGGCTCGTGCAGGGCGCCGTTGGAAGCGAGAGCATCTACGGCGACCCGTTGGACGCGGCGCTGGCCTGGCAGCAGGACGGCGCGGAGTGGATCCACCTGGTCGACCTGGACGCGGCGTTCGGTCGGGGCACCAACGCGCACCTGCTCGCGGAGGTGGTGCGGCAGTTGGACGTGAAGGTGGAGCTCTCCGGGGGCATCCGGGACGACGAGTCGCTGCGTGCGGCGCTGGGCACCGGCGCGGCCCGGGTGAACATCGGGACCGCCGCCCTGGAGGACCCGGTCTGGTGTGACCGGGTGGTCGCGGAGTACGGCGACCGGGTGGCCATCGGGCTGGACGTACGGGGTCACACCCTGTCGGCGCGGGGTTGGACCCGTGACGGTGGTGACCTGTACGAGGTGCTGGAGCGGCTGGACAAGGCGGGCGCGAGTCGGTACGTGGTCACCGACATCACCAAGGACGGCACGATGCGCGGGCCGAACCTGGATCTGCTGCGCGAGGTGTGTGCCCGTACGGACCGGCCGGTGATCGCCTCGGGTGGGGTGTCCACCCTGGACGACCTGCGGGCGTTGGCGACCCTGGAGTCGGCCGGGGTGGAGGGCGTGATCGCCGGCAAGGCGCTCTACGCGGGTGCCTTCACGGTGGCCGAGGCGCTGCGGACGCTGGCTGAGGCGTGACGACGACCCGGCTGGGGTCGGGCGGCCCGTGGGAGCAGCGCTACGGGTACTCCCGGGTGGTCCGGGCCGGTGAGCGGGCCTGGACGGCTGGTTGCACGGCGACTGTGGACGGCCGGGTGGTGCACGTCGGTGACGCGGCAGCGCAGACCGCGCAGGCGCTGCGGATCGGGTTGGCCGCGCTCGCCGAGGTGGGTGCGGAGCCGGGCGATGTGGTCCGGACCAGGATGTACGTGACGGACCGGCTGCACGCCGACGAGGTGGGCCGGGCGCACAACGCGGTGTTCGGCGCCGTCCGGCCGGCGGCCACCCTGGTGGTGGTGGCCGGTCTGTTGGACCCGGAGCACCTGGTCGAGGTGGAGTTGGAGGCGTACCTCGGCGATCGCTGAGGTCCCCGCCCGGGCGGCCTGCCGGGCCGCCCCGTGGCCAGATAAATTGTGCACAACTTAATTGTGGGCTACGGTTCAGCGGTGACCGATGACCTGGTGCTGCGCCGGCAGGTGTGCTTCGCGCTCTACGCCGCGTCGCGCGCACTGACCGACGTCTACCGGCCGATCCTCGACGAGGTCGGGTTGACCTACCCGCAGTACCTGGCGCTGCTGGTGCTCTGGGAGCGTCCCGACGACGCCCCCACGGTGTCCGAGTTGGGCACCGAGCTGCGGCTGGACTCCGGCACGCTCTCCCCGCTGCTCAAGCGGCTGGAGGGGGCGGGCCTGGTGGTGCGGCGGCGCTCGGCCCGCGACGAGCGGCGGGTCGAGGTGGGCCTCACCGAACAGGGCCGGGCGCTGCGCGAGCGGGTCTGCGACGTCCCGCTGCGGATCGCGCAGGCCACCGGGCTGAGCTTCGACGAACTCGTCGCGCTGCGCGACACCCTCACCCGGGTCACCGACACCATCCACCGACAGAAGGAGCAGTGACCACCATGCAGGTTGTCTACACCGCGTCCGCGACCGCCACCGGCGACGGCCGGGACGGCCACGTCGAGACCTCCGACGGCACGTTCGCACTCGACCTGGCCGTGCCGAAGGAGATGGGCGGCGCCGGTGGCGCGGCCAACCCCGAGCAGCTCTTCGCCGCCGGTTACGCGGCCTGCTTCCACAGCGCCCTGCGGCTGGTGGCCCGCCGGGCCAAGGCCGACGTGACCGGTTCCGTGGTCGGCGCCGAGGTGGGCATCGGCCCGAACGGCAGCGGCGGCTTCGGGCTCACCGTGCAGCTCGTCGTCGACCTGCCCGCCGCGCCCCGCGAGGTCGCCGAGCAGATCGTCGAGCAGGCCCACCAGGTCTGCCCGTACTCCAACGCCACCCGTGGCAACGTCGACGTCACCCTGACCGTCCGCGAGACCCTGTCCGCGTGACCTCGCGGCCCCAGGCCCCCATCCGCGGACGAGAGGACGACCACGCCGTGACCAGCAACCGCGAGATCCACCTGGCCAGCCGCCCTCAGGGCTGGCCCACCGAAGACACCTTCCGGCTCGTCGAGACCGAGGTTCCGACGCCCGGACCGGGCCAGATCGTGGTCCGCAACCAGTACATGTCCGTCGACCCGTACATGCGCGGACGGATGAACGACGTCAAGTCGTACGTGCCGCCGTTCGCGCTCGACGCGCCGCTCGACGGTGCCGCGATCGGCGAGGTGGTGGCCAGCGAGGCGGTGGACATCGCCGTCGGGACCACAGTCCTGCACGGGCTGGGCTGGCGGGAGTACGCGCTGCTCGACGCCGCCGCGGCCCGCCCCGTCGACCCGAGCGTCGCCCCGGTCAGCGCGTACCTGAGCGTGCTCGGCATGACCGGGTTGACCGCGTACGCCGGTCTGCTGGAGGTGGCCGCGATGAAGCCCGGCGAGACGGTCTTCGTCTCCGCCGCGGCCGGCGCGGTGGGCAGCCTGGTCGGCCAGATCGCCAAGCTCAAGGGCGCCGGCCGGGTGATCGGCAGTGCCGGCTCGCCGGCCAAGGTCGAGCGGCTGCGGGCGCTGGGCTTCGACGCCGCATTCGACTACCACGACGGGGTCCGTGAGTCGCTGCGGGCGGCCGCCCCGGACGGCGTCGACGTCTACTTCGACAACGTCGGCGGTGACCACCTGGAGGCCGCGATCTTGGCCATGAACCTGCACGGCCGGGCCGCCATCTGCGGCATGATCGCGCAGTACAACGCCACCGAGCCGCCGGCCGCCCCGCGCAACCTGGCGCTGGTCATCGGCAAGCGGCTCACCCTGCGCGGCTTCCTGGTCAACGACCACAACGACGTGCGGGCGGCGTTCGTGCGCGACGTCTCGGGCTGGCTGCGCGACGGCACACTGTCCTACGACGAGACGATCGTGGACGGCATCGAGAACGCCCCGGCCGCGTTCCTCGGCCTGCTGCGCGGCGACAACCTCGGCAAGATGCTCGTCAAGGTGTGACGCAGACCTCTCTCACGGCGGTCGACCCGGTCGGGTCGACCGCCGTGCCGGGTGCGGAGGATAGGCTCGCGGCATGACGGTGGCGGTACGGGTGATCCCCTGTCTGGACGTGGACGCCGGGCGGGTGGTCAAGGGGGTCAACTTCCTCGACCTGCGGGACGCCGGCGACCCGGTGGAGCTGGCCGCCGCGTACGACCGGGCCGGCGCTGACGAGTTGACCTTCCTCGACGTCACGGCGTCCTCCAGCGACCGGGGCACCATGCTCGACGTGGTGCGCCGCACCGCCGAGTCGGTGTTCATCCCGCTGACCGTCGGCGGCGGGGTCCGGCAGGTCGCCGACGTGGACACGCTGCTGCGCGCCGGTGCGGACAAGGTCGGCGTGAACACCGCCGCCATAGCCCGTCCGGAGCTGATCGCCGAGATCGCCGACCGGTTCGGCCGGCAGGTGCTCGTGCTCTCCCTCGACGTGCGCCGGGCCCCGACCGACATCACCCCCAGCGGGTTCGAGGTCACCACCCACGGGGGTCGGCGCGGCACCGGCATCGACGCCGTGTGGTGGGCGCACCGAGGGGCCGAGCTGGGCGCCGGGGAGATCCTGCTCAACTCGATGGACGCCGACGGCACCAAGGCGGGCTTCGACCTGGAACTGATCGCCGCGGTGCGCGCGGTGGTGGACGTGCCGGTGGTGGCCAGTGGGGGCGCCGGCGAGGTGGCCCACTTCCCGCCAGCGATCGGTGCCGGCGCGGACGCGGTGCTCGCCGCCAGCGTCTTCCACTTCGGCGAGCTGACCGTCGCCGAGGTCAAGGACGCGCTGCGCCTCGGCGGCCATCCGGTGCGCTGAGCAGCTCAGCGCTCGCCGGAGTGCCCCTCCGGTGACCGACGCGGGGTGGGAATCGAACGGACCGCGTACTCCTGAACGGCAGCCGCGTGGTCGGCTTCGTCCAGGATCCAGTCCGCCCTGCCGGGCGCGTGCCGGCGGGTCAACACACCCTGCACGGTGTCCACCATGGTCGCCACACCCGCGCGCGGCCGGGTACGCCACAGCTGCTCACCCTCGGCGGTGATCCGGAACCAGCCGTCGGCGACGCTGATCAGCCCGGCGCCGACCAGCCGCTGGACCGCGGCCTCCACCTCGTGTCGCTGCGGGATCGCGTGGTTGAGGTGGTCGGCGGTGGAGAGCACGTCGGTCAGGCGGACGCCCTCCGGCCGCCGGCTTGTCGCCGACCGACGGTGCCGTCCGGCCCCGCTCGCGATGACGAGCGACACGAAGATCCAGGCGTCGTTCCAGCGCCAACCGTTCTCCCCCATGCAGAGATGATGACGGCGCGCGTCGCGGAAGGGAACACCCACCCACGAACCGGTGCCCGGCACCACCACCACGTACCGGTTCGCGGACGGTCGGTGAGGGTTCAGCCGGCCGGGGTGACCGGCGCGGGGTTGCCCGGCGGGGGCGCGGCGCTGTCCGGCGCGGTGTCCTCCGGCACGGCGAACAGCGGGATGAAGAACTGGGCCAACGGGCCGATGGCCAGCGCGTACGCGACGGTTCCCACGCCGACAGTGCCGCCGAGCAGCGCGCCCAGCGCCAGCACGGTGACCTCGATGACGGTGCGCACCAGTCGGATCGACCGGCCGGGCCGGCGGGCCACGTACCCGGTCATCAGGCCGTCGCGGGGGCCGGGCCCCAGCCGGGCACCGAGGTAGAGAGCGGTGGCCGCGCCGTTGGCGACGATCCCGCTGATCAGCATCGCGATCCGGACGCTGAACGGGCCACCCGCGGGCAGCAGGGCCAATGTGGCGTCCACGACCAGGCCGATCACCACGACGTTGCTGACAGTGCCGAGGCCGGGCCGCTGCCGCAGCGGGATCCAGAGCAGCAGGACCAGTGCGCCGACGGCGATGGTGACTGTGCCGAAGGAGAGCCCGGTCAGCTCGGAGAGCCCCTGGTGGAACACGTCCCACGGGTCGAGGCCCAGGTCGGAGCGGATCATCAGGGCCATGCTGACGCCGTAGAGCGTGAGCCCGAGGTAGAGCTGGACCAACCGTCGAACCGGCCGGTGCCGCAGATTGCCAAGCAGTGCCATGCATGCCACCCTAGGTGCCAATCCTCGTCGAGGAAGAAGCCAATATTCGAGGAGTGGCTATGACAGGGCAGGTGCGCGGCGTCCAATTGGCCCGTCTGCTCGGGCAGTGGCATGCTCTGCCGGGCCGCCGCCGCAGCCCCGACTACGCCGCGCTGGCCGGCTCGGTACGCGGGCTGCTCGCCGACGGCCGGCTGCCGCTGGGCGTCCGCCTCCCGGCCGAACGGGAGCTGGCTGAGGCGCTGCGGATCAGCCGGACCACTGTCACCGCCGCCTACCGGCAGCTACGCGAGAGCGGGCACCTGGCCAGCCGGCGGGGCGCCGGTAGCTGGACGATGCTGCCCGGCAACCACCGGGTGGCCAGCACCGGCCTGTGGACCCCGCTGGACGACCGGGAGATGCTCGACCTCGGCGTCGCCGCGCTGGCCGCCCCGCCGCAGCTGCTGTCGGCCGCGCGGGCCGCCGCCGAGGACCTGCCCCGCTACCTGAGCGGGGCCGGTTACCACCCGACCGGCATCATCGAGCTGCGCGAGGCGGTGGCCGACGCGTACACCGCCCGGGGTCTGCCCACCTCGGCCGACCAGATCATGGTCACCAGCGGCACCCAGCACGCACTGGATCTGGTGCTGCGGCTCGCCCTCGCCCCGGGCGGCACCGTGCTGGTCGAGTCCCCGACCTACCCCAATGCCCTCGCCGCGCTGGCCGGCCGGCGGGCCCGGATCAGCACCCACGGGCTGGCCTCCGACGCCGGCTGGGAGCCCGACCTGCTGCTGGGCAGTCTCCGACAGACCCGACCCAAGCTGGCCTACCTGATTCCGGAGTTCCAGAACCCGACGGGGCACCTGATGCCCGCCTCGCTGCGCGAGCGGGTGGTGGCCGCCGCGCACGCGGTCGGCACCGATCTGATCATCGACGAGTCCTTCGTGGACCTGTCGATGGACGGCACCGAGGTGCCACCCCCGGTCGCCACCTACGACCGGCACAGCCGGGTGGTCAGCATCGGCGGGATGAGCAAGCCCTACTGGGGTGGCCTGCGGATCGGCTGGGTGCGCGCGTCCGCGCCGCAGGTGCAGCGGCTGGCCGCCGTGCGGGTAGGGGTCGACATGGCCAGCCCGGTGCTCGACCAACTGGTAGCGGTGCACCTGCTCGCCGACGCCGAAGCCATCGTCGCCGACCGCCGCGTCCAGTTGGCCGTCCAACGGGACGCCCTGCTCGGCGCGCTGGCGCACCAACTGCCGGAGTGGCGGGTCACAGTGCCACGGGGTGGCGTGACGCTCTGGGCCGAGTTGGACGGCCCGGTCTCGAGCGCGCTGGCCCGGGCCGCGGAGGAGGTCGGCGTACGGCTGGCCCCTGGCCCCCGGTTCGGCCTGGACGGCACTCTGGAGCGTTTCCTGCGGCTGCCCTTCACCCTGCCCGCGGCGGACCTCGTGGAGGCCGTCGGGCGGATCGCGGCGATCCGCTACGACCTGGACCGCGCCGGCCGCCAGCGGTGGCGCGAGCCGGCCGTCATCGCCTGAGCCGGCGCCGAAGCAACCATCGGCATCGTCGCGGATCCGCCGGCACCACCGGCGCGACAATGACGGGAATGTGCCATTTGCGCTAGCCCGGCTGCCACACTCTCCTGGTGGGCCAGGGTGGCGGTACTCGTGGGGTCCGCCGGAGTGCGCCGGGCTCGCGGGCGACCCCGCTGGAACTCTTCTACGACCTGGTCTTCGTCTTCGCGTTCCTGCACGTCACCACGGCCACCGCCGGCAATCCGACCGCCCGTGGCCTGGTCCGGTGCCTGGTGCTGCTGGCCCTGCTCTGGTGGTGCTGGTCGGGGTTCGCCGTGCTGGGCAATCTGATCCGCACCGACCAGGGGATCGTCCCGGCGGTCGGCTTCGTCACCATCGCCGCCGCCTTCGTGCTGGCGCTGAGTCTGCCGAAGGCGTTCGTCGACCGCCCCGGTGGAGTGTTCGGTCCGCTGGTCTTCGCGACCTGCTACTTCCTGGTCCGGGTGAGCGAGAGTGTGATCTTCCTGTGGATCGGCCGCCGCAACCGCGACGTGCGTCGACGCTGGCAGCTGCTCGCCCTGCCGGCGTTCGTGGCCACGGGCCTCATCGTGGTCGCCGGGCTGCTGCCACAGCGGCTCTTCGACGGAACAGCCGAGTCGGTGGCCCGCCTGCTGTGCTGGCTCGCGGCCATTGGCGTGGAGTACGGGGCCGGACTGGCGCTGCGGGGCACCGGGTGGACTGTGCTCTCCGCCGGGCACTGGGCGGAGCGGCACGGTCAGATCGTCCTGGTCGCCCTCGGCGAGGCGATCATCGCGCTCGGGTTCAGCCCCAACGCGACCGCGGGTCTGCCGCTGACCTGGCCGGTGCTGTTCGCGGCGGTGCTCGGCATCGCGGTGGCCGCCGCGATGTGGTGGGCGTACTTCGACACCCTGGCGCTCGGCATGGAACAGACCCTGCACCGCACCCGCGACCCGGGCGCGCGCGCCGTCCTGGCCCGCAACGCCTACAGCTACCTGCACCTGCCGGTCATCGCCGGCGTCATCCTGTTCGCGCTCGGGCTCAAGGAGCTGATCCACGAAGGCGCCGATCCCAGCACACCGACCTGGGGCGTTCCGCTGCCGAGCTTCGACCTGCTGGCGCTCCACGGTGGGGTCGCGCTCTACCTGCTCGCGCTCATCGTGCTCGGCCGGTTGATGCTCGGCGTCCCCCGCTGGCCCACCATCGGCGGGATCCTGCTGCTGATTGCGCTGGTGCCGGTTGCCGGGTCGCTACCCGAGCTGATCGCGTTGGGCATGTTGGCCCTGGCCACGACGCTGGCCGTGGCCGGGCAGACGGTCGTCGACTCGCGGCGTCGGGCCGGGGTCCGGCAGATGGCGCTCGAGGAGCAGCTCGCCGCGGAAGAGGAACACACGAGGTGGCGGGGTCACCACCTGTGAGGGCCCCGTGCCGGCTTCCTCGCCGGCACGGGACCCTCGGCGGGCTCAGAGTTCGGCGAGGGTGCCGGCGTACATCTTGTCGATCTCGGCGGAGAAGTTGCTCTCCACCCCACGCCGCTTGATCTTCAACGACGGGGTGATCTCGCCGTCCTCGATCGTCAGGTCGCGAGGCAGGATGGCCACCTTCTTGATCGTCTCCCAGCGGTTGAGCTTGGCGTTGAGCTGGGCGACGTACTCCTCGACCATCGTCTGGGCCTCAGCCGACGCGACGATCTCGGTGTAGCTGCGTCCTTCGAGCGGGCCGCCGGCGACCCAGCCCCGGATGGCGTCCGGGTCCAGAGTGACCAGCATCGTGCAGAAGTTGCGGGCCTGACCGACGACGACCGCCTGCGAGGTGTACGGGCAGATGGCCTTGAACATGCCCTCGATGTGCGACGGCGCGATGTACTTGCCGCCCGAGGTCTTGACCAGGTCCTTCTTGCGGTCGGTGATGCGGAGGTAGCCCTGCTCGTCCAGGGTGCCGATATCACCGGTACGGAAGAAGCCGTCCTCGGTGAACGAGGCGGCGGTCTCCTCCGGCAGGTTGTGGTAACCGCGCATCACCGGCCGACCCCGCACCAGGATCTCCCCGTCGGTGTCGATCTTGCACTCCAGGTCGCCCATCGCCCGGCCCACCGTGCCGATCCGCAGCCCGGCCGGGGGGTTGACGAAATTGCCGGCGCTGGTCTCGGTCAGGCCGTAGCCCTCGGAGATCGGCAGGTTCGCGGCGGCGAAGAAGGTGGCGATCTCCGGGCTGAGCGGCGCGGCGCCGGACACCAGCACCCGCATCCGGCCGCCCAGGCGGGCCTGGAGCTTGCTGAACACCAGCTTCTCGGCCAGCCCATAGCGCAGCTTCAGCCCGGCCGGCACCGGCTTGCCGGCCTGCTCCAGGGTGACCTTCTCCTTGCCGACGCCGACGGCCCAGCCGAAGATCTTCGCCTTCGCGCCGCCGGCGCCCTGCGCGGTGGTCACGGCCTTGTTGTAGACCTTCTCGAACACCCGGGGAGCGCCGCACATCAGCGTCGGACGGATGACCGAGAGAAGGTCGACCAGCTTGTCCACCCGCCCGTCGACGTAGGTGGGCAGGCCGACGTGGATGGCGCCGCAGAGCAGGGTCTTGCCGAACGAGTGGGCCAGCGGCAGCCACAGGTACTGAAGGTCGTCGTCGCGCAGCAGCCCGACGTCGGCCTGCGCCACTGCCTCCCAGCACCAGCCGCCGTGCAGCAGCTCGACGCCCTTGGGCTGGCCGGTGGTGCCGGAGGTGTAGATCAGGGTGGCCAGGTGGTCCGGGCCGATGCCGGCCACCAGCATGTCGATCAGCTCCGGCTCGGCGGCCAGCGCCTGGGTGCCGCGCTCCTCCAGGTCGGTGAGCGTCAACTGCGCGATCGCGGCGTTCGGGTCGACGGCGCCGTCCAGGAGCACCACGTGGGTGAGCGCGGGCAGGGACGCCCCCGCGATCTTCGCGGCCTGGGCCGGGTTCTCCGCGAACAGCACCTTCGACCCGGAGTCGGCGATGATGTACGTCGCGTCGGCCGGCTCGGTGGTCGGGTAGACGGTGGTGGTCGCGCCGCCGGCGCACATGATGCCGAGGTCGGCGATCACCCATTCCAGCCGGGTGTTGGCGAGGATCGCCACCGGGTCCTCCTGGCCGACGCCCAGGCCGTGCAGGCCGGCGGCGACCGCCTTGGCGCGCTGGCCGACCTGCGCCCAGGTCAGCCAGACGGGCCCCGAGTCGTCGGGGTTCGGGGACGCGAACGCGAACCGGTCGGGGGTGGCCGCCACGCGCTTGAGGAACATGTCCGGGATGGAGCGGTACGGTACATCGAGAGCCATCGCTGTAGCCGCCTTCGGGGGTGGTGGCGTGACGGTTGTCACGTCATGATGGTTACCGAAGAGTATTGCCTGTTGCCGTGCATCGGCTAGCCCTGGTGATCGTCCGGCCGGCCCATCCCATCAACCGGTACGGCCGATCAGGCGTACCGGGCAGCCACCACTGACCAGTCGTAGGTGGCCCGGACCCAGTTGCGCCGGGCGGCCAGGGCGTCGCGGATCCCGTCGTCGCCGGCGGCGCGCAGCGCCTCCTCCGCGTCCAGGTACGTCGCCAACCCCTGGTTGAACCGGTGTGCCGCACTCCGGAGCGCCGTCACCTCGTCCGCCTCGCTGTCCTGGGCGAGCACCGTGACGAGGTTGTGCGCGTCCGGGTCGCCCTGGCTCTCCTTGCCGTAGGAGAAGAGGTCGTTGCACCAGCAGACCAGGTCCACCGCCAGCAGGTCCAGGGCGACCAGCCCCGGGTTGGCGCGCTGGGTTGGCCCGGAGGGCCGCGTCGACGCCAGGTCGGTCAGGGTGAGGCAGGGGTGCACGCCGCCGATGTGCCGGCGTAGCTGCACGTACTCCGCCACCTCGGGTACGCGCCGACGTTCCCGGTTGCCCGCCTCCCAGAGCAGCGCCAACAGGTACTCGCGCATCTGGCTGACGAACCGCAGCAGCAGTCCGGCGTGATCGTGCAGTCGGGTCCGGCGGCAGAGGTCGTGCAGCGCGTCACCCAGCGGCCCGACGGCGGGCGGTACGACGTGCGGGTCACCGCACCGGTCCAACACGTCGAGCAGGGTGCTGACCGCCGGGCCCAGTCGGACCGGGTCGGCGCCGAGGCCGTCCTCGTCGCAGGCGTCATCCATCACGAAGAGCCAGCTGATCAGGTCGGTGAGCAGCCGCAGGCCCTCGACCGAGCCGTCCGGGCAGGCGCGACCGGCCAGTCCGGCGGCGTCGGCCCGTTCCAGGCGGTGCACGCGTTGGCTGGAATCGACCAGCCCGAACGTGCGCGCCCAATCGATGCTCTCACTCGCCACCTGGTCCGTGGCCCCGTGACGGCCCGTGGGAAACGGGGGTTCCCGCAGCGCCGAAATCGCGAAGTCCCGCACAGTGTGCCCCCACTCCGTGCCGCTCGGCGCGGAGCGGCGCGGTGAAGCGTACGGGAGGAGGTATCAGCGTGTTTCGCTGGGTGTGGGAAATTCCACAGTCGTTCGGTGACCGTTTACGTACAGGTAGTCACATGCCCAGGTTGGCGGCGCGTAGCCGCTGAGCCGCTTCCGCCGAGCCGTTCAGTTGGACCCGGGCCACCCGTTGCCGGCCGGAGAAGAACAGCACCAGCTCGGCCGGGGCGCCGACCAGGCGCAGTGGTTCACCACCGCGACCCAGGGAGACCTCACCGTGGCCGGGCGCCTGCACGTAGAGGTCCGCCGGGAAGCGGCGTAGCGCCAGCCGAGCCATCGGGGCCGCGCGTTTCCAGAGCGCGCTCTGCAGGCCGGCCGGCAGATCGCGTGGCTGCCACCCGGAGCTTGCCCGCCGAACGTCCTCGTGATGGATGAAGAACTCCATCGTGTTGGCCAGCTCGTCGGTCAGCGGGTTGCTGACCGGGCTCCACACCGGCGGTCGGCGTACCTGGGCCACCAGCTCGGGGTAGGGCCGCGCGGCGAGTCGCCGCCGGACCCGCTCGGAATAGGCGCGCAGCGGCGACAGCACGATCCCACCCGCCGCGTCCGGACGACGCTCCCGCAGCACCAGATGCGCGGCGAGGTCGCGGGTCGCCCAGCCCTCGTTGATGGTCGGGGCGTCCGGCCCGAGGGCCAGGAGAAGATCGGCCAGCGCCTCGCGCTCGGCTCGGGCGTACCGCGGCATGGCCCGATCGTAGGCCGGGCGGCCCGTCGGCGCGCGACAGCGGACGCCGGTCGGCGCCTGCGGCACGCCGCCGTCCGGTACGTGATGGTCGACATATCCGGTCAGGGTCGGCGGCACTGGCCCCGACCGGTAAGGATGAGGGAGATAATTGCGGCTTACGGCGGGGGAGAGCGTGGCGAGCAAGACAAGTCGGGACGTTCTCAGTCGAGGGCTGGGGGTCCTGCGGCAGGCGATCCGTGAGCAACCGCGGATCTTCTCGGTGGCGGTCGTCGGCAGCGTGCTCTTCGGCGGGATGATCATTGTCAGCGCCCGGGTCGTCGGGTCGGTCATCGGTGAGGTGGCGCTTCCGGCCATCGAACGCGGAGAGGTGGGCGCCGGCACCCTGGCGCTGGCCGCGGCCGCGTTGTTCGGGATCAGCGTGCTGCGGGTGGCGGGCATCTTCGGCCGCCGGCTCGGCGCCGGCTACATGCAGTACCGCCTCCAGGCCTCCTACCGCCGCAGGGTGACCCGTCGGTACCTGGAGCTGCCGCTGTCCTGGCACCACCGCAACTCCACCGGCACCCTGCTGTCCAACGCCAACTCCGACGTGGAGGCGGCCTGGTACCCGATCGCGCCGCTGCCGTTCGCCGTCGGCACGTTGGTGATGCTGGTCGGCGCGATCGTGTCGCTCTTCGCCACCGACTGGGCGCTCGCCCTGGTCGGGCTCGCGGTCTTTCCCGCGCTGTTCGCGCTCAACGTCGTCTACTCCCGCCGGATGGCCCCCCGGCAGGCCCGGGCGCAGCGCCTGCGCGCCGAGGTCAGCGGCATCGCCCACGAGAGCTTCGACGGCGCCCTGGTGGTCAAGACGATGGGTCGCGAGGCCCAGGAGACCGCCCGGTTCGCGGGGCGCGCCGGTGAGCTGCGCGACTCACTGATCGCTGTCGGCCGACTGCGCGGCATCTTCGATCCGCTGCTGGAGACGCTGCCCAGCCTCGGCACCCTGGCCGTACTGGTGGTCGGGGCGTTCCGGCTGCGCCAGGGCGCGATCAGCGTGACCGAGCTGGTCAGCGTGGCCTTCCTCTTCACAGTGCTGGCCTTCCCGGTGCGGGCCATCGGTTGGGTGCTGGCCGAGCTGCCGCGCAGCGTCGCCGGCTGGGACCGGGTGCGCCGGGTGCTCGACGCCACCGGCGAGATGCCGTACGGGCAGCGGGTGCTCGACCCGGCCGGCGCCGGCCCGGCCACCCTCACCTTCACCGACGTGCACTACTCCTACCCGCCGGCCGAAGCCCACCCGCCCGGCGCGCAGGTCCTCGGCGAGGTCGGCTTCACGGTGCCCGCCGGTCGGACGGTGGCCCTGGTGGGGCCGACCGGCGCCGGCAAGTCCACCATCGCCTCGCTGGCGGTGCGCCTCGTCGACCCGGACTCCGGCACGGTGAGCCTGGACGGCGTGGACGTGCGCGAGCTGACCTCCGCGTCGTTGGCCGGCACTGTGGCCCTGGTCGCCCAGGTGCCCTTCATCTTCGACGACACGGTCCGCGCCAACATCGCCCTCGACCGGCCCGGTGTCGACGACGAGGTGGTCTGGGCGGCGCTGCGGCTGGCCGAGGCGGACGGCTTCGTCGCCGCGCTGCCCGACGGTCTGGACACCATGGTCGGGGAGCGGGGCACCTCGCTCTCCGGCGGTCAGCGGCAGCGGCTCACCCTGGCCCGCGCGCTGGCCGGTCGACCGCGCCTGCTGGTGCTCGACGACGCGACGAGCGCTGTCGATCCTCGAGTGGAGGCGGCCATCCTGGCGGGGCTGCGGTCGTCGACCACGCAGGCCGGAGTTCCCGCCGCGTCGATCCTGGTGGTGGCGTACCGCCGGGCCACCATCGCGCTCGCCGACGAGGTCATCTACGTCGAGCAGGGACGGGTGGTCGCCCGGGGCACCCACAGCGAGTTGTTGGCCACCGTGCCCGGCTACGTCGACCTGGTCACCGCCTACGAGCAGGCCGAGGTGGAGCGGGCGCAGGAAAGTTCCTACGGCGACGACGTGGCGCCGCTGCCGTCGGGCCTGGAGATCGAGGTGGATCGGTGAGCGCGAGGAGTGCAGCGCAGCGGAGCCCCGCAGTCGCGAACGAAAGGCGGGCCCGGTGAGTACGACGACTTTGGGGACTGACGAGCAGGAGGCCCGGCAGGAGACGACCTGGCAGACCCTGCGGCGTGGCCTGGCGCTCTCGCCGGAGCTACGGATCGGTCTGGCCGGCACGTTGGCCCTGGCGTTGGTCTACATGGTCGGGCGGGTCGCCGTGCCGGTCGCCGTGCAGCAGGGCATCGACCGGGGCCTCGTCGGTGGTCTGAACCTGAACGTGGTCTGGACGGTGGTGGCGATCACCGCGGCGATCCTGACGATCACCACGATCTGCGGCTACCTGATGATGCGCCGGCTGTTCACGGTGAGCGAGACGGCGCTGGCCAACGTCCGCACCCGCGCGTTCCGCCACGTGCACGACCTGTCGATGTTGCACCAGCAGTCGGAGCGGCGTGGCTCGCTGGTCTCGCGGGTCACCAGCGACGTGGACCAGATCACCCAGTTCCTTCAGTGGGGCGGGGTGATCCTGCTGGTCAACCTCGGTCAGCTGGTGGTCACCACCGCCGTCATGCTGGCGTACTCCTGGCAGTTGACCCTTGTGGTGTTGGCCGCGTTCCTGCCGGCGGTGTTCGTCATCCGGCAGTTGCAACGTCGTCTCGGCAGCGCGTACGCGACGGTGCGTCAACGCACCGGGACGTTGCTCGGCGCGATCGGCGAGAGCGTGGTGGGCGCGCCGGTGATCCGGGCGTACGGGATCGCCGGGCGCACCGAGCGGCGGCTGGACGAGGCGATCGACAGGCAGCGGCTGGCGCAGCAGCGGGCGATCCGGATCAGCATCGTGGGCAGCTCGGTCGGTGAGTTGGCGGCGGGGCTGGCGCTGGCCGGCGTGGTGGTGCTCGGCGTGCTGTTGGGGGTGGACGGCACGCTGTCGATCGGTCAGCTGACCGCGTTCCTCTTCCTGGTGACGCTCTTCATCCAGCCGGTGCAGATCGCCACCGAGGTGCTCAACGAGGCGCAGAACGCGATCGCCGGCTGGCGTCGGGTGCTGGACGTGCTGGACGTCGCCCCGGACGTGGCCGACCCGGGGGAGCAGGGGCGGGAGTTGCCGGGCGGGCCGTTGGACATCCGGTTCTCCGGTGTGCGGTTCGCCTATCCGGGTGGTCCGCCGGTGCTGCACGACATCGACCTGGAGATCCCGGCGAAGAGCCGGGTGGCGGTGGTCGGTGAGACCGGCAGCGGCAAGACCACGTTCGCCAAGTTGCTGACCCGGCTGATGGACCCGTCGGCCGGGGCGGTGCTGCTGTCCGGGGTGCCGCTGACCGACGTCCGGTTCGGCTCGCTGCGCTCCCGTGTGGTGATGGTGCCGCAGGACGGGTTCCTGTTCGACGCGACGGTGGGGGACAACGTCCGGTTCGCCCGGCCGGAGCTGACCGACGAGCAGTTGAGCGCCGCCTTCACCGAGCTGGGCCTGTCGGACTGGCTGGAGGGTCTGCCGGCGGGCCTGGACACTCCGGTCGGGGAGCGCGGCGAGGCGCTCAGCGTCGGGGAGCGGCAGCTTGTCGCGTTGGCCCGCGCGTACGTGGCCGACCCGGACCTGCTGGTGCTCGACGAGGCGACCAGCGCGGTGGACCCGGCGACGGAGGTGCGGTTGCAACGCACGTTGGACGCTGTCACCCGGGGTCGGACCACCCTCGCCATCGCGCACCGGCTCTCCACGGCGCAGGCCGCCGACGAGGTGATAGTGGTGGACCGGGGTCGGGTGGTGCAGCGCGGCCCGCACGACGAGCTGGTTCGTGACGCCGACTCGGTGTACGGCCTGCTCTACGCCTCCTGGTTGGAGCAGACCCGGTGAGGTGCGGCGGTGTGGTGGACGCCGACGAGCGGGTGCTCTAGGCTCCGAGTTAGGTAAGCCTAACCTCTGAAGGAGGTCGCGCCCATGCGGCCCAACTCCGCCGAGATCGTCCGTACCCTCGTTGCCGGCCGCCTGCCCGGCCTGGTGCACCTGGCCCACCGGCCGGGCCCGCACCACGCCCGGCACGTCACCGACTCGGACGGGCGGGTGCTGCTGCTGGTGCCGGTGGCCAGCCACCTTGCCGCCGCCCTGCAACCGGCCGCCGGAGGCAGTGACGTCGCTGTGGTGCTCGACGTGCTCGACCTGCCGCCCGCCGCCGGCGCGCCCGGCCTCGGCCGCGCCTGGGTGTCCGGCTGGGCGGCCGAGCTGCGCGGCGACGAGTCCCGCCACGCGGCGGTCGAGTTCGCCGCTGTGGAACCGACCGGCGACCTGCTCGACCTGGGCACCCGGTTCCGGCTGTTCCGCTTCGAGGTGGTCGAGGTCCGTTGGGAGCGGGCCGGCGTCGTGCACCGGATCGACCCGGTGGAGTACGCCGAGGCCGAGCCGGACCCGGTGCACCCGGTCGAGGCCCGCCTGCTCGCCGACCTCGCCGAGTGCCACGGCGCCCAGGTGACGGAGTATCTGCGCCGGCAGCTCGGGTTGACCGAGCAGACCCCCGGCGGGCCGCCCCGGGTGGTGCGCATCGACCGCTACGGGCTGGTGGTGGCCCTCGGCCAACCCGGTGCCCGGCGTCGGGTCCGGCTGGCCTTCCCGGGCCCGGTGGCCGACCCGGCCGAGCTGCCCCAACTGCTGCCGCCGCTGCGACTGAAGGCCGAAGCCCACCCCCCACGCTGACCGTCCCGCCCCGCGCCCCCGCCCCATCCTGCCGATCTTGCACTTTCTGTCGTCGATACGCGTGGTCTACCCCTTTAGTCGGGGCAGAAAGTGCAAGATCGCGGAGGTGTCCGGGACGGCGAGGTCGGGCGGGCGCTGTCGGGTCAGTTTGGCAGCGGGCCGGTCAGGTAACGCTGGATCGTGGGGCCGATCGCGGCCACCAGGGTTTCCGGGTCCGCCGAGGCGACCGGCTCAAGGCGGACCACGTGCCGCATCATGGCCAGGCCGATCATCTGGGTGGCCACCAGGGAGCCCCGCAGCGGTAGCTCGACCGGGTCGACGTCGAGGTTTTCCAGCACCCGGCGCAGCACCTGGGTGGTGACGAACTCACGCAGCAGCCGCGCGGTCCACTCGTTGCTCACCGCCGAGCGCAGCAGTGCCTGTGCGGCGCTGCCGGTCGGGGAGTCCCACACAGTGAGGAAGATGCGCACCATCCGCTCACCGACGCCGTCCCGGTCGCCGGCGAGCACCTTCGGCACCAGTTGACCGGGGTCGACCGGAAAGTTCATCGCGGCCAGGAAGAGCTGGTCCTTGCTGCCGAAGTAGTGGTGCACGAGCGCCGGGTCGACCTGCGCCGTACCGGCGATGCCCCGGATCGAGGCGGCGTCGTAACCACGTTCGGCGAACGCCGTCCGCGCCGCGTCGAGAATCGCCTCCCGGGTGCCCGGGTTGCCGGGTCGCCGGCCGGTCCGCCGCGTCATCGCCGCCCTTCGTTCGTCCGCCTCGGCCCGTCGTGGGCCGGCCCGGCTCACGCCGGGGTCGGCTGCCGCGCTGGCCGCCGCCCCCGGCGCCGGCGGTCAGCCGCTGCGTCGGCGCAGGGTGGCCGCCGCGAGCACCAGCGCCAGCACCACCGCGCCGAACACCACCGCGACGTCGCGCCACATCCGGCCGGTCGGTTCGGCGTGAGCGCCGACCTCCTGCAACGCCTCGATGGCGTACGACAGGGGGAAGGCGTCACTGAGCACCTGGAGCCAGCCGGCCATCTGATCGCGGGCCACGAACAGCCCACAGAGCAGCAGTTGGGGGATCACCACGACTGGCAGAAACTGTACTGCCTGGAACTCGGTGCGCGCGAAGGCACTGCACAGCAGCCCGAGGGCGACGCCGAGCACGGCGTCGAGCACGGCGATCCCGAGCACCAGCCCGATGCTGCCGGCGGTGTCCAGATCGAAGATCCAGTACGCCACCACGGCGGCGACGGCTGCCTGCACGGCGGCGGCCAGCCCGAACGCGATGCCGTACCCGAAGAGCAGATCGAGCTTGCCCAGCGGGGTGGTGAGCAGCCGCTCCAGCGTGCCCGAGGTGCGTTCCCGCAGCATGGCGATGCTGGTCACCAGAAACATGATCACGAAGGGGAAGATGCCGAGCATCACCAGCGCGATCCGGTCGAAGGTTGTCGGCTGGCCGGGCGGGGTCGGTTGGTCGGCGTACATGAAGTAGACGAGGGTGAGCAGGACGGCCGGCACCACCACGAGCAGCGCGATGGTCCGCCGGTCGTGCCGGAGCTGACGCAGGATGCGCCCGGTGGTGGCGGCGAGAATTCGCGCGTTCATGCTGTCTCCCGTGCGGCTGTCGCGTCGGTGCTGGTGGAAGCGGCCTCGCCGGCCCGGATGAGCCGCAGGAACGCCTCGTCGAGGTCGTCCACACCGGCGGCGGCGCGGATCGCGGCGGGGCTGTCGTCGGCGATCAACCGCCCCTGGCGGATCAGCAGCAGTTGGTCGCAGCGCGCCGCCTCGTCCATCACGTGGCTGGACACCAACAGCGTGGTGCCGGCGGCGGCCATCGCGTGGAACCGGGCCCACAGGTCGGCCCGCAGCACCGGGTCCTGACCGACTGTCGGCTCGTCGAGGATGACCAGCTCCGGCTCCCCGACCAGGGCGCACGCCAGTGAGGCTCGGCTGCGTTGACCGCCGGAGAGGGTGCCGACCAGCTGACCGGCGGCCTCGGCGAGCCCGACGTCGCTGATCGCCCGGTCGGCCTCGACGCGCCCACGCCCGTACAGGGCCGCGAAGTAGCGGGCGTTCTCCCGGACGGTCAGGTCGGCGTAGACGCTCGGCGCCTGGGTCAGGTAGCCCACCCGGTGCCGCAGCGCGGGGGTGCCCGCCGGTTGACCGAGCACGGTGACCGTCCCGCCACTGACCACCTGCACCCCGACCACCGCGCGCATGAACGTGGTCTTGCCACTGCCGCTGGGGCCGAGCAGCCCGGTGACCGCGCCGCGCGGGACCCGGCAGCTGATGCCGTCCAGCACCCGCCGCCCACCCCGGTCCACGACCAGGTCTCGGACGGCTATCGCATCGTCCATCACACACCTCCACAGAAACTCATCACCTGTTGAACTCAACGCTAGATGAAATACCGCGCCGGGCGCAACGCCCGCACCGGTGTCCGACTGGCCGACCGTCGCGCGAAGCGCGAGAACGGGCAGTAGGCTCCGGACCGGACACGAAGTCCGCCAACGGGCATTGCGCGCCGATCGGACGTACGGCACGATGGCGCGGTGGGTCACGCTCCGTTACCGGATAGCGGTTTTCTTGAGGATTGGGCCGCGCGGTTGCGGCAGGCCGCCGAGCGGCCGGTGGTCGGCATCCTGTTGCGCGGCAGCCACGCCCGCCGTGCCGCCACCGCGCACAGCGACGTCGACCTCGACGTGTTGGTCGGCGGCGCCCCGTACGCGGCCCGCCGGGCCTATCTGGACGAGTCCGCAGGCCAGGTGACTCACGTCTCGGTGGCCGCCCGGGACATCCGGTCCTGGGTGGACCGACTGGGCGAACCGGCCGACTGGGCGTTCGGGCTGCCGGTCACCGCGCCGGCGCGGCTGCTCTGGGCCGACCCGCACTGGCGGCCCCGGATCGACCTGCCGGTGCTCTGCCAACCCGCCGAGCCACCCCGGCTGGAAGAGATGATCGCCACTCTGGGTAAGGCCGCCGCCGCCCGCGCGGCCAGCGACCGCCTCGGGGTCCGGCTCGCCGTCGCCGACCTGGCGCGGCTGTGCCCCTCGGTGCTGCGGCCGGCCAACCCGTCCGTACGGGTCCACTCCCGCCGGGCGGCCTTCGCGGCGGCCCTGGAACTGCCGGTGGCACCACCCGGCTACCGGACGGACATGCTGCTCTGCCTCGGGCTGCGCCCGGGCGCCACCGGGCAGCTCTGGGCCGCCGCCGTACGGCTGGTCGCCGGCACACTGCCGTTGATCCGGCCGTACGCCGAGGAGATCGCCGACACGGCCGGCGCGGACCTGGCCGCCGCCCTGGTCGACGGCCGGCTGGACCGCTACGTCGCCCAGCTGGCCCGGCCGGCCCGGCCCGCGTCGCAGCCCTGGCTCTTGCCGCAGTCCGGGCCCGCGTCGCAGCCTCGGCTCTCGTCGCAGCCGTGGCTCTCGGGGCTTCCGTCGCAGCCCTGGCGGGAGCGGTCGGCGGTGCCCGCGCCGCGTGCGGGAGAATTGGTGACTGTGCCCGTACCTGACTCGCCGGTGACCGGCGTCCCCAGCGATCCGAACGAGCTGGCCGCGCCCGCGCCGGCGCGCCCGTCCCGGCTCGACCCGGCCATCGCGGCCCAGCTGCGCCGTACCGCCGACGGTCTGGTCGCCGCCGTGGTGCGCGCGCACGACTCCGGTGAGGTGCTGATGGTCGCCTGGATGGACGACGAGGCGTTGCACCGCACCCTCACCACCGGCCGGGCCACCTACTGGTCGCGCAGCCGCCGCGAATACTGGGTCAAGGGCGCCACCTCCGGGCACCACCAGTACGTGCGGTCGGTCGCCCTGGACTGCGACGGCGACGCGCTGCTGGTGAGCGTGGACCAGGTCGGCGCGGCCTGCCACACCGGGCACCGGACCTGCTTCTTCACCGAGCTGCCCGTCACCGGGACGGAGGCACCGTGAGCACGCGGAGTGCACCGCGGCGAGGCACCGCAGTCGCTACCGAAAGGCGGGTCGGCTGATGACCGACGGCACCCTCAGCCCCGACCTGGCCACCTTCACCGCGCTGGCCGCCGACTGGCGGGTGGTGCCGGTCACCCGGCGGCTGCTGGCCGACGCGGAGACCCCGGTCGGGGTCTACCGGAAGCTGGCCGGTGGACCGGGCACGTTCCTGTTGGAATCGGCCGAGCAGGGCGTCGGCTCAGCCGGCATGGCCTGGTCGCGGTACTCGTTCATCGGCGTACGCAGCAGCGCGACACTGATCGAGCGCGACGGCGTGGCGACCTGGCTCGGCCAGCCGCCGGCCGGGCTGAGCACCGAGGGTGACCCGGTGCGGATGCTGCGGGAGACGGTGGCGGCGCTGGCCGGCCCGGTCGGGGACCCGTCCGACGGTCTGCCGCCGCTGACCGGGGGCATGGTCGGCTACCTCGGCTACGACCTGATCCGGCGCTTCGAGCGGTTGCCCGAGCTGACCGAGGACGACCTGGGCGTCCCGGAGCTGGGCATGATGCTCGCCACCGACCTGGTGGTGCTCGACCACTACGACGGCTCCGCGATTCTGGTCGCCAACGCGGTGCTGCCGCCGTTGGACGCCCCGGACCGCGCCCCGCAGGTCGCCGCCGCCTACCACCACGCGGTGGGCAGGTTGGACGCGATGACCACGGCGCTGTCCCGGCCCATCCCGCCGATGATCTCCACGGTCGAGCGTCCGCCGGCCGGCGAGGTGCTCTGCCGTACGCCCGACGGCGGTTACCCGAAGGCGGTGGAGGCGGCCAAGGAAGCGATCAGGGCCGGTGAGTGCTTCCAGATCGTGCTCTCCCAGCGCTTCGAGCGGACGACCCACGCCGACCCGCTGGACGTCTACCGGGTGCTGCGCACCAGCAACCCGAGCCCGTACATGTACCTGCTGCGCTTCGACGGGTTCGACATCGTCGGCTCGTCTCCCGAGGCGCACCTGAAGGTCACCGGGGCCGCGAACGGGCGGCGCCGGGCGTTGTTGCACCCGATCGCCGGCACCCGGCCCCGGGGCGGCACCCCCGCCGGCGACGCCGCGCTCGCCGCCGAGCTGCTCGCCGACCCGAAGGAACGAGCCGAGCACGTGATGCTGGTCGACCTCGGCCGCAACGACCTGGGACGGGTCTGTCAGCCCGGCAGCGTGGAGGTGCCCGAGTTCGCGACCATCGAGCGGTACAGCCACGTCATGCACATCGTCTCCACAGTCACCGGAACGCTGCGTGACGACCAGAGCGCCTTCGACGCGCTGGCCGCGACCTTCCCGGCCGGCACGCTCTCCGGGGCGCCCAAGGTGCGCGCCATGGAGATCATCGAGGAGTTGGAACCGGTCCGTCGTGGCCTCTACGGCGGCACCGTCGGCTACTTCGGCTTCGGCGGCGACCTGGACATGGCGATCGCCATCCGGACGGCGCTCATCCGCGACGGCCGCGCCTACGTCCAGGCCGGGGCGGGGGTGGTCGCCGACTCGGACCCGGCCGCCGAGGACCAGGAGACGCGGAACAAGGCAGCGGCCGTGCTGGCCGCGATCGCGGCCGCCGAAACCCTCCGGCCGGCACGGTGAGCGCGAGGGGTGCGGCGAAGCGGAGCCTCGCGGTCGCGAACGACGGGATGAGTTCGTGAGCGGCGGGGAGCGGGCCGTCCTGGGCCGGCGCGCGTTGACGTACGCCGTGCTGCTCTGCCTGGCCGGCGCGGGCCTGGCGCTGTGGGCCGCGACGCGCAGCTGGTCGGTCGAGCTGACGGTACGTCCGGCGCCGCTGCCGCCGGTGCGTGACACCCGCAGCGGTGCGAGCCTGCTGCCCTGGCTGCCGGCGTTGGCCCTGGTCACCTTGGCCGGGGGTGGCGCGGTGCTGGCCACCCGGGGCCGCCTGCGTCGGGTGCTCGGGGCACTGCTCGGCGTGCTCGGTCTGGCCGTGGCGGCCGGCGGCGGGTATGGGCTGGTAGCCGACGTGGGCGGCGCCGTGAGCCGGCAGTGGCCGGCGCTCTGCCTGCTCGGCGGCCTGCTGGCCGCCGGGGGCGGCTGCTGGACGGCGATGCGTGGCGGTGACTGGCCGGCGATGGGCGCCCGGTACGAACGTCCGGCGCGGACCGCGCCGCAGGCCACGCCGGCGCAGAGCGACCCGGCCGTGCCGCCGACGCCGTTGGCGGGGCGGCGGACCACCGAGGCGTGGGACGCGCTGGACCGGGGCGAGGACCCGACGGCCGACTGACGCGGCGGCCGGCTGACGTGTGGCTGACTGACGCGGAGGCCGGCGGGCGGTCAGCCGACCGGCTGGCGCTCCCACTGGGCGCGGCTACTGGCGGCGCGGGCGGCGGTCAGTTCGGCGACCAGGCGGTTCAGCTCGGCCCGTTGGTCGGCGCGGGCCCGGTCGGCGCAGACCGCCTCCCAGGCGTTGCCCCGTGCCGTCCGCATCCGTCCCTCGCCCACCACGGCCCGTTCCACGCTGTGTACCACCCCGACGGCGAGCGATGCCACCGTCCGCGAGATGGTGGTCAGTCCGATGGTCGGGGTCGGCTCGGAAATGCTCATGGTCACCTCGCACGAGGAGTTGCTGCGGTCGGGGCAGGCGCGCCATCGAGTCTGCCCGAGGACGATGCTCGCCCGTCGACGTTTCGCCGCGGTGACCGCCCGGTCAACTGTCTCGCCTCGGCCGTGACCAGGCACCGTCCGTTCGGCCTTGAGCTTGCTCACAGCATCGATTGGCATCGCTGCAGTCAGGCGGCGAGCGGAAACTGGTGGCATGATCGATGGATCGGCCCGGTCTGACTGCGGCCGCCAGGCTCCATACCGCGTGACGGTGGTCGATACCGGAGGTGGCGCTGCGTGACAACCCCTTCACGACAAGTCGGCCATTATGCCGCAGCCCTTTTCGTGAGCAGCGCCATACCCCCGGCATTCGGCGTCGGTCGGCTGCCCCTAGCATCGGCCCATGACGCCCGGAGAGGGGAGTCCGTTCGTGACTGCTGAGCATGCGCACGCGGAGGGGGACGAGGCCGGCCAGGCAGCGTCCGTTAGCGTGCTCGACGAGATTCTGGCCGGCGTGCGTGAAGACGTCGCCCGACGCCAGGAGCAGGTTCCGCTGGAGCGGATCCGTGAACTGGCAGCGGCGGCGCCGCCGCCCATGGACGCGTACGCGGCGCTGCGCAAGCCCGGCGTGGCCGTGATCGCCGAGGTGAAGCGTTCGTCACCGTCCAAGGGTCGGTTGGCCGAGATCGCCGATCCGGCCGACCTCGCTGTCGACTACGCGGCCGGTGGGGCGCGGGCGATCAGCGTGCTGACCGAGGGCCGCTGGTTCGGCGGTTCGCTGGACGACCTCGCGGCCGTGCGTGCCGCGGTCACCGTGCCGGTGCTGCGTAAGGACTTCGTGGTCTCCAGCTATCAGATCCACGAGGCCCGCGCGCACGGCGCCGACCTGGTTCTGCTGATCGTCGCCGCCCTCGAGCAGAACGTCCTGATGGGCCTGCTGGAGCGGATCGAGTCGCTGGGCATGACCGCCCTGGTCGAGGTGCACGACGAGGAAGAGGCCGACCGTGCGCTGGAGGCCGGCGCGCAGGTGATCGGCGTCAACGCCCGTGACCTGCGTACCCTGGAGGTCGACCGGTCGGTGTTCGAGCGGATCGCGCCCGGCCTGCCCAGCAGCGTCGTCAAGATCGCCGAATCCGGCGTTCGAGGCCCGCACGACCTGATCCGGTACGCCTCCGCGGGCGCCGACGCGGTCCTCGTGGGCGAGGGCCTGGTCACCCAGAAGAGCCCCCGCGAGGCGGTCGCCGAGTTGGTCAACGCCGGCAACCACCCGGCAACGCCCCGGCCGGTGCGCTGACCCCGCGCCGGTCCGACGTCCCACCGAGAGGATTCCCGATGAGCGCCGACGCGCTGGCCCCGGTGGCCGGCCCGCAGCCCGACTCCGCCGGCCACTTCGGCCGCTTCGGCGGTCGGTTCGTTCCCGAGGCCCTGGTGGCCGCGCTGGACGAGCTCGACGGGGCGTGGCGTACGGCGGTGGCGGACGAGTCCTTCCGGGCGGAGTTCGGCGCGCTGTTGCGCGACTACGCGGGCACGCCTTCGCTGCTCTACGAGGCCCGGCGGTTCTCCGCGAAGGTCGGCGCGCGGGTGCTGCTCAAGCGCGAGGACCTCAACCACACGGGTGCGCACAAGGTGCGCAACGTGCTCGGCCAGGCGCTGCTCACCAAGCGGATGGGCAAGACCCGGGTGATCGCCGAGACCGGCGCCGGCCAGCACGGTGTCGCCACCGCGACCGCCGCGGCCCTGTTCGACCTGGAGTGCGTGGTCTACATGGGCCAGGTCGACACCGAGCGGCAGGCGCTCAACGTGGCCCGGATGCGGATGCTCGGCGCGACCGTCGTCCCGGTCACCAACGGCTCGCGCACCCTCAAGGACGCGATGAACGAGGCGATGCGCGACTGGGTGGCCAACGTCGACGAGACGCACTACCTGATCGGCACCGCCGCGGGCCCGCACCCGTTCCCGGCGATGGTGCGCGACTTCGTCCGGGGCATCGGTGACGAGGCCCGCCAGCAGTGCCTGGACCTCACCGGCGGGCTGCCGGACGCCGTCACCGCCTGCGTCGGCGGCGGCTCCAACGCGCTGGGCATCTTCCACGCGTTCGTTGGCGACGAGGCCGTGCGGCTGTACGGCTTCGAAGCCGGTGGCGACGGGGTGGCCACCGGGCGGCACGCGGCGAGCATCACCGGCGGGTCCGCCGGGGTGCTGCACGGCACCCGCACCTTCGTGCTCCAGGACGCCGACGGGCAGACCCTGGAGTCGCACTCGATCTCCGCCGGCCTGGACTACCCGGGCGTCGGGCCCGAGCACGCGTGGCTGCACGACACCGGCCGGGCGAACTACCTGCCGGTCACCGACGACGAGGCGATGGCCGCGTTCGAGCTGCTCTGCCGTACCGAGGGCATCATCCCGGCGATCGAGAGCGCACACGCGCTCGCCGGCACCGTCGCGCTGGCTCCGAAGCTCGCCGCGGAGCTGGGCCGGGAGCCCACCATCGTGGTCAACCTCTCCGGGCGGGGCGACAAGGACGTGCACACCGCCGGCGACTACTTCGGCATCCTCGACAAGGAGCGGTGAGATGAGCCGGATCGGGGTGGCCTTCGACAAGGCCCGCGCCGACGGACGGGCACTGCTGGTCGGCTGCATGCCGGCCGGGTTCCCCACCGTCGAGGGCAGCATCGCCGCGATGACCGCCATGGTCGAGGCCGGCGTCGACGTGATCGAGGTGGAGATCCCCTACTCCGACCCGGTGATGGACGGGCCGGTGATCCAGCGGGCCAGCGACATCGCGCTGGCCGGGGGCGTACGCACCGCGGACACGATGCGCATCATCGAGGCGGTGGCGGCCACCGGCGCTCCGGTGGTCACCATGACCTACTGGAACCCGGTCGAGCGGTACGGCGTGGACGTCTTCGCCCGTGACCTGGCCTCCGCCGGCGGCACCGGTCTGATCACCCCGGACCTCATCCCTGACGAGGCCGACGAGTGGCTGGCCGCCTCGGACGCCCACGGGCTGGACCGCACGTTCCTGGTCTCGCCGTCGTCCACCGACGCCCGGCTGGCGATGACGGTGCAGCACTGCCGTGGCTTCGTCTACGCGACCGCCGTGATGGGGGTGACCGGCGCCCGGGCGCGTACCTCCGACGCCGCCCCGACGCTGGTCTCCCGGGCCCGCGCGGTCACCGACCTGCCGATCGGTGTCGGCCTGGGTGTGGGTACCGGCGCGCAGGCCGGCACCGTCGCCGGTTACGCCGACGGGGTGATCGTGGGCAGCGCGCTGGTCCGGTGTGTGCTCGACGCGCCCACCGAGGCCGACGGGCTGGCCGCCCTGCGCACGCTCAGCGCCGAACTCGCCGAGGGCGTCCGTAACCCCACCCGCTGAGCCCGGCCTCGCCTCATCGGATGTGTCCGGCAGGTGGGGCTGTCCGCGACCCCGCGGCCGACCTCGGGACGGGTTGCGGCTTGTCAGGGGTGCACGGACCCGGCCGGCCGGCTCTTTTCAGCTGGGCGGGCCGCCGGCAGCGGCGCGGAGGCGACGGTGCCGGGCGCGCAGGGGACGTCGCGGAGCACGCCGGAGCGACCGGCGGTCGCGTCGGTGACGGCGGCCCGGGTGAGCGGGGTGACCGCCTCGGGCAGCCCGTCGGGGGAGTGCCAGGACAGTCGGCAGCCCGGCGGTGGGTCGGTGGCGGGTCGGACCCCGGCCGCGCGGGCCCGGAACACGTGCACGAGGACGTCCGGCAGCGGGCCGGCGCGTCCGGCCGCGCCCTCCCCCGAAGGGCCGCTCACCTGGTAGATGCCGACCAGGTCGGTCAGCTCGATGTCCCAGCCGGTCTCCGCGCGAATGTCCCGTAGCGCCGCCCGCACCGGGCCCTCGGCCGGGCGCAGCCGCCCGCCGGGCAACGCGTAGCGGCGTTCTCCCCGACCCTGCCGGCAGAGCAGCACTCGACCGGTGTCGTCGGTGACGACCGCGGCGACCGCCCAGGTGAGCGCGCTCATGGACAAAGAGCCTACGGCGGCGCAAACCAGAAGTCACCGGGATGCGCCCTCCGGCGGCCCGGGGTGCCGCTGCGGGGGTGTCCAGCGGTAGCGTGTGCACCCGTGACCCTCGCCTCGCTCTCCCCCCAGGCGGCCCTGCCCAGCCCCAGCACCGCGGTCTGGCAGCTCGGGCCGGTGCCGATCCGGGCCTACGCGCTCTGCATCATCGCCGGCATCGTGCTGGCCTGCTGGCTGACGGAGCGCCGGCTGCGGCAGCGCGGCGTCGCGCCCGGCGCGGTGCTCGACATTGCCGTCTGGGCGGTGCCCGCCGGCATCATCGGTGCCCGGATCTACCACGTGGTCACCTCACCCGAGAAGTATTTCGGGGCCGGTGGTGACCCGATGAAGGCGTTCGCCATCTGGGAGGGCGGTCTCGGCATCTGGGGCGCGGTCGCCGGTGGCGCGCTCGGTGCCTGGATCGCGGCCCGACAGCTCGGCATTCCGTTCGGCGTGGTGGCCGACGCGCTGGCCCCCGGGCTGCCGCTGGCCCAGGCCGTCGGCCGGATCGGCAACTGGTTCAACAACGAGCTCTTCGGTGGCCGGACGACCCTGCCGTGGGGTCTGGAGATCCACCGGATGGACCCGGACAACCCCGGGCACGCCCTCCGCGACGACGCCGGGCAGCCGATCCTCGAACCGGGCCTCTACCAGCCGACCTTCCTCTACGAGGCGCTGTGGAACCTCGGCGTCGTAGCTCTGGTCCTCCTCCTCGACCGCCGGCTGAAGCTGGGCCGGGGCCGGGCCTTCGCGCTCTACGTGATGGGGTACACCGTCGGGCGGTTCTGGATCGAGCTGATGCGCACCGACGAGGCCAACCAGATCCTCGGCGTCCGGCTCAACGTCTGGACCGCCGCCCTGGTCTTCCTCGGCGCCCTCATCTACTTCGTACGGGTGCGTGGCCCTCGGGACTACCTGATCCCGCTCGGCCCGGCAGCGACGACGACCCCGCCTCCCACGTCCGACCTGTCCCAGGTCGACCTCTCCGAGCGGGAGACCCCGACGCGGGCTGCCGCGCCGGAGGGCTACCGGGTGGTGAGCGAGGAGCAGTACGCCGCCTGGCAGGACACCGGTGTCGTACCGCCGGCGAACGACGACGACTCCCGGCCGGATGATGGCCGGCCGTCCGACGACACGGCAGCCGCCGACCTCACGCCGAGCGACGACGAGCCGGTGGACGATCCGTCCGCCGCTCGCACCGACCGGGCCGACGCCACGGGCGCGCGTCCCGCCGACCGGGACAGCTGAGCGGCACCGATGCGAAGCGCGGTGGTGGTCGGCGCAGGGGTCGGTGGCCTCGCGGTGGCCGGCGCGCTGGCCCGTTCCGGCTGGCAGGTCACAGTCTTGGAACGCGCCGAACGGGTCCGCCCCGAGCCGACCGCGGTGGTGCTCTGGCCCAACGGCGTCCGCGCGCTCCAGGCCCTCGGCCTCGGCGCCGGCCTGGCCGCCATCGCCACCCCGTTGCCCGACGGCGGGGTCCGTCGCCCGGACGGGCACTGGCTCGTGCAGCCCCGGCCCATCCCGGCCGACCGGATGCCGGTGGTGGTGCACCGGGAGGATCTGCATGATGCGCTGATCGCCGGCCTCGGCGAGCGGGTCGAGTTGCGGACCGGGGTGACAGTGCGCCACGTCCGCGTCGAGCCGGGCGAGCGACCGGGAGTCAGCGACGGGCGGCACACCATCGAGGCCGATCTGGTGGTGGCCGCCGACGGCACGGACAGCGGCATCCGCCGCCAACTCGCGCCCGAGTCCCGGGTGGTCAGCTCCGGGTGCGCAGCCTGGCGGGCCGTCATCCCCTGGTACCAGGCACCTCGACTTCCCGACGATCAGCCGCTGGCCGGCGAGATCCTCGGCGCGGGTTACCGGTTCGTGGCCGCGTCGCTGGGCGAGCGCGGTTCCTCGGGCGGGTCCACCCGGGGCGGCATCTACTGGGTGGCCACCGCCGCCGGCGCGCCCCGCCCGGAACCACCGGAGACCCAGCTCGCCCTGCTGCGCCGCTGGTACGCGGGCTGGCCCGCGCCGGTCGGCGCGCTGCTCGACGCCACCGACCCGGCCGACCTGGTCCAACAGGAGGTTCGCGAGCTGCGCCCGCTGCCCCGGGCGTACGGCTTTCCGGTCGGGCCCGGTGGGGTGGTGCTGCTCGGCGACGCGGCGCACGCCATGCCGCCCCACCTCGGGCAGGGCGCCTGCCTCGCGTTCGAGGACGCCGCCACGCTCGCGTCGTTGCTGCGGGAGGCCCGGCTGCCCGACGCCGTCCAGGCGTACGACCGGGTGCGCCGCCCTCGGGCCGCGACAGTGGTCCGGCAGACCCGGCGGATGTCGGCGGTGCTCCAGACCCGGGGCCGGTTGGCGCTGCGTGCCCGGGACGCCGCACTGGGCACGATCAACTCCCGACTGCTCTCCAGCGCCGCCGCCTCCGCCGCCCAGTGGCGCCCACCGACCTGACCTCGGCCGCGAGGCAGCTAGCGGAGCGAGGCAGGTCAGGGGATGAGCGCGGCGGGTTCGGCGATGCACGCGGTGCCGATTCGGCGGAAGCCGACCCGCAGGTAGACCCGTGCGATCTCCTCGCTGCCCGCGGAGAGGAAGACCAGCTCGGTACCGGCCGCCAGCAGCTCCCGGGCCAGGGTGGCGGTGAGCGCGGCGCCCAGCCCGCGTCGTCGGGCGGACGGCAGGGTGGCCACCCCGGCGATCTCCGCGACGTCGTCCACCCGCATAGCCATGCCGCTGGCCAGCGCCCCCTCGGTCGGCGTGCCGGCCAGCGCGGAGATCCGTCGCCCGTCGGCGATCCGGACGCGCTCCTCGTCGAGCGCGGCCAGTTCGAGTTCGGTGACGGCGGCGTCGCGTTCGGCCGGGCCGGCCTCGCCGGGGGCGGTGCCGGCGGCGGCGAACGCCACCGCTGCCACCGCACGCCGGGCGGCGACGTCGGCGGCGAAGCCGGGGGAGTCCGCCGCCAGCACCCGCACCGCCGCGTCGGAGAGCGTCGCCGGGTCGGGCAGCGCGCTCGGGTCGAGCACCATCAGCGGCGCCTCCAGCACGCTGAGCCCCGCCGAGCGGGCCACCGCCAGCAGCTCCGGGGTCGTCTCGTGCACCCACTCGAAGGCTTCTGGCAGGCCCAACTTCCGCTGGCGCTCGCGGACCGAGGTAACGTCGGCCAGCGACGGCGGCTCGGTGGCGTCGATCCGGGGGCGGGCGTAGAACGGCCAGCCGGCACCTTCGCGGACGAACAGCACCAGTCCGCCATGATCCTCCGCACCGGCGACGTCGCGGGGCACCGCGTCGTAGAAGCGTTCCAACCGGTCGAAGACGTTCTTGTGTCGCGGATCCACCGCGCGAGACTACACGTCCCAGCCAGTGGACGGTGTGATCAATCTCGGGTGGCCGTGCGACCCCGGCCCTAACGTAGACTCAATAGACCCACGGGCCGACGTCGTCCCCACCATGATCCAACCTGAGTGACGACAGGAGGCCCGGTGGCTCAGCCGTACGCGGACACAGAACAGCCGCACCCGCACAGCCCGCAGGCGTCCCCGACGCCCCATCCCCGTCCGTCCGCCCAGGGCCTCTACGACCCAGCGCAGGAGCACGATGCCTGCGGCGTGGCCTTCGTGGCGGACCTGCACGGCCGGCGTTCACACTCGGTCGTCGCCAACGGGCTCGGCGCGCTCTGTCGGCTGGACCACCGGGGCGCCCGTGGCGCGGAGCCGAACACCGGCGACGGTGCAGGCATCATGATCCAGGTGCCGGACGCGTTCCTGCGCGCGGTGGCCGACGTCGCGCTTCCCCCGGCGGGCGAGTACGCCACGGGGCTGGTCTTCCTTCCCGACGACGATGCCGCCGAGGCGCGTGCCCGCCGGGTGGTCGAGAAGTACGCGTTGGTCGAGGGCGCCGACCTGCTCGGTTGGCGGGACGTGCCGATCGACCCGAGTGACCTGGGCGAGACCGCCCTGGCGGCGATGCCCCGGGTCCGGCAGCTCTTCCTGGCCGCGCACCGCCTCACCGACACGCCCGGCGGGCCGGCCGGCTCCCCGCTGCGCGGCATCGAGCTGGACCGGGTGGCGTTCTGTCTGCGCAAGCAGGCCGAACGGGAGACCGCCGAGCGCGGCGTTCCGGCGTACTTCCCGTCGCTGTCCAGCCGCACCATGGTCTACAAGGGCATGCTCACGCCCGACCAGTTGCCGGCGTTCTACCCGGACCTGCGCGACGAGCGGGTGGACAGCGCCATCGCGCTGGTGCACTCCCGCTTCTCCACGAACACCTTCCCGTCCTGGCCGCTGGCGCACCCGTACCGGTTCATCGCCCACAACGGCGAGATCAACACGATCCGGGGCAACCGCAACTGGATGCAGGCCCGCGAGGCGCTCCTGCGCTCGCCGAACGTGCCGGGCAACATCCGGCGGGTCTTCCCGGTCTGCACCCCCGCCGCCTCCGACTCGGCGAACTTCGATGAGGTCCTGGAGCTGCTGCACCTGGCCGGGCGAAGCCTGCCGCACGCGGTGCTCATGATGATCCCCGAGGCCTGGGAGAACGACCCGGGGATGGACCCGGCCAAGCGCGCCTTCTACCGCTTCCACGCCAGCCTGATGGAGCCGTGGGACGGTCCGGCGTCGGTGGCCTTCACCGACGGCGAGATCGTCGGCGCGGTGCTGGACCGCAACGGGCTGCGCCCGGGGCGCTGGTGGCAGACCGACGACGGGCTCGTGGTGCTCGGCTCCGAGGCGGGTGTCCTCGACCTCGACCCGGCCCACGTGGTCGCCAAGGGGCGACTCCAGCCGGGCCGGATGTTCCTGGTCGACACGGTGGCCGGGCGGATCGTGCACGACGAGGAGATCAAGTCCGAGTTGGCCGCCGCCCAGCCGTACGGCGAGTGGCTGCACGCCGGGCTGATCGAGCTGAACGACCTGCCGGCCCGCGAGCACACCGTCTACACGCACGACTCGGTGCGCCGCCGGCAGCAGACCTTCGGCTACACGGTGGAGGAGCTGAAGATCCTGCTCGGGCCGATGGCCCGCACCGGCGCCGAGCCGCTCGGTTCGATGGGTACGGACACCCCGATCGCGCCGCTGTCCACCCGGCCGCGGCTGCTCTACGACTACTTCCACCAGCTCTTCGCCCAGGTCACCAACCCGCCGCTGGACGCCATCCGCGAGGAGTTGGTGACCAGCCTGGCGTCGACCATCGGGCCGGAGGGCAACCTGCTCGACCCGGGCGCCGCGAGCTGCCGGCAGATCGTGCTCCCGCACCCGATCATCGACAACGACGAGCTGGCGAAGATCCTCTCCATCGACGAGGACGGCGACCTGCCCGGCTTCAAGGCGGTCCGGGTCTCCGGGCTGTACCGGATCCGGGAGGGCGCCGCCGGGATCAAGGCGCGGCTGACCGAGATCTGCCGGCACGTCTCCGAGGCGATCGAGGACGGCGTGCGCATCCTGGTGCTCTCCGACCGGGACTCCAACGCCGACCTGGCGCCGATCCCGTCGCTGCTGCTCACCGCCGCCGTGCACCAGCACCTGGTGCGCGAGCAGACCCGTACGCAGGCGGCGCTGATCGTGGAGTCCGGCGACTGCCGGGAGGTGCACCACGCGGCGGTGCTGATCGGCTACGGCGCGGCGGCGGTCAACCCGTACCTGGCGTTCGAGTCGGTGGAGGACCTGATCCACACCGGCGCGTTGGCCGGGGTGGAGCCCGCCGCAGCGGTGCGCAACTACGCGAAGGCGCTCGGCAAGGGCGTCCTGAAGATCATGTCCAAGATGGGCATCTCGACTGTCTCCTCGTACTGCGGTGCGCAGGTCTTCGAGGCGGTCGGCCTGGACAGCCGGCTGGTCGAGCGCTACTTCCGGGGCACCCCGAGCCGCATCGGCGGGGTGGGTCTCGCGGGCGTGCACACCGAGGTGGCCGCCCGGCACGCGCTGGCCTGGCCGCCGGCCGGCACCGCCAGCTCCGACCGGTTGGAGGTCGGTGGCGAGTACCAGTGGCGCCGCGAGGGTGAGTTGCACCTGTTCAACCCGGAGACGGTGTTCCTGCTGCAGCACGCCACCCGCAGCCGGCAGTACGACGTCTTCCGGCAGTACACCGCCAAGGTCGACGCGCTCGCCGCGCAGGCCGGCTCGCTGCGCGGGCTGTTCACGCTGCGCACCGGGGTCCGTCCGGCGGTGCCGATCGAGCAGGTCGAGCCGGCCACCGAGATCGTGAAGCGGTTCGCCACCGGCGCCATGTCGTACGGGTCGATCTCGGCGGAGGCGCACGAGACGCTGGCCATCGCCATGAACCGGCTCGGCGGCAAGTCCAACACCGGTGAGGGCGGCGAGGACGTCGAGCGGCTGCACGACCCGGCCCGGCGTTCGGCGGTCAAGCAGATCGCCAGCGGCCGCTTCGGTGTGACCAGCGAATACCTGGTCAACGCCGACGACCTCCAGATCAAGATGGCCCAGGGCGCCAAGCCGGGCGAGGGCGGTCAGCTGCCCGGCAACAAGGTCTGGCCGTGGATCGCCCGCACCCGGCACGCCACCCCCGGCGTGGGTCTGATCTCCCCGCCGCCGCACCACGACATCTACTCCATCGAGGACCTCGCCCAGTTGGTGCACGACCTGAAGTGCGTCAACCCGGCGGCCCGGGTGCACGTCAAGCTGGTCAGCGAGGTCGGCGTCGGCACCGTCGCCGCCGGGGTGGCGAAGCTCAAGGCGGACGTCATCCTGATCTCCGGCCACGACGGCGGCACGGGCGCCTCTCCGCTGAACTCGCTCAAGCACGCCGGCACCCCGTGGGAGCTGGGGTTGGCCGAGGCCCAGCAGACGCTGTTGCTCAACAAGCTGCGCGACCGGGTCACGGTGCAGGTCGACGGCCAGCTCAAGACCGGCCGGGACGTGCTGATCGCGGCGCTGCTCGGCGCGGAGGAGTTCGGCTTCGCGACCGCACCGCTGATCGTCGAGGGTTGCGTGATGATGCGGGTCTGCCACCTGGACACCTGCCCGGTCGGCATCGCCACCCAGAATCCGGTGCTGCGGGAGCGTTTCACCGGCAAGCCGGAGTTCGTGGAGAGCTTCTTCCTCTTCCTCGCCGAGGAGGTCCGGGGGTACCTGGCCGAGCTGGGTTTCCGGTCGATCGAGGAGGCGATCGGGCAGTCCGAGCTGCTCGACGTGGCCCCGGCGGTGACGCACTGGAAGGCGCACGGGTTGGACCTGGCGCCCGTCCTGCACCTGCCGGAGCTGCCCGCCGGCGCGGCCCGACGCGGGATCCGCGCGCAGGATCACGGCCTGGATCAGGCGCTCGACAACGAGCTGATCGCGCTGGCCCGTCCGGCTCTGACGGACGGGGCGCCGGTGCGGGTCGAGGTGGCGGTGCGCAACGAGCATCGCAGCGTCGGCGCGATGCTCGGCGGTGAGGTGACCCGTCGCTTCGGCGGCGCCGGCCTTCCCGAGGACACCATCGAGTTCGTGCTGCACGGCACGGCTGGGCAGTCGTTCGGCGCCTTCCTGCCGCGCGGGGTGACCCTGCGCCTGCACGGCGACGCCAACGACTACGTGGGCAAGGGCCTCTCCGGGGGTCGGCTCGTCGTCCGTCCGGACGCCGCCGCGCCGTTCCTCGACCCGGACGCCGGGCCGGGGCAGCGGGCCGAGGATCAGATCATCGCCGGCAACACCATCCTGTACGGGGCCACGGCCGGCGAGGTCTTCCTGCGCGGCCGGGTGGGGGAGCGGTTCGCGGTGCGCAACTCCGGCGCGATCGCCGTGGTCGAGGGCGTCGGCGACCATGGCTGCGAGTACATGACCGGCGGCACCGTGGTGGTGCTCGGTGCGACCGGCCGGAACTTCGCGGCGGGCATGTCCGGCGGCACGGCGTACGTGCACCATCTGGACCGGGCCCGGGTCAACGCGGAGCTGGTCGACCTGTTGCCGCTGGGCGAGCAGGAGCAGTCACTCCTGCACGAGCTGATCCAACGGCACGTCGCCGAGACCGGGTCGGCGGTCGCCGAGGATCTGCTCAAGCGGTGGCCGGAGGCGGTGGCCGAGTTCACCGCTGTGGTACCCCGCGACTACCGCCGGGTGCTGGAGATCATGCGGGCCGCCGAAGCAGCCGGCCGCGACGTCGACGACGCGGTCATGACAGAACTGACCGCGCCCGCTGTGCCGGCGATGCCGGTGCCGCCCGCCCCGCGGGTGGCTGCCCAGGAGGTGGCACGTGCCTGACCCGAACGGTTTCCTGCGCTACGACCGGCGGCTGCCGGCCCGCCGCCCGGTGCCGGTGCGGATCAGCGACTGGCGGGAGGTGTACCCGCCGGCCGGCGAGGAGTTGGTCCGTGAGCAGGCCACCCGATGCATGGACTGCGGCATCCCGTTCTGCCACGACGGCTGCCCGCTGGGCAATCGCATCCCGGACTGGAACGACCTGGTGCGTACCGGCAACTGGGACGCCGCTGTGGAGTCGCTGCACGCCACGAACAACTTCCCGGAGTTCACCGGCCGGCTCTGCCCGGCGCCCTGCGAGGCGGCCTGCGTGCTCGGCATTTCCGGCGGTCAACCGGTGACCATCAAGCAGGTCGAGGTGGAGATCGCCGACGCCGCCGCGGCGCGCGGGTTCACCCCCCGTCCGGTGCCGGCGCCGTCGGGCCGGTCGGTCGCCGTCGTCGGCTCCGGGCCCGCCGGCCTCGCCGCCGCCCAGCAGTTGGCCCGCGCCGGTCACGCGGTGACTGTGTACGAACGCGACGACGCGATCGGTGGCCTGCTCCGGTACGGCATTCCCGACTTCAAGTTGGAGAAGCGGCACATCGATGCCCGGCTGGCCCAGCTCACCGCCGAGGGGGTGCGCTTCCGCACCGGCGTGAACGTCGGGGTGGACGTGACCGCCGAGCAGTTGCGCGCCGAGCACGACGCGGTGCTGCTGGCCTGTGGGGCGTTGCAGGGCCGGGACACCCCGGAGACCCCGGGGCGGGCGCTTCGGGGCGTACACCAGGCGATGGCGCACCTGGTCGCGGCGAATCGCGCGGTTGCCACGGCGGCCACCGACCAGGCCGGCGTGGTGGCCACCGCCGAGCGTCGGCTGGCGCGGGCGGTGTTGCCGGACGGCACGCCGATCGACGCGGCCGGCAAGCACGTGGTGATCATCGGTGGCGGTGACACGGCGGCCGACTGTCTCGGCGTCGCGCACCGCCAGGGCGCCGCGGGCGTGCACCAACTCGACCTGTACCCGCAGCCGCCGCAGGAGCGCGACGAGGCACGGGATCCGTGGCCGACCTGGCCGTGGGTGCTGCGCAGCTACCCGGCGCACGAGGAGGGTGGCGAGCGGGTCTTCGCCGTGGCGGTGCAGGAGTTCGTGGACGACGGCACCGGCCAGGTGCGGGCGGTGCGGGTCGCCGAGGTGACAGTGGAGAAGCGCGACGGCCGGCGGGTCGTCACAGTGGTGCCGGGCTCCGAGCGGGAGTTGCCGGCCGATCTGGTGCTGCTGGCGATCGGCTTCGAGGGCACCGAGCAGCAGCCGCTGCTGGCCCAGTTCGGCGTGGAGCGCAACCCTCGGGGCTCCATCGACGCCCGCGACGACTGGCAGACCGACGCCGACGGGGTGTTCGTGGCCGGTGACATGCACCGGGGCGCCTCGTTGATCGTCTGGGCCATCGCCGAGGGGCGGGCGGTCGCCGCCGCCATCCACGACTATCTGGGCGGTGTCGGTACGCTGCCGGCCCCGGTGGGCCCGGCCGCGCAGGCTCTCGCCGCTCGCTGAGGTGCGGGTGTCCGGTCGGTGCGGCAGGTCCGCCACCGCACCGACCGGACATTCCCGCTGGTGAAGCCGCTCACAACTGTGGGCAAAAAGGTTTAAGCCGGCAAGACTTGCCGGCTGCCGAACCGCGCTGCGATCGGTGTGAATGATCATCCTGCCGATCGCTGGAGGTTCGTCGTGGCCCGAGGTGCCACCTTCGCCGCGTTGCGCCACCGCAACTACCGGATCTGGGCGCTCGCCGGCTTCGTCTCCGTCATCGGCACCTGGATGCAGGTCCTCGGAGTCAACTGGTACGTCCTGAAGGAAACCGGCTCGGCGACGTCCATGGGCTTCGCCGTGCTGCTCCAGGCGGCGCCCACGCTGCTGCTCAGCGTCTGGGGTGGCGTGCTGGCCGACCGGCTGCCCGCCCGCCCGCTGCTGATCGCCGCCCAGGGCGCCCACGCGGTGCTCGCCGCCGGACTGGCGGCGGTCGCCCTGACCGGGGTCGGCGGCCTGCCGCTGATCTTCGCGATCTCGCTGGCCACCGGTGCCGTCTCGGCGATCGAAGGCCCGGTGATGGGGCGCTGGGCCGCCAGCCTCGTCGACCGGGAGACGCTGGGCAACGCGCTGGCGCTCGGCTCGCTCACCAACTCCGCCGGCCGCATCCTCGGCATGAGCCTCGGCGCCGTGGTGGTGGCCGCCGTCGGACCCGCCCCGCTGTTCGGCATCAACGCGGCCAGCTTCGCCGCCGTGGTGGTGGCGCTGTTCGCCGTACGCCCGGGAGCCGTGCCCGGCCTCCCGGTCCCGGACGCCGGCCGGGCACGGGGCGGTGTTCGCGCCGGGTTCGCCTACCTGCGTGGGCAGCCGGTGCTGCTCCTCGCGCTCGCCCTGTCGTTCGTGCTCGGCAGCCTGGGCCGCAACTACCAGGTGACAATGGCCGCGATGAGCGACGGGCCGCTGGACGCCGGCGCCTCCGGGTACGGCCTGCTGTCGACGGTGTTCGCTGTCGGAACGGTGGTGGGTGCGCTCGTCGCGGCCCGGCGGCGTTCCCTGGGCTACCGGACGCTCGTCGTCGCGGGCCTGCTCGCCAGCGGGCTGCAGATCGTCGCCGGCCTCGCACCGGGCACCTGGAGCTTCGCCGCGGTGATCCTGCCGATCGCCGCCGCCGCGGTGGTCATCGACACCACCGTCGGCACCCGCGCCCAGCTCGACACCGACGGCGCGATGCGGGGCCGGGTGCTCGCCGCCCTGGCGGTCACGGGCTCGGTCTCCGCCGCGGTCGGCGCCCCGCTGCTCGGCTGGCTCGCCGAACACGCCGGGCCCCGGCAGACGCTGGTCCTCGCCGGAGCCGCCGCGGCGATCGCCACGACGGCGGCGGGCGTCGCCCTGGACCGGCAGCGCGGCCGCGCGGAGACCCTCGCGCTTGTCGTTCCGCGACCCCGCCATCCGGTACGACGAGCGGCGTTCCGGGCCGCTCGCATCGTCCGGCCCACCGGCGCGGTCTGCGTCATCGTGCCCGCCGAAGCCGGTGCGGTGCGGTCGGGCGGGGTCCGGCTCCGGGAGTTGGCCACCGCCGGGCCGGTGACGAACCGCTGAGACAGCGGTCACCCTCGGCGGCCCGCTTCCGGGACTGGGCAACCTGAAGATCATCGTTACGCTGCGATCATGGACATTGAGGAGCGGCTACGGCGAACCCGCCGATGGCTGTGGATCGTGCTGATCGGGCTCTTCCTGAGTGGTGTCACCGCCTTTCCGCTGGAGATCGAGGTGCGCTGGTTGCTGCGCGTACTGGATCCGCTCGCCGGCCAACTGCCCGCGCTGGTCGCCTGGATCGAGCGGGTGCACACAGGGCTCGTGACGGCCGGCGACGACTACCCGTTCCTGCTCTACGGCACCGACTGGTTGGCCTTCGCCCACCTGGTGCTGGCGGTGGCCTTCTGGGGGCCACTGCGCGACCCGGTGCGCAACGTCTGGGTGGTGCAGGTCGGCATGATCGCCTGCGCCGGCATCGTTCCGCTGGCGCTGATCTGCGGTCCGATCCGGGACATCCCCTGGTTCTGGACGCTCGTCGACCTGTCCTTCGCGGTCGGGGCGTTCCCGCCGCTCTGGTTCGCGTACCGGCACATCCGCGCCGTCGAGGCGAGCACGGCCGAGGCGACAAACGCCCGGCCGGCCCTGACCCCGTAAAACTCCACCCGCACGCCGCACGCCTTCGTCGGACGGGGCTGCTGCACCCCTGCCCCGTCGATCATGGAGTTGTGGTGGGCGGAATGCTCACCAGTGCCGGATACGCGAGGCACCACAACTCCATGATCGACCTGGGCGGGGGCCGGGTTGGTGCGGTCAGTGCGACATCAGGTGGTGCGACTCGCGGATCTTGGCCCAGGACTTGGGCTCGGTCGGCGGTGCCGCCTTGCGGGCGGCGCTGGCCACCTCGGGCCGGCCGGCGGTGAACAGCCAGGTGGTGAACAGGTCGTCCAGGTCCAGTCCGGAGATCCGCTCGGCCAGGGCCTGGAACTGCTCGATGGTGCCGTTGCCGTACCGGCGCTCGGCGGTCCAGGTCGGCAGGATCTCGAAGAACGCGTCGTCGCCGACGGCCAGCCGCAGCTGGTGCAGGGTCATCGCACCCCGGTCGTAGACGGCGTTGTCGAAGACCCGAGCGGCACCCGGGTCGCCGGGCAGCACCTGCCAGAACCCGTCGTCGGCCGGGTAGCTGGCGTAGGTGAAGTCGAAGACCTCCTGTGCGGTGCCCTCGCCCTGCTCCTCCGACCAGAGCCACTCGGCGTACGAGGCGAAGCCCTCGTTGAGCCAGATGTTGCGCCAGTCGGCCACCGAGACCGAGTCGCCGAACCACTGGTGGGCCAGTTCGTGCGTCACCACGTAGGTGTTGGCGCCGCGTCGCCAGAAGCCCGGCCCGTACACCGGTCGGGTCTGCGTCTCCAGCGCGAAGCTGATGCCGTCGATCGGCCCGGCCACGCCGCCCTGCGCCTCGAAGGGGTACGGGCCGAAGATCCCGCTCTCCCAGTCGACGATCTCGGCGGTCCGCTCGATGCTGGCCCGCGCGGCCGGCCCGAGTGCGCCCAGCGAGGTGCTGTACGCGTTGATCACCGGCTGGCCGCTCGGGGTGGTGTCGGTGACGATGTCGTACTGGCCGATGGCCATGAAGGCCAGGTAGGTGGCGGTGGGGGAGGTGGTCCGCCAGATCCACCGGGTGCGGTTGCCGGCCTCGGCCAGCGGCGGCCTCGGCTGCACGCCGTTGCTGATCACCTCGACGCCGGTGGGCACCGACACCGAGATGTCGTAGGTGGCCTTGTCCAGCGGGTGGTCGTTGCTCGGGAACCACCACCACGCCGACTCGGGCTCGTTGACGGCGAGGGCGCCGTCGTCGGTACGCGTCCAACCGGTGTAGCCGTTGACCAGGGCCTCCGACGGGACACCGGAGTAGCGCACGACGATGGTGAGCTGCTGGCCCCGGGTCACCGTGCGGGCCGGGGTGACCACCAACTCGTGCACCCCGGCGGTGCTGGTGCTCGCCGCCCAACCGTTGACCCGGACCGACTCGACGTCGAGCAGGAAGTCCAGATTGAACGTCGAAAGGTCCGCAGTGGCGGTGGCGAGGATGGTGGTGGTGCCGGTGAGCAGGTCACTGGCCGGTTCGTAGCGCAGCCGGACGTCGTAGTGCTCGACGTCGTAGCCCCCGTTGCCGTAGTCGGGGAAGTAGCTGTCGCCCACTCCGGGCGCGCCGGGTTGCGGCGCCGCGGAGACGACCGGACGGCCCCAGCCCGTCGGGGCGGCCTGGCCGGGGGTGCCGGCGAGCATGGTGCCGGCGGTGGTGAGGGTCAGGGCGGTGGTGGCCGCCGTGAGGACTCGTCGCACGGGGTGGACTCCCTCCATCGGGTGTTCGCCAGGTCAACCTAATCGACAACTGTGAACGTCGCCGGCCCGCCACACCCATCGTCGGTCGTCGCCCCCTGGCGTGCCTTGCACCGCAAGGTCACACTGTGTTGATCGGAGGTGACACGTGCGACGCTCGGAGTTGCCCAGACGGGAATTGATCGGCCAACGGCAGTCGACAGCGGGCCGGGAACGGCTGCCGGCCGGCGGGTTGGAGTTGTTCGCGCTGCTCGCCCGGCTGCTGCGGCGACCCCGTCGCGGCGACCGCCGGCTGCCGCTGCTGTGGCTGGTCCGCTCCGACACAGCGGATCTGATGATGCCGCTGCGCCGCTTCCTCGGCCAGGGCCCCCGGCGGCGGGTCCCGCACGCCGTGCTGGACGCCGACGCGCCGCCCGGCGCCGGGGACGTGCCGGCGCTGCTGCGCGAGCTGCACCGTCAGCTCTCCCTGGAGGCATTCGGCGCCGCCCGACTGCGCTTCCGGCACTATCCGCTGGCCGACTGGCTGATGCAGCAGAGCCTCAGCCTGGGCATCGACGCCGACGACAGCCGCGCGGCCCTGGTCCGCCGGCTGCGCGACCGCAGGGGCCCGCGTACGCCGGAGGCGCTGCCGTCCGGCGGCGACGCGGTCAGCATCGTCTCGCAGGTGCTGCTCTGGCTGGTCCGTCGCGCCGTGCCGGGGGTGGTCTTCCGGGCTGCCGTCTCCGGTCGGGTGCCGGTGCTCGGGCGGCACTACAACTGGTTCATGCGCCAGCAGTACCTGGCGCCCCGGCAGTCGGTCACCTTCCTCGGCTTCGCCGAGCGCCTCACCGCGGGCTGGCGCGACGGGGAGCAACCCGACCAGGTCAACAAGCTTCTGCTGCACGCGTTCCTGGAGGACCTGCGGCAGGCGTACCGGCGTCGGCCGTGGCGCCCGTCGGACTGGCGGCGCACCGCGTACCCGGCTCTGCTGATCGATTCCGTCGCCCCCGGCAACGTCGGCGGGGAACTGGTCCGCCTGATCGGCGACGTCCGCACCGAGACCGGCCGCAACGACCCGCTGCTGATCGTCGCGTCCGGTGGGCAACCCCCACCGGACCTGCCCGAACCGCACCCGTTGACCGAGGCCGACGAGGCGTACGACGAGTGGGCCGGGGCGCTGCCGGAGATGCGACGGCTGCGCCGCCCGGCCACCTGGCTGGTGGCGCTGCGTCCCGATGAGACCGACACCGGCCCACCGTCACGTGGCGGGCTGCGGCCCTTCTCCGCGCCCGACCCGCCGTGGTGGTCGCGGCGCTTCCTGCCGGCGGCGCTCTGCCTGGTGCTGGTGGCGGTGCTCGGCCTGTGGGCGGCCAGCCGGTGGGGGCCGGGCTGTCACCCCTCGCTCACCGGCCAGGTATCGGTCGAGGTGGTCGGCAGCGGCGAGTGTGTCGGCTACAGCGACAGCGCCGCCCAGGTGTTCAACAACGACCCCGGCCAGGACCGGCTGCGCACAGTTCAGGAGCGCATCTTCGCGCAGAACCGCGCCGCCGAGGAGGTCTGGCAGCGTAGCGACCGACGACGGCCCTTCCTCACCCTGGTCTACCTCGGCACCCTCACCGGCAACCGGACCCGCGCGGACGAGGAGTCGTACGTCTCCGAGCGCGAGGAGCTCGAAGGGATGGCCACCGCCCAGTACGCGTTGCTGAAGGAGTCGGCCGGCGCCGACGGCGCCGCGTTGCTGCGGATCGTGGTGGCCAACGGCGGCCGGCAGATGATCTACGCCGACCGGGCGGTGGCGATGCTTGCCGAGCTGGCCCGGGACGACCCCACGGTGCTCGGGGTGGTCGGGCTGGTGGAGAGCCGCACCAGCACCGCCCGGGCGCTGCGCGAGCTGAACCAGGTCGGGCTGCCGGTGCTGGCGCCCACCCTCTCCGCCGACAAGATGGACGCCAACTCCCGGCTCTACCTCCAGATCTCCGCGCCGAACAAGGACCAGGTGAAGCTGGTCGACGCGTACGCCAAACAGGTGTTGAAGGTCAACGAGGCGCACGTCTTCTACACCACACTGGAGGGCAGTTCGCTCACCGAGGACCTCTACGTGGGCACCCTCGTCGACGGGCTCCGGCAACAGTTCGGCCCCCGGATCACCCGCCTCGACGAGTGGCGCACCGGCCAGCGGCTGACCGACGAGTGCGGCTACGCCGGGCTGCTCTTCTACGCGGGCCGATGGTCGGAGTTCGACGGTTTCCTGCGGGCGTTGCGCGAGTGCGGCGGCAACCCGCCCCGACACCTCGTCGCCGACGACTCGGCCAACCGGTACATGGCCAACCCGGGGCTGCGCGCCGCCGCGCCCGGCAACCTGCCCGTCACGTACGTCTCCAAGGCGGCCCTGGCCACCTGCGCGGCGCTGCGGGCCGCCGAGGACCGGCGCGACGACGCCCGGGCCAGCTTCCTGTCCTGGATCCAGGCCGACGACCTGCTCGACCCGCCGCGCTGCCGGCCCGGCTCCGAGGAGCAGGTCGGGGAGCGGGTCAGCCTCGCCTACGACGCGTCGATGATGCTGGTCCGGGCGGTGGAGAGCCTCGCCGCCCGGCTGCACCACGCCGACCCCCGGCAACGCTGGGAGCCGGATTCGGTCAACCCGGTGGGCGTGCACGCGGAGGTGCTCCGGCAGAACGCCGGGCAGGGCTACCCGGGGGTGGCCGGGCTGATCCGGTTCACGCCCGACTCGGGGGAGCCGGTCGACAAGCGGCTGGCCCTGATGCGGGTGGAGCAGGTGCCCGACGTGGCGAGGGCGCCGGTGGAGGTGTTCCGCTGCGGGGCGGCCGACTCGTCCGGCCCGGCGGCGTGCGGCCCCGCCTGACCGGTCCGGCGTGACACGTCCTCGCAGGACTGTCCGGGTGCCGCCGGTGTCCGTTAGGGTTCCTGGGACCAGGCGACCGTGGCGTTGGGGGCAGAGGGTGGGCAGGCTCGCGTCGGCGTACGGGCAGGCGGTCAACTCCCACCGGGCGGCTCGCGCGCATCTGGAGACCGCCCGCAGCGCACTGGGGGCGGCACCGACCACCGTCGCGCCGGTCGGCGCGGACGACCTGGTGACCCACCTCGCCCGCCTCGGCGGTGCCCTGGCCACCCCCGCCCCGGGCGTCACCCCGCTGACCGACGAGCCGGCCGCGGTGCGGATCGGCGAGGCGTCCACAGCGGACGGCGGTTTTCCGGTGCTGGTCCCGCTCGGCGGCGGTCACCACCTGGCCCTGGACACCGACGCCCGGGACCCGCAGGTCGCCGGGCTGCTGCGGGCGCTGGTGCTGCGGCTGGTCGCCACCGCGCCGCCCGGTCAGGTCCGTGTCGCCGGCATCGACACCGCAGCGCTCGGCGCGACCTTCGGCCCGCTGCGTCCGCTGCTCGACGCCGGAGTGCTCGACCCGCCGGCCACCGGTGAGGCCGAGGTGGCCGCGCTGCTGGACGCCGCCGAGCAGCACGCCCGTGCCGCCCAGCACGGTCAGCCCGTCGCCCGTCGCCTGTTGGTGGTGGTCGCCACCGCCGCGCCGCCGCCGCGCGAGCTGGCCCGGCTCGCCGCGCTCACCCACGCCGGCCCGGCCGCCGCCGTGTGCGTGCTGCTCGCCGGCCACCCGTCCCGGCTGCCCGGCGAGACCGTGCCGCCGCTGGGCGGCACCACAGCGGTGCGGCTCAACCAGGGGTACGCGCACGTCGGCGACCCGCCCGGCAACCCGTTCAGCGCCGACGGCAGCGGGCTCGCCGTACCCGTCCTGCTCGACGGCGACCCGCCGCCGGCCTCGGTTCGCGCGCTCGCCGAGCACCTCGGCACCGCCACCCGCCGCGCCGACGCGTTGCCCTTCACCGACCTGCTGCCCGAACGGCGCTGGGCCGAGTCCGCCGGCAACGGGTTGCGTACGGTGATCGGCCGGGCCGGCGGCGGTGCCGCCTTCGACACCGCGCTGACGCTCGCGTTCGACGACGCCACCCCGCACTGGCTGGTCGGCGGGCGCACCGGCGCCGGCAAGACCGTGTTCCTGCTCGACGTCCTCTACGGGCTGGCCGCCCGCTACTCGCCGGCCGAGTTGCAGCTCTACCTGCTCGACTTCAAGGAGGGCGTGAGCTTCACCGAGTTCGTGCCCACCGGCCGGGATCCGTCCTGGCTGCCGCACGCCCGCGCCGTCGGCATCGAATCCGACCGCGAGTACGGTCTCGCCGTGCTGCGCGAGCTGCGCCGGGAGGCGCAGCGCCGGGCCACCGCACTCAAACGGCACGGCGTCACCAAGCTCGCCGACCTGCCCCCTGACAATCCGCTGCCGCGCATCGTGACGGTCATCGACGAGTTCCACGTGCTGCTCGCCGGCAACGACGCGCTGGCCCGCGAGTCGGTCGACCTGCTGGAGGAGTTGGCCCGCAAGGGCCGCTCGTACGGCATCCACCTGGTGCTCGCCAGCCAGAGCATGACCGGCATCGAAGCCCTCTACGGGCGGGCCGAGGCGATCTTCGGGCAGTTCGCGTTGCGGGTGGCGCTGCCCGGCGGCAGTGGGGTGCTCGACCAGCTCAACGACGCCGCCGCGGCCCTGCCGATCGGCTCCGCCGTGGTCAACACCGCCGCCGGCGCGGTCGGCGCCGACACCGTGCTGCGCTTCCCCGACGCGCACGCCGCCGCGGCGGACCTCGCCGCGTTGCGCCACGACCTGTGGCAGGCCCGCCCGCCGGGCTCGCGGGCACCGGCGGTCTTCAAGGGGTACGAAGCCGCGCGGATCGAGGACGACAGCACGTTCACCGGGTTGCGCCCCGGTGGTCGACGGCCGATGGCCCTGGTCGGCCGAACCGTCGACGTGCACGGCACCACCGCGCTGTTCCTGATGGACACCACCCCCGGCCGGCACCTCGCCGTGGTGGGCACCGCACCGACCGGCGCGGACGTGCTGCGGGCCGCTACGCTCAGCCTGGCCCGCCAGCACACCCCCGGCGACGCCCGCTTCCAACTGGCCTGCCTTGTCGACGTCGCCGACCCGGTCGCCGACGACACCGAAACACTGCTGCGGGCCGCCGGCCACTCGGTGCAGCGGCTCGACGCGGCAGGGCTGCGCGACCGGATCGCCGCGCTGGCCGCCGAGCCCACCGGCCGCGAATACCTTGTGGTGTTCGGCATGGACGCCGCCGCGCCCGTCCTCGGAGCCACCGACCCCGGCACCTTCCGTTCCGGCCTGGACGACCTGCGTACCGTCCTGCGCCAGGGCCCCGGGCACGGGGTGCACCTGCTCGGCTGGTGGCGAGGGCTGCGCCGACTCGCCGACGACCTCGGCGGCACCCAGAACCGCGACGATGTCGCCTGCCTGGTCGCGCTCAACGTGCCCGGCGCTGAACTGGCCCTGCACCTCGGAGCGCACGACCTGGCCTACACGCCCCGCCCCGACCGGGCGCTGCTGATCGACCGGCACGACCAGCGCACCCGGCTGATCGTGCCGTTCGTCGGCGACGGGCACGACCCCGACGGGGAGCGGTGACAGTGTCCTTCGAGGAGTACGCGGCGCTGGCCCGACAACTCTCCGCCCAGCACCGCGCCGGGGAACAGCACGCCGCCGTCGAGTCCGCGCGCCGCCGCGACCTGCACGCCGCCGTCGACTACCTCCAGCAGCGGCTGAACGCCCAGGGCCAGCGCCTCGACCAGCTCGGCCGAGCCATCGGCGTCGACCAACCACCCGCTGCCCCTGCCCCTAGTGCGGGCCATGGGGCGGGCCCAGGCCCAGGTGCGGGACAGGGAACCCGGACGCCAGGCGAGACCGCCGCCTGGCCCGGCCCGCCGTCCGGCGTCGGGGCGCCCACCGCTCCCAGCTCCGGCCCGCCCTTCGCTGCCGGCGCTCCCACAGTGCCGGGAACCGGGGACGGGGAATCCGCCGGCGCAGCCGGCGCGCCGGGGCGGGCGGGGGTCGGGGCGTACCCCGAGCTGCCGGCGGGGGAGGCGCGGCTGGCGTTGCCGACGGCGGTGAGCCCGGCGGGCGGCGGCGTGCCCGCGCAGCGCGTGGCCACGGCCGACCCGGCGGTGGAGCTGGAGATGGCCCGGCGGATGGCCGACGAGGCCGACCGGCACGGGCAGCAGGCGGAGTTGCTGGCCCAGCGGCCGGCGCTGTTGCCGACGTGGTCGCCGCTGGCCCGGGCGGTCGCCGTCTACGCCGGGTGCGGCGCGGCGGCCGGGGTGCTCGTGCTGATGCTGGTGCTCGCCTCCGGGGTCGGTCTGGTGGACGGGTTCACCCTCGGCGCGTGGATCTGCGCGGGGTTGCCGGCGGTGGCGTTCTTCGGCGGGTACCTGGTGCTGGGCCGCTGGGGGCGGCCGGCCATGGTCGCCGGCACCCCGCCGAGGTACCTGCCGCTCGGGTTCCTGATCTGTTTCCTGGTGGTGCCGATGGCCTACTGCGCGTACCTGCTGATGGTCCGCGGCCTGCGCTGATGACCGATCTGGCATCCGGTCTGCGCTTCGCCGCGCAGCCGGTCGTCAGATCCACTCGGAAACCGGGGTGTCCGGACCGGTGGGATACCCCGACATCCTGAGACCCGTGTCGATCTTGCCGAAGACCGCTTGTCCCTGCGGTCCACTGTGTTCGCCCCGGTGCCGTAGTCTCGCGCCCCGTGCGCAGTCGGTGCGCAAACCGCTTGCCGAGGGTCTGGACCGTCACGCCCCGACGTCTCTGGGAGCGGCAGGTCGAAAGGTTGGTCAGGGAATTGCAGGGATACACGTCCACCCAGGTTGAGCCGATGCCGGCAGAGGGCGGGCTTGCCGCTTCGCCCGTCAACGCCGATGCTGCCGCCGGCACGGCGACGCCTCGCTCCGAGCCAGGGTCGTCGGTCATCGCCGCCTCCCAGCAGGCCGGCCCGGGCGCGGTGGTCGCGGGTTTCGGGCTGATTGCTGTCGGCGCGGCCGGCGGTTGGCTGCTCTGGCGCAGCGGCGCCTCCGCGGCGAAGATCCAGCCCGAGGACACCACAGGTGTCTTCCTCACCCTGCTGGTCTTCGCCGCAGCGGTCGAGCGGATCCTGGAACCGTTCTCACGGTGGCTGCCAGGACGCGCCGCCGAGGCCGCGTTGTCCCGGACGGTGACCGACGTGACCAGCCGGGTCGGCGGCCCCACCGAGGCCGATCGCGAGGCGGTCGCCGTGGCCACCGCCAAGGTCGCGCGGGCGAAGGCGAACCGCACCATCGTCGCGTGGGGCCTCGCCAGCGGGTTGGCCACAGTGGCGTCCAGCGCCGGCGGGTTCTACGTTCTGCACGCGGTGGCCGGAGCCGACTGGAACGGCGTGGCAGTCTGGGTCGACGCCGTCGTGACCGGTGTGATGGTCGGCAGCGGCACCAAGCCGTTGCACGATCTCATCACCCGGGCCCAGAACGGCCCGCCGTCGCCGTAGCGCGCTGCCCGGCCCGCCCGGCCGTGTAGTCCGCCTGGTCCGCCTCGCATGATCCACACGGTTTGCTGAAGGCGGGGTATCCGGGCCAGCGGGATACCCCGACTTCAGCTACCTCGTCGATCTTTCGCCCTGTTGCGCTCACTGCCGGTCGGATTCGACCGTGGCGCCTACCTGCTGGGGTTCCGCGCCATGCTCCGTGTCGTCGGCGCCATGTGCCGCGGCCACCAGGACTTCGTCGAGTTCGCGGTCGGTGAGACCTTCGTCTTCGAGCAGGCCGAGCAGCAGCACCGTCCGCGCAACGATCGCGGCCGCGTCGTGGGGCACCGGCGGACGCTCACCGAGCGCCGCCCACACCAGCGCCTCGGCTAGCACCGGGTCGACGTCGCGCCCGGTCGCGTCGTAGCGTTCCCGAGCGGACGCCACGAACCGGATCACCGGCGCCCGATCCTGCCCCGCGACGAACCGCCGCCGTACCGCCACCAACAGCGCACCGGCGAGCAGATCCGCGTACCGCCGCCAGTCCGACTCGGTGAACCGGCCCAGCCGCCGTTCGTGGCTGCGCAGCCGCCCAGTCAGCAGACCGCGTAGCGCCGCCTGCGGGTCCGTCACCATCGTCGCTCCCTGATCATTGTGAGTGCTCTCCTGCGTGCGCGTGGCCGGGTCAGTCGATGCCGTCTGGTCACCAGCGCGCTCGCCGCCCGGCAGCCGTGGGCGATCAGTGCGGCGCTGTGGGCGACGCTGGCACTGTCGCTGTCATGCTCCGCCTCGCTGTCGTGGCCGGCGTGGTTGTCGGCGCTGCTGGGCCGGGTCGGTGCGGACAGTGCCGCCGGCTCTTCGATCAGTGCCGCCACCGAATGCTCGATCCGGCAGCGGCCGATCGCGAGTCGGGCAACGACCAGGTCCAACCGGGTGGCCGCCGCCGCGAGGTGCCGGGCCGCGACCACGTCGGCCGCCTCCCGGGTACGCCGCAGTCGGTCCTCGGTCGCGCTCAACCGCCAGCGGGCCCGAGCGGCCAGAATGGCGGCTCGGTCCGCGTCGAACCGAGCAGCGTGCAGACCGGCGAGCAGGTCCCCGACCGAGCCTCCCGGTGACTCCCGATCGGCGGCCAGGCCGGCGTAGACCAGGCTCAACGCCCGCCAGCACTCCGTGACCGCGTCCTGCCAGGGCAGCCGCCGGCCGGGCGGTCCTGCCCCGTGCAACTGCGCGCCGGCCCGATCGGTAGCCGAGATTGTCGCCAGCCAAGCGGCACGCAGGTCATCCACGGCATCGGTGCTCACTCGCCCGCCTCGGCACTGGACTTGACCAGCAGGGCGAAGCGCACATCGGTACAGGGGTAGTCGACGCCGCACTCGCAGAGCCAGCGACGGACCACCCGGGGCGGATGGGCGAAGAGGACGTCGTCGGCGTCCTCGACGTCCTGATCGGACACGAGTCGGCGTTGCTCGGCTGGGGCTGGTGGGTCGATGGGGGATTCGTCGGGTCGATCGGGCATCGAGGGCTCCCGTCGGGTCGTCTCCTAGCTGCTCACGGCTCGTGCGTCGGGGCGGCGTGCGGGCACACCCCGGCACGCCCGGCCGAACGGGGGGACCGACCGACCGGGCGCTTCCTGCGCGGTGGGAACGAACCAGCTCCGGGTTGCAGACCAGGGAGCCGGTCGACTCGAACTTTGTCACACTAGTCTGTACAAGTCAACGACAGACTAGTCCGTTCTTGTACTGACTAGTTGGGTGTGATCAAATGGCGGTGCAGACCAGGGAGATGACATGCCCGCCAAGCCCAAATGGGCGCAGCTCGCGGACCATATCCGAGAGCAGATCGCGTCCGGTGAACTCGCCCCAGGTGACAAGCTGCCATCCACCTCCCAGCTTCGTGTTGAGCACAACGTCTCGGCTGGCGTAGTGCGGCAGGCGATTCTCGTCCTACAGACCCAAGGTCTCGTCGAAGGCGTTCACGGGCTGGGTGTCTTTGTCGCTGAGCACTGAGCAGTTACGGTCCCCTAACGTGGCTTGAGTTCGAGGGATCTGCTGCTTTCGTCGTGACGAGAGAGCGATCATGCGGTCGCGCTGGGTGCGCGAATCTCGTACGCTCCCATGTGGTCTCCGCCGGTGCGGTGGTGGAGGCGATGGTCGATCACGGGGAGGTGCGCGTGAGCGCAGCACAGATCATCGCGAGGTTGGCGGCGGCGTCGCAGAAGCTGGACGAGGCGAAGGCCAAGACCGCAGCGGCAGCACAGGACGCCGCCGAGGCGCGAGCACTCGTCGCCGGCGCGCTGGAGGGTGTGGCCGCCGGTCCGCTGGTAGGCATGATCGACTCGTACCGTCAGGCGCTCGCGCAGGCGTCTCAGGGTGGCGACCCGGCCAAGCAGCATGTGCAGGAGACGATCGCCAAGGTCCGAGCGCTGGGAAACTGACCACGGGTGGTGGCAGCGCAATCCACCAACCACCCGCAGCGGTGAAACCGATCATTCGTCCTCAGGTGCCTCGGCAGCCTCAGAACCCTCCGAACCGAGGAGAGGGTGCTCGTGCCCGCCGAGACGCTGATGCGCGAGACATTGAACAACCCGCCAGGCGGCGGGAACGGGTGAGCGCGGAGGCAGTCGGTTTCTGGGCGTCGGCTGGTGGGGCCGCTTGGGCAACAGTCGCCGAGTTCATGCCAGTGCTGCCGAAGGCGGTCGCCGGGACGCTCTTGGCGACGGCCGCCACAGTCAGTGCCGGCAAGTCATGGTTGAAGAGGCGCCGAGAGAGGAATCAAAGTGAAGATCAATAGCTCCACCGAAGCCGCGATGCGAGCCATGATCCACGCCGCCGTGCAGCGTGATTTCCCTAAGCTCGATGAGCGCTTGCGGACCCTCAACGACGACAACACGGCGGCTGCAACCGTCGAGCTTGCCCTCGCCCTTGTCGGTTTCCTGATGGTCGACATCCACAAGGGTCGGCCGAGCGACGATCAGATTTCGGCCGTGGCTGAGGAAGTCGCCGAGGCGGAATCCTGGGCGCAACCGACTCGCCGCGAGGTGGCGGACTTCTTGATGAGGCTGATGAGGGGTGAGCCGTTCGCCACCGCAGTCCCCACTGAAAACGCCATTATCCTGGCCTTCGTCGTTGCGGCGAACCTGCTCTCCTCCTGTCGCCGAGACGACGAGAAGTGGTGGGACTACCTCGACCGGATGGAGGCCGCCATGGAGGCGGCCAGGTGACAGGCGTGCCTGAGCCGGTCGTCCGAGGCGGTGGCGAGCTGGAGGGCTTCCGCATCGGCTATCTGCCGCCGGACGTCGGTGACCTGGTTTCGGACTTCGCCTCCGAGTGGGAGGACGTCACTTTCACCACCCGGGTCTGGGAGCGCCAAGTCGGGGACGGCCACCGAGTCGACCTGCGGGTGCACGTGCTCCGGGGCGACCGGCTGGGCACCCTCGCCGAGCTACGCGACTTCCTGGCCGAGTATCACGAGCGCGATAACGCTGACTGGGCACTCACCGACTTTCAGCACGGCGAGGATCCCGGCCTCCTCGGTGCAGCCGAGGCGTTCTGGCTGGCCGCGCCTGGTGTGGCCGTCAACGTACTGGTCGATCCGGAGCGGTTCACCGCGGACAACTTGCAGACGATTACGCAGAGAATTACATCAGCTACGGCAGGTCCGCCAGTCCGCCGGACTTGCGATCCGCTCGCCCACTGAGGTGCGCAACTGCTCGACAGGGACGAGCGCGAAAGAACGAAGGGCCCGCTCACGCGGGCCCAGGGCAAGCGCGGAAGCCCGATAGCGGCGTCGCGCAGCCCGCTCAACTGCAGTTGAGCGGCGTTCCTGCTGTCGGAAAGCTGTCACGGCGCGTGGTGCGGGCTGTGCAAAGCGATGATCGTCCCTATCCTGACGTGTTCACCGCAGGCTAGCCCCGTGGAGTGTCGTGGATCCTCGACAGGTACGACGTCTGGCAGAGCAGTCTGCCAACTTCGGGTTCCTCAAGGAACACCCGCTACTGGTCTGGTACGGCGCGGGCGCTGAGCTGCTCGTCTATGTCGACGCGCAGGCCGCGATGTTCAAGATCCGCGCCTTCGGCGACGAGATGGCCAAGGATCTCGTCAGGCGCACCGGCGCGAAGCCGCAGAAGAACGACTTCTATCACCGGGTTCAGGCCCTGTATGGCGATGGCACGCTCGTGGCGGAGACTTACCACGCGTTCGACCGTCTCCGCGATCAGGGCAACAAGGCCGTACACGATCACCTGGGTGAGGTGCGTGCGGCGCTGGACATGCTGCGGACCTGCTTCGAGCTGGGGGTGTGGTTTCACCGGGCGCTGACCGGCGACCGCACTCCGCTCGGCTTCGTGCCACCGTCCCCGCCGCCTGAGCAGGTGTCGCAGAGCATCGCCGACGGGCTCCAGGCCGAGATCCAGCGCTACAAGGACGAGTTGGCGCAGACCAAGCTCTTGCTGGAAGGCAAAGCGTCCTTGGCGCAGGCCCAGGCGGATGCGATGGTCGCTGCGGACCGCGCCGTTCGCGATGCCGACGCCCGCCGCGATCAGGCCGCTGCGCTGGTGGCGAGCCTCACATCGGCGGCCGAGGCAGAGCAGGCGGCGCTGGACAGCAAGGCGACGGCCAAGGTCTCGGCGGCTCGGCGCGAGGAGTTCATCGCCCGCGCCCGTCGTGCCTCGCACGAACCGCTCAACGAGATCCAGACCCGAGTCGAGATCGACAAGCAGTTGGGCGCGGCCGGCTGGATCGTCCAGGACGAGAGCCAGATCAACCTTTGGGCCGGCACCGGCATCGCCGTGCGGGAGGTGACCCTGGCGACTGGCCGGGCCGATTTCCTGCTCTACGTCAACCAGCGGCTGGTCGGCGTGATCGAAGCGAAGCGGGAGGGGACCGCGCCTCGTGGGGTCGAGGCGCAGCTCGACCGCTACCTCAACGGGCTCACCGCCGAGCAGAAGCTCGCCGCATGGCACCGGGACGATCCGCTGCCTTTCGGCTACGTCGCCACGGGCACCGAGACCGCCTTCGTCAACCGGCTTGACCCGTTCCCGCGTACCCGCGGGGTCTTTGCCTTCCATCGGCCCGAGACGTTCGCTCGGTGGATGCGGGAGGCCGACGACGACCGGTCGGTGCCGACGTTGCGGGCCCGGCTGCGGCGAATGCCGGCGCTGGACCGACTCGGCCTGCGGCCCGCCCAGGTGGACGCCATCGACGGGCTGGAACGCTCCCTCGCCGAGGATCATCCGCGCTCGCTGATCCAGATGGCCACCGGCGCTGGCAAGACGTTCACGGCGGTCACCAGCAGCTACCGGCTGCTGAAGCACGCCCGCGCCGTGCGGATCCTGTTCCTGGTCGACCGCAACAACCTTGGCAAGCAGACCCTGCGGGAGTACGCGGGCTACCAGACCCCGGGCGACGGGCGGAAGTTCACCGAGCTGTACAACGTCGATCGGCTCTCGGGCACCGGCATGCTCGACTCGTCCGCCGTGGTCATCTCCACGATTCAGCGGCTCTACGGCGCGCTGCGGGGCGACGACTTGCCGGACGTGGATCTCGATGACCGGGCGTACGACGACTATGAATTGGACGAGCCGGCCGAGGTCGCCTACAACCGACACCTTCCGCCGGAAACGTTCGACCTGATCGTGGTCGACGAATGCCACCGCTCGATCTACGGCAAGTGGCGAGGCGTCATCGAGTACTTCGACGCGTTCGTGGTCGGGCTCACCGCCACGCCGGTCAAGCAGACGCTGGGCTTCTTCCAGCAGAACCTGGTCTCCGAGTACACCTACGAGCAGGCCGTTGCCGATGGGGTGAACGTCAGCTTCGACGTGTACCGGATCAAGACGGAGATCACCGAGAAGGGCGCCGACATCGAGGCCGGCACCGTCGTGCCACTGCGCGACCGTCGCACCCGGGCCGAGCGTTACCAGGAGCTGGAGGACGACTTCACGTACGGCGGCAGTCAGGTCGGCCGGTCGGTGATCTCGAAGGGGCAGCTCAAGCTGGTGCTGGAGACGTTCCGGGAGAAGCTCTTCACCGAGATCTTCCCCGGTCGGTCGACAGTGCCCAAGACGCTGATCTTCGCGCGGGACGACAACCACGCCGAGGAGATCGTGCAGATGGTCCGGCTGGTCTTCGGACGAGGCAACGACTTCGCCGCGAAGATCACCTACGCCTCCCGCAAGGGCGGCGACAACCCGGACACCCTCATCCAGGCGTTCCGCAACAGCCCGGAGCTGCGTATCGCGGTGACCGTCGACATGATCGCCACCGGCACCGACGTCCGGCCACTGGAGTGTGTGTTCTTCCTCCGGCCGGTACGCAGCGCCACCTACTTCGAGCAAATGAAGGGTCGTGGCGCCCGCACCATCGACGCCGCCGAGTTCCAGGCCGTCACGCCTGACGCCGAGGTCAAGGACCGGTTCGTCATCGTCGACGCCGTTGGTGTCACCGAAGCGGACCTGGACGAGGCCGTGCCGCTGCAACGGCACACCGAACGGCAGATCTCGTTGCGCGACCTGCTCAAGAAAGCTGGCACGCTGACCGCCGACGCGGACGAGGTGGCCACACTGGCGGCCCGGCTGGCCCGACTGGAGCAGCAGTTGACCGATGACGAGCGTGCGGAGCTGGCGGATCTCGCTGAGCAGCCACTCACCGGCATCGTGCGGGGCCTGGTCGACGCGGTCGCCCCCGAACAACTCAACCCGGCCAAGGAAGCTGGCCCGGACGCCGTACGCGACCTGCTAGCCGGCGCGCTGCGCCCGCTCGCCGCGAACCCGGCGCTACGCGAGCGCATCCTGGAGATCCGGCGGGCGCACGACATCACCATCGACGAGGTGAACGCCGACAAGCTGATCTCGGCGGCCGGTGTGCCGCCCGAGGAACGCGCCCAGGTGACCGTGAAGAGCTGGCACGACTACCTGGAGGAGCACCGCGACGAGATCACCGCGTTGCAGGTCTTCTTTGAGGGGAGGGGTCGGGTGGGCTACGACCAGCTCAACGAACTCGCGAAGCGGATTGCCCGGCCGCCCCAGGCGTGGACGCCGGAGTCGCTGTGGAAGTCGTACGTGCTCCTCGGCCGCACCGCGGAGGCTCCCGGCACCCGAGGCACGACGGATCTTGTCAGCCTCATCCGGTATGAGTTGGGGCTCGATCAGGAGCTGCGCCCGTACCGCAGCCTCGTCGAGGAGCGCTTCCGTGGGTGGCTGCTCCGGCAGGAGCAGGCGGGCGCTACGTTCACTGCCGATCAGGCATGGTGGCTGGAGAGGATCAAGGACGTGATAGCGGTCAGCGTGGAGATCAGCCCGGACGACCTGGAGGGCGCGCCGTTCAGCGAGCGGGGCGGGATCGACGGGTACGCGGGCGCGTTCGGGAAGCGCGCTGAACCGTTGTTGAACGAGCTGAACCAGGAGTTGTCCGCATGACCGATCTGCCGTCGGGATGGACGAGCGCAAGGCTTGACGAGGTCGCTGAAGTCCGCCTCGGCCGTCAACGATCGCCGAAAAACCACACCGGCGACCACATGCGCCCATACCTCCGTGCAGCCAACGTTGGCTGGAATGGTCTCAAACTTGATGACGTGAAGTCGATGAACTTCACGGATGAGGAAGCGAAGATCTACCGACTGCAGCCGGGCGATATTGTCCTTGGGGAGGCGTCTGGTAGTCCGGGTGAGGTCGGAAAGCCGGCCATCTGGAAGGGCGAGATCGAGGATTGCTGTATCCAAAACACATTGCTACGCGTTCGTTGCCACGGCCCTGATCCTCAGTACCTACTCCACTTCTTGCGCTTCGAGGCGCTTCGAGGCGCATTTGTGAAGCAATCGAGGGGCGTCGGAATCTACCATATAGGTGCCACTCGCCTATCTTCCTGGGCAATTCCGATACCACCACTCGCCGAGCAGCACCGCATCGTCGACGCCCTCGAAGATGCCCTGTTGATTCTCGCCGCAGGAGTAGCGAATCTTTCCAGGAGCAGTGCACGGCTCGATTCGCTGAGCAGGGCTCTGATGAAGGCGCTACTGGGTTCTAGCCTACTCAAACAGCGGAAGTTGGGCACACTGCTCGCCGAGAAAATGATCAATGGCAGGTCGGTGCCTACTCGGGCCGGTGGTTTCCCGGTGCTTCGCCTAACCGCGTTGCGTGGCGATGAGATTGATCTAGCGGAGCGCAAATCCGGCGCGTGGAGCCTCGGCGAGGCGCGGCAGTATCTGGTGCATCAGGGCGACTTTTTGGTAAGCCGGGGCAACGGATCGCTTCGGCTGGTGGGGCGTGGAGGGCTGGTCTCTCAAGATCCTAACCCTGATCCTGTTGCTTTCCCGGACACGCTGATTCGAGTTCGGGTGGATAAAACTGCGGTCAGGCCGGAGTTTTTGACACTCGTCTGGAATTCGCCTCAAGTGCGTCACCAAATCGAGCAGTTGGCACGCACTACTGCCGGCATATACAAGGTTAACCAGGCCATGCTGTCCGACGTTGCGATTCCCGTGCCGAAGCTCGATGAACAGGATCGGATCATCGCTCAATGGAAGGCGACAGCCCAGGAAACGCGACGCTCGCGTGCGGCACTGATGACCGCATCGAAGCGGGCCGCTCAGTTGCGCATTTCGCTGTTATCGACGGCGTTTGCGGGGCGGCTGGTGCCACAGGATCCGGATGACGAGCCGGCGTCGGAGTTGTTGGCGCGCATCCGAGCCGAGCGGGCAGCCGCGCCGCCGAAGCAGAAGGTGCGCTCTTCGCGTACACAAAAAGAGTTGGCGGCGCCGCCGACAAGGGTGACCGGCGACAACTACCAGCAGGAGGCACTGCCGCTGTGAGCACTGTGGATTCGCGCCGGTTGGTGCAGAAGCTATGGAACTACTGCGACGTGCTGCGCGACGACGGCGTCTCGACCATCGACTACGTCGAGCAGTTGACGTTCCTGCTCTTCCTCAAGATGGCCGACGAGCGGGCCAATCGAGAGATGCGGCCGGAGCAGATCGTGCCCGACGAGCTGAGCTGGCAGACGCTGCTCGATGCCGAGGGCGACGCTCTGGAAGTGCAGTACCGGCACGTCCTCACCGGCCTTGCCCGGGAGGACGGCACCCTGGGCACGATCTTCCGCAAGGCGCAGAACAAGATCCAGGACCCGGCGAAGCTCAAGCGGCTGATCGTCGACCTGATCGACAAGGAAGAATGGTCGCGAGCCGGCGTCGACGTTAAGGGTGACGCCTACGAGGAGTTGTTGGCCAAGGGTGCCGAAGACGCCAAGTCCGGTGCCGGCCAGTACTTCACCCCGCGAGCACTGACGGTTGCCATGGTCGACTGCATGCAGCCCACCCCCGACGACACGATCACCGACCCGGCCTGCGGGACCGGCGGCTTCCTGCTCGCCGCGTTCGATCACATTCAGCGGCACCACGGCGCTGAACTCACCCCGGATCAGCGACGCAGGCTTGCCAACGGCGCGATCACCGGCACCGAGTTGGTCGACGGCACCGCCCGGCTCGCCGCCATGAACATGCTGCTGCACGGCATCGGCACGCCCAGTGGCGACTCCCTGATCGCGATCAGGGACGCGCTCGGCAAGGAGCCGGACCGCCGCTACAGCCTGGTCCTCGCCAACCCGCCGTTCGGCCGCAGCTCCTCGATCCGGATGGTCGGCGAAGATGGCCGCTCCACCCGAGAAGAGCGGGAGATCGAGCGGAACGATTTTTGGGCCACCACCGCCAACAAGCAGCTCAACTTCGTCCAGCACATCGCCTCGCTGTTGGAGATCAACGGCCGGGCCGCGGTCGTCCTGCCGGACAACGTGCTCTTCGAGGGCGGGGCCGGGGAGACGATCCGCCGCCGGCTGCTCAAGCAGTACGACCTGCACACCATGCTGCGCCTGCCCACTGGCATCTTCTACGCCGGCGGGGTGAAGGCCAACGTGCTCTTCTTCGAACGCAAGCGCGCCCGCGAGGAGCCGTGGACCCAGAAACTCTGGGTGTACGACTTCCGTACCAACCAGCACTTCACGCTGAAGCAAAACCCGCTGCGTCGCGAACATCTCCAGGATTTCCTCGACTGCTACCTGCCCGGCAAGGACCGTGACGAGCGTGTTGAGACCGAGCGGTTCCGGGCGTTCTCCTACGAGGAGCTGATCGTCCGAGACAAGGTGAACCTCGACATCACCTGGCTCAAGGACGCCTCCCTGGAGGACGCCGACGCGCTGCTACCGCCGGAGGTGATCGCGCAGGAGATCGTCGAAGACCTGGAGGCGGCGCTGCGCGAGTTCGCCGCTATCGCTGAAGCGCTGGGCGCCTCGAAGCCGAATACGAACTGACTGTCCTCGCTACGAGCCCGAGGTAATGGAGGTGCTGGAGTGACCGACTCTCCCATTCGTGGTGATGGCTTTACGCTCAAAGAACTGTTCAGCCTCTTGAAGTTCCGGCTCGACCCTTACCAGCGCGAGTATAGTTGGGGCCGGAGCAACGTCAAGGCGCTGATTGATGACCTGACCGACCACTTCGTCGAAGACTGGACGCCTGGCGACGAGCGACGCGCAGTGCGTCACTATCGACCGTACTTTCTCGGTCCCTTTGTCTACTATCAGGACGACGAGACGGCGGCGCTCGTAGACGGACAGCAGCGGATTACGACTCTGCACCTGTTGCTTCTGCATCTACGACGGCTCGCCATTGAGGCCGAGCAGGGCGAGTATCAGATTGACATTGCCGCACTGGAGCCCCTCATCGCCGGTAATTCATACGGCGAGCGTGCCTATGTGATCCGGTCCGACGAGCGTAGCCCGGTCCTTGAAGCGATCTTCGAGGGCAAGCCGCTTTCGTTGCCTGCAGACGCTGGGCCGTCGGTCGTCAACCTGTACGAGCGCAGTCAGGAACTCGACGCGCTGCTGCCGGAGTCGATACGAGACGAGGCGCTGCCGCTGTTCATCCATTGGCTGCTCAATCGGGTTTGTCTGGTAGGCATCAACGCCAACAATCGCCGGCAGGGCTGGGAAATCTTCGAGACGATGAACGACCGGGGGGTGCAACTCGGCCCGGCTGACCTGCTAAAGAGCTTTCTCCTGCGGAGCGCTCGTAATCGCGACAACCTGCCTCGGCTGGGGGAGGCATGGAGCGGTGTTCTGGCGAGAATCGACCACCGCGCCCCGCAGGCTGCGGCGAAGTTCCTCCAAGCGTTGCTGATCGGCCGGTACGCCCAAAGCTTGGATGAAATCACCGACATTGGGGTGTCGTTCCACGGGTGGGTGCAGGAGAACGCCGCTGAGCGGATGAATCTTAGGCACGCTTCAGATTTCGCGCGTTTCGTCGAACACGATCTCGTCCGTCTATCCGGGCGGTATGCCACGCTGAACGCAGCGACGAAAGTCTTGGAACCAGGTCTAGAAGTGTTGTTTTACAACGCCAAGAACGAGATCGACCAGATGCCTCTCCTGCTGGCGGCGATCGATCCGGACGACAGCAACGCTCAATTTCGAGAGAAGGCATCGCTGGTCGCCGCCTATCTGGATATTGTCTTTGTGCGGATGGCCGTCAACAATCGCATCACCAAGTCGAATGAGTTGTATGCCCCAGTTTTGCCACTGATCCTTGGTCTGCGAGCAAGCTATGACATCGACACCCTTACGAAGTTTTTGGGCCGGCAGATAGCTCAGTTGGACGCAGACTTCACTGGAGTTAAGCGGTATGGCCTGCGTGCCGACAATCGTGCGCAGGTGAGGTATCTATTGGCCCGGATGACGGCCTTCGTGGAAACTGAGTGTGGCGGACAGAACGAGATGGTCCGGTACCTGGACAAAGATGAACCGTTCGAGATCGAACACATCTGGGCGAATAAGTTTGAGCGCCACCAGGCTGAGGTTAGGGTTGAATCGGAATTCCGACTGCAGCGTAACCGACTAGGAGCTCTGCTGTTGCTGAGGAAGTCTCACAACGCGAGTTACCAGGACGCACCGTATGAGCGGAAGGTCGAGTGGTATCGTAGCCAGAATCATTTGGCTGCGTCGTTGCATAAGGTAACCTGGGAGCGCAATAGGCCCTTCACTGAAGGTGTGGTAAAAAAGCGTAAATTGGAAAAGCTCTTCCATCCGGTTGCCCGCTTCGACATGGGTGCCATTGAGCTGCGGCAACGTCTGTACGAGCGCCTCTGTGAGATTATCTGGGACCCGAAACGACTGGGTTTCATTCTCCCGCCCAATGCCGCACCGGTTGCCGTCGATAGCGCCGAGGCCGTTATGCTGATCCCTGATCAGCGGTTATCTTCGGCGGTTACCAGACGCACGCGAGCGCATTTCGGTGGTGTTACGTTGGCTCGATTGGTTGCCGCTGGGGCGCTCGGTGTGGGTGAGGAGTTGGTTCTCACTTACAAACGCGTGGAATACTTTGCTCGAATTAACAGCTCCGGGCATATACAGCTAGATAGTGGGGAAATCTTTGAGTCGCCGTCCCCGGCTGGGTTGACGGTCACCGGAATGGGATCCATTAACGGCTGGAGTGCCTGGAAGGTGCGCCGGGGTGATAAAAAGACCTCGCTCTTTGATGTTCGAGCGGACGCCCTTTCTCGTGGTCTGCTAGAAGAGGGTTGACGATAGCTGTCACAACCGACTTGGCTTTTATTCCGACTCCGCTCGACGGAATCGTTGTCTCCCAAAGTGGGCGGGGCAACCGTCCGCTGTAGGCCGCTCAACCAGTACGACTTGCACACATGCTAGGCCTACCCACATCATCTTCTGGGCTGCCGAATGCAGGTCGACGTGCTCTTCATCCACTGCCGAAGCGTGCCCGGCATGAGTCGGGGAACCATAACTCTGAGTGCACGACTTTCGCGCCAGCGACCGCCTCACTTGAAATCGAAACACCCCTGCCGCCCGAAGTGATTGCTCAGGAGGTCGTCGAGGACCTGGAAGCCGGGCTGCGCTACTTCACCGGCTTCACGGATGCCTTTGTCATTGCGGGCCGCACAGCGACCACGGACAGCTGAGCAGAGCGGGGTGCTCGCGGGACGTCCGCGAGCAGCTAGTCCGGTCAGTCGCTTACTTACGGGTGATGCGGAACGTCTGCTCGAAGGTCGGGTAGTCGCAGACGTCCTGGTTGCACAGTTCGAAGCCACCGCTGATCAGCGCGACACCCCTGTGCAGGACCAGTCCGCCGCCTTCCACCCACGCTCGCCCGGTCACGGCTTGCGGCTCGCCGGTGCAGCTGTTGAGGGGCGCCCAGCCGGACGCGTAGGCGACCCTGTCGCCCGACCGCTGCCGGACGATCAGCTCGGTGGCGCCGGACAGGCCGGCTGGGCAGGTCACGGTGAGGGTGATGTCCACGGCGACGCCTCGTGCGACAAGGGTCGCGGAGGTGACGTCGACGCTGCTCGCCGCGCTTGCCGGCGTCGGCGCCAGCATGATGGAGAGTGACAGCCCGAGTAGTGCAATGGCGGTGATGATGCGGCGCACGACGGTCCTCCTTGCCGGAGTGGGGTGCTTACCTGCCGTCACCCTAGCCCTCACCAGCCATGAGGCGCATCAATCACACTCGATGACGACGACCGGGATCTCGCGGTCGGTCTCCTTCGCGTAGCGGGCGTACGTCGGGAAGACCTTCGTCATCACCGGCCACAGCCGGACGCGCTCCTCGCCGGTCGCGGTCCGGGCTCGACCCGTGATCCGCTCCGCGCCGACCTGGATCTCCATTGCCGGGTCGGCGCTCAGGTTCAGGTACCAGGCGGGGTGCGTGGCCGCGCCGCCGTTGGACGCCACCAGCAGGTAGTTGTCGCCGTCGCGCCCGTACATCAGGGCCGTGCGGCGCAGCGTGCCCGACCGGCGTCCGCGGGTGGTGAGCAGCAGCGAGGGTACGCCGTGGAAGGTGCCCCCGTCGGCGCCGTCGGTCCGCACGTAGCGCCGGATGTGGCTGGCGACCCAGCCGACCGGGCTGTCCTCGACCGTCTCGTGCTGCTCGTGTGTGGTCACGCCATCGCCTTCATCGTCGAGTCGAACGGACGCATCGACCATACGTCGGGGTCAGCGCGCTCGGGACGATCAGCCGCGTGAGCGCGGCAGGCAGCACTTCTTGTACTTGGCGCCGGACCCGCACCAGCAGGTGTCGTTGCGGCCGGGCGGCCAGGCGGTTACGCCGGCCTCGTCGAGGCTGTCGGCGTACTCGTCGAGCGTTTCCTCGCTGGTGGGGTCGCTTCCGGTGCGTTCGGCGAAGGCGGCCAGGCCGGCGGCCGTGCCGACGACCACCCCCAGGTCGATGCCGCCCATCCCGGAGGCGTCGACGAGGGCGCGTTCGAGCTGGGCGCGGTGCTCGTCCCAGGTGGCGGGGAAGCTGTCGACGAGGGTGGGCCAGCGCAGCAGCAGCGCGGTGAACTCCGCCTTCGGCCAGAACAGCAGCGTCGCCGGGCCGTCGTCGAGGGCGTCGAGCGCGTGGGTGCTCGCGGCGCGCAGCCGGTCGGCGAGGTTGTCGTACTCGTCGTGGGGTAGGCCCTGCTCTTCGCGCAGGTCGTGCCGCTGCTGGGCCAGGCCGTAGAGCATGGCGGCAGCCTCGTCCTGGGCGTCCTCGGACGCGTACTGCTGGGTCCGGGTCCGTTCCAGGATGGCGTCCAGCGCCTCGGTGAGCCACTCCAATGCCGTGTCGGCGTGGCCGGACTCGGCCAGCTCGTCGATCAGGTACGTGGCCGCGGGGTCGGTCTCCAACAGCGGACGCAGTGCGGTCAGCTCGGCCATGCCCTCGTCGGTGCGCCCGAGGCGCAGCAGCAGGCCGCCGCGCACCGCTCGCGGGTACGCGTTGTCGTCCGGCTGCTCGGCGATGGCGCGGGTGGCCAGGGCGAGCGCGTCGGCCAGGTCACCGGCCTGTTCCAGGATGTCCACGGCGACGAGCAGGGCGTACCCGGTGTCGTGGGGGTCCGCGACGCGCCCCTCGTCGACGGCGCCCACCAGTTCGGCGACGAGCGCGGCCGGGTCGAAGCTCTTGAGGCCCAGGGAGCCGATCTCTTCGATGCGGTCGGCGGTAAGCAACTCGGACATGGGCGCATCCTGAAAGACGACGGTCGGTGGGTGGGGGAGCGGCCAGCGTACTCCTGGACAGGGAGCAGCCCGGGCGGCGAACCGCCCGGGCTGCGACGCGAACTTTCAGCGGGTCGCCGGCATGGTGGCGAACTCGCCGGCTAGCTCCGACTCGACGATCGTCGTGGCGGACGGCCGGCGACCGGCCGACGGCCGCCGGGCGGACGGGACGGCGAGGGCCGCGAGCGCGGCGGCCAGGGCGATCGCCGTGAGGACGAGAAACCCCATGGTGAAGCCGGCCTCCCGGGGCAGGCCGTTGGCCTGCGGGTTGGCGGTGATCACGCCGCTGACCACGGCGGCGCCGATCGCGCCGCCGATGGTGCGGATGTTGGCGTTCATGCCGGTCGCCACGCCGGTCTGGCTGGCGGGCACGCTGGCGACGATCAGGTTGGCCATCGACGCGAAGGCCAGGCCGATGCCGAGGCCGACCAGGCCACCGGCGATGGCGACCTCCCAGCGGGTGTCGTGCGCGGTGGCGAGCATCGCGGAGGCGGCCACGTTGAAGGTGGCACCGGTGGCGAGCTGCGCCTTGGCGCTGAAGACGGCCTGGAGCCGCCCGGCGACGAGGCCGGCGACGAACATCGCGACGAGCATCGGCAGCATGAGCAGACCGGCCTGGCTGATGCTGGCGCCGAAGCCGTAGCCGGCGATGGTCGGGGTCTGCAGGAACTGGGGAAGGAACGCGTACACGGAGAACATCGACGCGCCGTAGAGCAGGGCGACCAGGTTGGTGGTCCAGACGCCGGGCAGGCGCATCATCCGCATGTCGATCAGCGGGTTGGCCGAGCGCACCTCGGCGACCAGCCAACCGGCCAGCAGCACCACTGCCAGCGCCAGCAGACCGAGCACCCGGGTGGAGGTCCAGCCCCAGGTGGCGCCCTGGCTGATCGGCAGCAGCAGCGCGACCAGCCAGCCGGAGAGCAGCAGTGTGGCGCGCCAGTCGATGCGACCGGGGGTACGGACCGGCGACTCGGGCACGAACAGGTGCGCGGCCACGGCGGTCAGCCCGACCACGGCCATCGGGATCCAGAACAGCCAGCGGTAGTCCAGCGTGCTGACGATCGGGCCGGCCAGCACGATGCCCAGGCCACCGCCGACGGCGACGATGGCCGAGATGGCGGCCACCGCGGTGGAGACCCGTGCGGCCGGGAACTCGTCGCGGATGATGCCGAACGACAGCGGGAAGACCGCTCCGCCGATGCCCTGGACGACCCGGGCGAGGATGAGGACGCCGATGTTCGGCGCGATGGCGGCCAGCAGGCAGCCGAGGGCGAGGGCGGCGAGCGAGACGACGAGCATCCGCTCCTTGCCGATCATGTCGCCGACGCGTCCGAGGATCGGGGTGAAGATCGACGCGCTGAGCAGGTAGGCGGTCAGGACCCAGGTCACTGTGTTCTGGGAGGTGTGCAGGTCCTGCTGGATGGTCGGCAGCACCGGGGTGATCAGCGACTGGAGCATCGCGAAGAACCCGGCGCCGGCCGCGAGCACGGTGAAGGTGAGCCGACGCGAGCCGCGTCGGGAGGTCACTGCCACGAGAGAGAACTCCCTGATTACGTACGGGAATGAAGGCTTGTCGCCCGTCGTCTACGACGGGGTGGTCTGTCGGGGTCCGGGCGATCGGGGTGGCCAGGCGGCGATCGGGCGGGTCCCGAGGTAAGGTAACCGGAGGCAGGCCTCCGGGATTCCGGAGGGGTGCCTCCACTAAGCTAGCGGAGGGTCTCCTCCGGATGCAACCAGGGTGAGGTGACGCACGTCATGACCGGTGCGGGGCAGGCGCCCGAGGTCTTCGCCCAGCGGCCCAAGCGGGCCGACGCGCGGCGTAACTACGACGCCCTGATCGCGGCGGCCCGCGAGGCGTTCGCCGAGCACGGCGCCGCCGCCTCCCTGGAGGACGTGGCCCGCCGGGCCGGGGTGGGCATCGGCACGCTCTACCGCAACTTCCCGACCCGCCGGCACCTGTTCGAGGCCGTCTACGTCGAGGAGGTCCGGGCTCTCTGCCACTCCGCCGAGGGCCTGGCCGAGCTGCCACCCTGGGACGCGTTCGTCGCCTGGCTGCACCGCTTCGTCGCGTACGTCGCCACCAAGCGGGCGCTCGCCGAGCAGTTGTTGCACGACTCCGAGATCTTCGCCAGCTGCCGCACGGAGATCTTCTCCGCCGGTGAGCCGCTGATGCGTCGCGCACAGGCCGCCGGTGTGGTCCGTGACGACATCGGCTTCGACGACGTGGTGCGGCTGATCAGTGGCCTCACCATGGCCCAGTTCCCCTCACCCGAGCAGCGCGACCGGGTGCTCGGCGTGGCCCTGGACGGCCTGCGCCCGCCGGCCACGCCGCGCTGACGCCCCGTCCGACCCGGTCAGCGGTCGACCAGCAGCAGCCACTCGTCGTCGAGGCGTTCCACAGTCGTGCCCGCCGGCCAGCGGTGACCACTGTCGGCCACCGCCCGGGCCTGCTCGACCTGCGGTGGCCGGCTGAACTGTGTGTCACGGAAGCTGACCATGCCGTGGAACCGGGCCCGGCCGAAGTTCGCGGCGTCGACGAAGCGGGCCCGGTCGAACAGCGCCTCCGCGCCGAACGCCGTCCAGCGGAACAGCGCCATGTTCGTGAAACGGACCGAGTGAAAGGTGGCCGACCGGCCGAACTCGGTGTGCTCCATCGACAGGGCGCCGTCGAAGACGGCCTCCCGGAAGGTGGCGGCGTCCTCGAAGCGGGTGGCGTCGAAGCTGGTCGGCTGGCCGAAGGTCACCCGGCGAAACGAGGTCGGGCCGGTGAAGCTGGCTCGCCGGCAGGACAGGCCGCCGGGAAGGGCGGCGCCGTCGAAGCTGGCCCCACCGCCGACGCGAACGTCGTCGAGGATGACCTCGCCGTCGGCCGCGAGCCCCTCGAAGACCACCTCGTCGAGGGTCGCCGCCCCGAGTAGCAGACGCCCCCGCGCCGTCGCGCCCGCGAAGGTGGTCGTACCGGTGAACACCGCCTCGGTGAAGTTCGCGTCGACGAGCGTGCAGCCGGCGGCGTCGAAGTCGACGAGCGCGGCGCCGGCCAGGTCGAGCCTCAGCTCCGGCCAGTGCGCCGCGTCGTCCGCGCGCAGGTGTCGGGTCAGCACCCGCTGCGCGCTGCGCCGGACCTCCGTCTCGCGCGGCTCGCCGTCGGGCGCCGGCATCCGCAGGTACGCGCAGAGCACCGCCGCGATCGTCGGGCGCTGCCCCGGGTTGTCCTGACCGAGGCGCTCCAGCGCGTGCAGGCCGCCGAGGCGTACCGCCGCGCTGTCGTTGCCGAGCAGCTCGACAGCCCGGGTGTAGAGCTCGGTCAGTCGACGCTCCGCCGCGTCGTGCTCGGCGGCCCCGGACTGCCGGTCCTGGTGGCGCTGTGCGGCCTCGGCCACCGCCTCGGCGTGCGCCTGCACCCGGTCCCGGTGCACCTGGTCCCGTGCGGCGACGCTCTCCTGGTGCCGCTGCGCGCGTTCGGTGATCCACTGGCGGCGGGCGGCGAGCAGCAGCGCGAGCCCGCCGCCAGTGCCGGCGACGACGGTCAGGCCGGTGCGGATCGCGTCGATGCGCAGCGTGGCGCGGGTGTCCGGTTGGCTGGCCCGGTCGGCCTCGGTGAGTAGCAGGTCCAGCACCAGCCAGCCCAGGGCGATGGCGACCAGCAGGCCGACCAGGACCAGCCACCACGGCATCACCCGCAGCTCGCGCTCGGTGGGTTCGTCGACGGCCACGGCCACAGCATGCCAGCCACCGTCGGTGTCCGATATGGAGCGTGGCGGTATGCCCGTTTACGCCTCCGTCGGAACAACGGGTTACCGGCGCGTAACAAGTCATTGACGTTTCTGAATTGTTGCGGGGATGATCGTCGCACGGTCGACCGGACACCCCCACCCACCTGCCCGGTTCGCCGGGTGCCTCCCCCCGGAGGTGCAGCGATGCTGCTCCGAAAGACCGCCCTCGTCCTGGCCCTCGCCACCGCCGCGCTGCTCGCGTCCACCACCACGGCGACCGCCGCCCCCGCCGAACCCGCCCCGGCCACCGCCGCCCCCACGACACCCTTCGCCGCCTCGGGGGCCAACCCCGTCATCGTGGTCGGCGGGCTCAGCGGCATCGCCGTCGCGTACGAGCCGATCGCCGCCCGCCTGCGCGCCGACGGCTACCGCGCCTTCATCTACCAGCTGCCCGGGCTGGGCCTCGGTGACATCCCCACCTCGGCCCGCGCGTTCGCCGGCTACGTCAACCAGGTCCGCGCCAGCACCGGCGCGGCGAGCGTGGACGTCGTCGCCCACTCCGAAGGGGGCCTGGTCAGCCGGTACTACCTCAAGCGGCTCGGCGGCACCGCCACCGTCGGTCGGTACGTCAGCCTGGGCACACCGCAGTACGGCACGTACGTCGCCAACATCGTGGCGTTCCTGGGTCTGGGCAGCTGCGCCGGCGTCGTGGCCTGCCAACAGATGACCATCGGCTCGGCGTTCCTCGCCGACCTCAACGCCGGCGACGACACCCCGGGCGCGGTGCGCTACACCACCATCCGCACCCTGCAGGACGAGTTGGTCCGGCCGACCGGGAACGCCGCCGTCAACGACGGTGCGACGAACGTGCTGGTCCAGGCGTACTGCCCGCTGCGGGTGGTGGGGCACCTCGGCCTGGTGCTCGACGGCACGGCGTACACCATCGTGCGCGGCGCCCTGGTCGACGGCCCGGTGCGACCCAACTGCCTCGCGCTCTGACCCGGTGCGGTGCGGTGGTCCCGGAGGGGACCGCCGCACCGCACCCGCGACGCTGAGTGTCGGGTGCGCGACGATCCCGCCAAACGGTGTGGCAGACATCAGACGTCCTCGATAGCCTGCTCCGGCTGTCCATCCCCGACAGTGGACGCCATCCTCCGAGAAGGAGCAGCGCTCATGACCGAGCCGCCCACAGTGCCGCCGGAGAACACCCCGCCGACCGTGCCGCAGCTCGACGTCCGGGCCGCCCAACCGCCGTCGGCCGACACCCCGCCGCCCACCGGCGGGTTCGCCGACCGCCCACCGGGCTACCCCAGCGCGCTGGTCTGGCTGCGCGCCGGGATCCTGCGGGACTGGCGCGGCGTGCTCGGCGCGTTCCTCGCCACCTGGTTCTACCTGCCGGTCGCGCTGCTCCTGGCGGTCTGGGGCGGTCTCACGTTCGGCATCGTCGGGCTCTTCGCCGTCGGGACCGGCGCCGACGACCAGGTGCCCCAGGTGCTGCGCGACGCCCCGCTGATCGGCTCCCTGGTCGAGGCGTTCCTGACCCGCTCCGGCGGGTTGCTCGGCGGCGTCGCCGGCTTCGCCATCGGCTTCCTGGTCGGCTTCCTCGCCGTGCTGGCCCTGCCCTGGATGGGCGTCGCCGACGAGCCCTTCGCGCTGCTCACCGGCCTGATCGGCACCGTCGTCGCGGCGGCGCTGATCGGGGTCCTCTACACGCTCTACCGGGTGCTGCTCGAACCCCGCCTGCTTGTCGTCTCAGGCGCGCGCCAGCCCAGCCGCCGCGAGTACGCGCGGCTGCGCCCCATCCTCGACGACTGCGCCCGACGACTCGGTCTGCCCAGCGTGCCCCGGCTGCTCATGGAGGACGACCCGGTCCTGAGCAACGCCCGCACGTACGCCCGACACGTGGTGGTCACCACCGCAGTGCTGACCGAACCGGACGACGAGGTGGCCGCGCTGCTCAGCCACGAGCTGGTGCACTGGCGCACCGGGGACGAGATCACCAGCGCCTTCGTCCGCGGTGTCGGCCTGCCGCTGACCCTCGCGCACGCCCTGCCGACCTGGCTGATGCGGACGTTCCCACACCCGGGCACCAACTTCGTGGTCTTCGTGTTCTTCTGGCCGGTGCTGCTCACCATGCGGTACGTGGTGCTGCCACTGCACGCCCGTGACGTGCGGGCGGCCGAGTACCGGGCCGACCTCGGCGCCGTGCTCACCGGGCACGTCGACGGGTTGCGGCGCATCCTGGAACGGCGGCTGTCCTTCGAGACCGGCCGCAGCGGCTGGGACGAGGCGGTCTGCGCCACCCACCCGCCGCACGAGCTGCGGCTCGACGCGCTGGAGCGGGCGTCGCTGGCCGGTGCGCCCGACCTCGTCACCGTCGACCGGCTGTTCAACTCCGCCGGCCCGGTCGGCACCCGCCGCACCTGGCTGCTGGTCGGCGCCCTCACAGTGGCCGCCTGCCTCGGCACCAGCGGACTCGGCGTGGTGCAGTGGGCGTTCTTCCGGCCCCAGGCGGCGATCGACGGCTACTTCTCCGCGCTCGCCGCCCGGGACAGCGACGCCGCCCTCGGCTACCTGACCGACCAGGGCAGCGACACCGACACCAAGCTTCTCGCTCAACTGCTGCGCGGCAAGGGCTACCAACCACCGACCGACGTCGAGATCAGCTCGCTGGAGCGCGACGGCGACAGCGCCAAGGCCACAGTGGCGTACCGGCTGGGTGACACGCGGGAGACCACCACCCTCACCCTGCGCCGCGAGGACGAGACCACCGCCGGGCTGTTCCACGGCTGGCGGTTGAGCGGCGGGCCGACCCCGCTCAACGCCGCGATCGCCGACCCCGGGGTACGGCTCAACGGGGTGGAGTTGCCGGTCGCCACCGAGGGCGCCCCGCTGGTGCTGTTGCCCGGCGGCTACACCGCTACCGGCCCGTCCAGTGCGCTCAGCGAGACGCCGAGTACGACCATGCTGGTCGGCCCGGGGGAGACCGCCGCCGTCCTGCAACTGGCGCCGGTGCTCAAGCCGGCGGCGACCGAGGCCGTCGAGGCGCAGGTACGCGCCTGGTTGGACGAGTGCGTCAAGCAGACCGTGGCCGCTCCGCCGGGCTGCCCGTTCCGCTACTACGGCGGCTCCACCCAGAAGATCACCTGGAAGATCCTGGAGTACCCGAAACTCGCCGTCGAACTCACCGGCCCGGCCAGCGCCCAGGTCTCCACCCCGACCGAGACCCAGGGCAGGGTGGAGGCCAGTGGCACTACCACCTACTTCGGCGGCAGCTCACCGTTCAAGGACGACAACGCGTTCACCGTCACGGGCGTCGCCACCGCCGACGGCGACAACGTGACCTTCCGACCCGCCGCCGACTGACCGGGAGACAGACAGTGACCGACAGCGACACCGCAGCCCGGCTGCCCGTCCGGCTGACCATCAACCCCCGGCAGCGGCAGCCTCCGTCGGTCGACCTGCTGACCTGGATCCACCGCCGCCCCGAGTATCGGCCGGGAGTCCGTCCGGCCGGCGGCGGCGGTGGCCGGCCGGGCTTCAGCGACGCGGTGATCATCGCGGTGCTGGCCCAGGGGCTGCTCCCGGGGCTGTTCAACCTGTTGCAGTCCTGGGTGGACCAGCAGCGCACCGAGGCCAGCATCCGGATCCAGACCGGGGACACCGAGGTGGAGTTGCAGGTGAGCGGTCGGACCGACTCCGCTCGCCTGCTGGCCCAGGCGACCGAGGCGCTACGCGCTGCCCGGGAGCCCGGTCCGGAGCGGGGTTCGGAGCCCGGCCCGGACGCCGCCGGATGACCCGACGGCGTCCGGAGCGGTGGGTCAGCTCGCCTTGGCGAGCGCCTCGAACTCGTCGTCGGTGAGCCGCACGTCGGCCGCGCCGACGTTCTCCTCCAGGTGCGCCACCGAGGACGTGCCAGGGATCGGCAGCATCACCGGCGAGCGACGCAGCAGCCAGGCCAACGCGAGCTGCGCGGGTGACGCGCCGTGCGCGGTGGAGATGGCGTCCAGCGGGCCACCCGGGCGGGCCAGCTCACCGGTGGCGATCGGGAACCACGGGATGAACGCGAGGTCGTTGCGCTCGCAGAACTCCAGCACGTCCTCGGCGCTGCGGTTGGCGAGGTTGTACAGGTTCTGCACCGACGCGATCGTGGTGATCGCCCGGGACTCCTCGATCTGTGCGACGCTCACCTCGGACAGCCCGATGTGCTGGATCTTGCCTTCCTCCCGCAGCAGGGCCAGCTCACCGAGCTGGTCGGCGAGCGGCACCAACGGGTCGATCCGGTGCAGCTGGTACAGCGGGATGCTGTCCAGGCCGAGGTGACGCAGGCTCAGCTCGCACTGCTGGCGCAGGTACTCCGGGCGGCCCAACGCCCGCCAGTCGCCGGGGCCGGAGCGGCTCAGCCCGGCCTTGGTCGCGATCACCAGGTCGTCGGCGTACGGGTGCAGCGCCTCCCGGATCAGCAACTCCGACACGAACGGCCCGTACGAGTCGGCCGTGTCGATGAACGTCACGCCCAGCTCGACCGCACGGCGCAGCACGCGTACCGCCTCGGCCGGGTCCTTCGGGTCACCCCAGACACCCGGGCCGGTGATCTGCATGGCCCCGTAGCCGAGCCGGTTGACTGTGACGTCGCCGCCGATCCGGTACGTGCCGGACGCCTTCGCGGGCTGCTCACTGATATTTGTCGCCATTGCCCGATCCCCAATCGTCTCGTCGTGGCGGGCGTGGACAGCGCGGGCGTGAAGAGCCCACCCGCCACCGATGGATCATCCCCCGGAACCTCCACGCCATGCCGCCGGTCGGCCGAGTGTGGGCGCGGACACGCCGTCAGCGCGCCGAACCGAGTTGCCGGGAAGCGCCCGGTACGACCGGGGTGTCCGTGCGACGCTGGCCGGAGCCGGTGCGTTCCGGCGCGACGGCGGAGGGAGCACCCATGGGAGTGCCACAGGTCAACTTCGCGCTCGACACGTACGAGTGCATCGTGATCTATCCCGGCGCGGCCGGGCGGGCCCTGCCCGCGGAGACCGTGCAGCGGTTGCAGGCCGAGCACGCCGAACACATGCAGGCGTTGCAGCGACGCGGCATCGTCCTGGTCGCCGGCTCGGTGGACGGGCCGGCGCGCGAGCCGGATCCGCCGATCGGCTTCGGGCTGGCCCGCACCGGCAGCGTCGACGATGTCCGCAGCGTCCTGGAGGCCGACCCGGCGGTGCAGGCCGGGCTCTACCGGGTGGAGGTGCTGACCTTCCTCTGCCCGGCCGGTTCCCTGGAGTTCCCGCTGGTCAAGGCGGGCAGCTGAGCCGCCGGTCCATCGGTGGCTGTCGTGATGATGACGGCGCTCGCCCGCCTGCCGGTGTTACGGTCGCGCCCAGCGCGGGCCGCCGCCGGGGCGTACCCGGTGTCGTGGGTCGGCCCCGGTCGAGGAGTCGCCATGCTCTCCGCCGCCACCCCCGATGTCGCCTCCGCCGCCGCCCGACTGCGTGCCCTGCTCGGCGACCGGCTGCACGAGCCGGGCGATCCGGGTTACGCCACCACCACCCGGCTCTGGAACGGCGCTGTGGCGCGCACGCCCGCGCTGGTCGCCAGGTGCCAGGATTCCGACGAGGTGGCCGAGGCGGTCCGCATCGCCAACCGGTGCCACCTGCCCCTCTCGGTCCGCTCCGGAGGGCACGACTGGGCCGGTCGGGCGCTGCGCGACGGCGCTCTGGCGCTCGACCTGACCGGGCTGCGCGCCGTTCGGGTCGATCCGGACGCGGCCTCGGTGACCATCGGCGGCGGCACCACGGCGGCCGAGCTGCTCGCCGCCGCCCGCCCGTACGACCTGGTGGTCCCCACCGGCGTGGTCGGCGCCGTGGGGATGGCCGGGCTCACCCTCGCCGGCGGGTACGGCCCGCTGTGCGGCCGGTTCGGTCTGGCAGTGGACAGTCTGCTCGGCGCGGAGGTGGTTCTCGCCGACGGCCGCCGGGTCACCGCCGACCCCCGGCACGACGCCGAGCTGTACTGGGCGCTGCGCGGCGGCGGTGGCAACCTCGGCATCGTCACCGAGCTGCGCTTCCGCGCGCACCGGCTGCCCGGCGTGCTGGCCGGCATGATCATGTTCGCGCTCTCCGAGGCACCGGCCGTGCTGCGCGGCTACGGCGCGCTGGTCGCCGAGGCGCCGGACGAGCTGACCGTGATGGCCGGCTTCCTGCCCGGCCCGGCCGGCGAGCCGGTGATTTTCGTCTGCCCGTTCTACAGCGGTCCCGACCTGGACGCCGGGGCGCCGTGGATGGACCGGCTGCGCGCGCTGGGCACCCCGCTGGTCGACCAGATCGGCCCGATGCCGTACGCGGACGCGCTGCGGATGTTCGACGGTGGGATGGTCGACGGCAACCACTACCTGCTGCGGACCCGGTGGTTGCCCACGCTCACCGACGGCGCGGTGGACACGCTCGTCGACGCGGCCCGGCAGGTCACCTCACCGTTCTCCGCGCTGGCCGTGCACCACTTCCACGGCGCGGCCACCCGGGTCCGACCCGCCGACACGGCGTTCGGGCTGCGCACCGATCACCTGATGGCCGAGATCATCGCGGTGTGGGCGCCCGGCGACCAGGCCGGTCCGCACCGCGAGTGGGCCGAGCGGACCTCTGCGGCGCTCGCCCCGCAGGCCCTGCCCGGTGGTTACCCCAACCTGCTCGCCCCGGAGGAGACCGACCGGGTCCGGCTCGCCTACGGCGCGAACTGGGCGCGGCTGCGCCACGCCAAGCGCCGCTACGACCCCCGCTACCTGCTGCACGCGGTGCCCACCCTGCCACCCCCGGAGCGCCCGCGGTGAGCCGCCGCCGGGAGCACCCCGACAGCGCACGCCAACAGAGGCGTACGATTCCCGGCGCGCGGTCGCTGATGCCCGTCGCCACAACGTTCCCGGTGCGGTTCCGCCCGCCGGCCCGACGCGCACCGCGCGTCGTTGGACACCTGTTCCACTGCCTGCAAGGGGTCGGCCCCGAGTCCGACCTGAAGGAGAGACTAGCCTGATGGGCGTGACACGCCGCGCGAAGATCGTCTGCACTCTTGGTCCCGCCACCTCGTCCCCGGAGCGCATCCGGGGTCTCGTCGAGGCCGGCATGAACGTGGCGAGGCTCAACTTCAGCCACGGCAGCCACGCCGACCACGAGGCGGTCTACCGACTGGTCCGGGAGGCGTCGGAGGCGACAGGTAAGCCGGTCGCCGTCCTCGCCGACCTGCAAGGCCCCAAGATCCGGCTCGGTCGGTTCGCCGACGGCCCGCACGAGTGGCGCACCGGTGACTCGGTCGTGATCACCGGCGACGACGTGATCGGCACCAAGGAGCGGGTCTCCTGCACCTACACGAAGCTGCCCCACGAGGTGAAGCCCGGCGACCGGCTGCTGATCGACGACGGCCGGGTCGCCGTCGAGGTCACCGACGTCACCGGCAACGACATCCGCTGCCTCGTCACCGAGGGTGGCCCGGTCTCCAACAACAAGGGCGTGTCGCTGCCCAACGTGGCGGTCAGCGTGCCCGCCATGTCGGACAAGGACGCCGAGGACCTGCGCTTCTCCCTGGGTCTCGGCGTCGACCTGGTCGCGCTCTCCTTCGTCCGCTCCGCCGAGGACATCAAGCTCGTCCACAACATCATGGCCGAGGAGGGCGTCTTCCGGCCGGTGCTCGCCAAGGTCGAGAAGCCGGAGGCGGTGGAGCACCTGGAGGCCATCGTGCTGGCCTTCGACGGCGTCATGGTCGCCCGCGGCGACCTCGGTGTCGAGATGCCGCTGGACGAGGTCCCGCTGGTGCAGAAGCGCGCCGTGCAGCTGTGCCGGGAGAACGCCAAGCCCGTCATCGTGGCCACCCAGATGCTCGACTCCATGATCGAGAACTCCCGCCCCACCCGGGCGGAGGCCTCCGACGTCGCCAACGCGGTGCTCGACGGCGCGGACGCGGTGATGCTCTCCGGCGAGACCAGCGTCGGCAAGTACCCGGTGCTCACCGTCAGCACCATGGCCAAGATCGTGACGACCACCGAGGCCGGTTCCATCGGCGTGCCGCGGTTGCAGCACGACCCGCGTACCCACGGTGGCGCCCTCACCGTCGCCGCCTCGTCGATCGCCCGGGCCATCAACGCCAAGGCGCTCGTCGCCTTCTCGCAGACCGGCGACACCGTGCGACGGCTGTCCCGCCTGCACTGCGACCTGCCGCTGCTGGCCTTCACGCCGGTCCCCGAGGTGCGCGACCAGCTCGCCCTCACCTGGGGCGTGGAGACCTTCCTGATGCCGTTCGTGCAGCACACCGACGACATGTTCCGCCAGGTCGACCAGGCGCTGCTCGGCCTCGACCGGGCCAACCCCGGTGACTACGTGGTGATCGTCGCGGGTAGCCCGCCCGGCACCCCCGGCTCGACCAACACGCTGCGCGTACACCAGCTCGGCTCGCTGGTCGACGCCGCGTCGGCGCGGGCCCTGCAGTGAGCGACGGTCGGGTCGCGGTCGGCCAGGCGGCGGTGGACCAGCTGCTGGAAGTGCTGGACCTCGACCCGACCGGGGAGATGACCTTCCGGGGGATGAGCCCCCCGGTCGGTCCACAACGGGTGTACGGCGGCCAGGTCGCCGGTCAGGCCCTGGTCGCCGCCGGCCGCACCGTCGACCCGGAGCGGTTCGTGCACTCGCTGCACGGCTACTTCGTCCGCCCCGGCGACCCGGTCGAACCGATCGCGTACGAGGTGGAGAACATCCGCGACGGCCGGTCCTTCTCGGTCCGCCGCGCGGTCGCCCTCCAGCACGGCAAGCCGATCTTCTTCATGTCGGCGTCGTTCCAGCGGGCCGAGGAGGGGCTCGACCACCAGGCCCCGGCCCCGCTGGACGTGCCCCCGCCGCAGGAGGTGCCGACGATGACCGACCGGCTCTCCCGCTACCCGGAGCGGCTGGGCATCTGGGGCCAGATCCCACGACCGATCGACGTGCGCTACGTGGGCGAGCCCGGCTGGGTCCGCCCCGGCGACCGGCCCGCCGACCCGCACCAGCGCGTCTGGATGCGCATCGACGGCAAACTGCCCGACGACCCCCTGCTGCACGCCTGCGCGCTCACCTACGCCTCGGACCTCACCCTGCTGGACTCGGTGCTCTCCGCGCACGGCGAGGTGTGGGGGCCGGGCGGGTTGGTCGGCGCGAGCCTGGACCACGCGCTGTGGTTCCACAGGCCGTTCCGGGCCGACGAGTGGTTCCTCTACGACTGCCTCAGCCCGTCGGCGTCCGGCGCGCGTGGGCTGGCCACCGGCCGGATGTTCACCACTGACGGCCAGCAGATCGCCAGCGCCGTCCAGGAAGGTCTGCTGCGCCGCGTCGGCGCCTGACGTTGCCGCTCGTCCCCGCCAGGCAACTGGCGGGGATGACGTGGTTCAGGGCTGGTAGATGGCTTCGCCGGCGATCTCGATCTGCACCGTCTTGCCGACCAGCACCCCGCCGCTCTCCAGGACGACATTCCAGAGCAGGCCGTAGTCCTCACGGTTCATCTCGGCCGTCGCGCTGAATCCGAAGATGTTCTGCCCGTACGGATCCTGACGAGCGCCACCAAAATTCACCTCCAGGTCGACGGCCCGGGTGATCCCCTTCACGGTCAACTCACCGGTAAGAACGAATCGCCCGGGAATACCGTCGGACTGCGGCGGAACAATGTGACTTCGGCCTCGTCCGCCCAACCGGTGGTTGCGCAGACGCGCCCACTGGAATATGGGGTCCTCGTTGCCCTGCCACCTAATGCCCGTGCTTCGATATTCGAGGGTGGGAAAACGCTCGACGTCGAGGAAGTCGGCACTCTTCAGATGCGTGTCCCGGTCGACACTTCCGGTGGTGATGCTGGCCGACATGATGGTGGCCGTCACCGAGGACAGCAGCGGGTCCTCCGCCACGAAAATCTCCGCCGTGGCCTCGGCGAACTCGCCGCGCACCGGGCTCACCATCATGTGCCGGGACAGGAAACCGATCCGCTTGTGCGCCTGATCGAGAAGATAGGAGCCGGCCACCGGGATGGTCATGCCGTCCCAGGTGCGTGTGGCGATATCGGTCATCGTGTTGCCTTCCCCCCGAGCACACCCGGGTGTTTATCAATATGTTGCTCGCGGCCGGGTAAACGGCCGGACATTCGTACTCCCGCCCAGCATAGGGACGCTCCGGACCGGCATTTCGGCCGCCACCGTAGGGTGGATCATGACGTACTTCACCATTCCCTGCCGGCGGCCGTTCATCGGTCCCGGCCGGCGACCCGGACGGGCGTCAGCGGCGCTACTTTCCATCGATGCGTGGCCGATCGGCCGAGGGTCGCCCGCCCGCCCGGCTGACCAGCGACTAACCTTGCCGACATGCGCCTCTCCGCTCGGGTCGACTATGCCCTCCGCGCGGCCGCCGAGCTTGCCGCGACGGCCAGCGGCCCCGGGCGCGGCCGGCCGGTGACGGCCGACCAGATCGCCCGCGCCCAGGAGATCCCGCCGAAGTTCCTGGAGAGCATCCTTCTGCAGCTGCGCCGGGGCGGCATCGTGCACGCTCAGCGTGGCCCGGAGGGCGGCTACTGGCTGGCCCGCCCCGCCGGGGAGATCTCCCTCGCCGAGGTCATCCGGGTGATCGACGGGCCTCTCGCCCACGTACGCGGGCAACGCCCCGAGCAACTCGGCTACCACGGCCCGGCCCACGCCCTCCAGGAGGTCTGGATCGCGCTACGGGCAAGCGAGCGGGAGATCCTGGAGCTGGTCAGCGTCGCCGACGTGGCCGCCGGCACCCTGCCCGCACGGGTCACCGAGCTGGCCGCCGACCCACGCGCCTGGATCTGAGCGCCGGCTCGCCTCCCGGCTCCACGTCACCTGGTCGCTGCCTTCTTCGCCTGGATCTGCACGCCGGCTAGGTTCCGCCGCTCGGTTCCCGGCCTCGCGCCACGGGCCGCCGACCCGGCGCACCGCCCGGCGCGTCCCATCCACCGATCGGGGGCTTGACCCCGGCTGCCCCATCCCGCATTGTCGACCAAGTCGATAGGAGATGCCGAAAAGTCTGGGGGCGCTCGTGCGCAAGCTGTTGGTCCTCGCTCTGGTCGGGCTCGTCGCGCAACTGATCGATGGTTCGCTCGGCATGGCATACGGCTTGACCTCGTCCACTCTGCTGCTGGTCGCCGGAGTCGCCCCGGCCGCCGCCTCGGCATCGGTGCACCTGGCCGAGATCGGCACCACGCTCGCCGCCGGGGTCGCGCACTGGCGGTTCGGCAACGTCGACTGGCGGGTGGTGACCCGCATCGCCCTACCCGGCGCTGTCGGCGCCTTCGCCGGCGCCACACTGCTCAGCTCGATCTCCACCGAGGCCGCCGCACCGTGGATGGCCGGCATTCTCTTCACGCTCGGCGCGTACCTCCTGATCCGCTTCGCCCGGCCACTGCGCACCGACCGGGTCGGCGGACGGCTCCGCAGTCGTTTCCTCGGCCCCCTGGGCCTGGTCGCCGGCTTCGTCGACGCGACCGGCGGCGGCGGATGGGGCCCGGTGGCCACCCCCGCGCTGCTGGTCTCCGGCCGCATGGAACCCCGCAAGGTGATCGGCTCGGTCGACACCTCCGAGTTCGTCGTGGCCGGCGCGGCCAGCATCGGCTTCCTGATCGGGCTGGGCTCGGAGGGATTCCTGCTCCCCACCGTCGCCGCACTGCTCATCGGCGGGCTCATCGCCGCCCCGCTGGCCGCCTGGCTGGTCCGAATCGTGCCCGCCCAACTGCTCGGCGCGGCAGTCGGCGGCGTGATCGTGCTGACCAACGCCCGCACCCTGATCCGCTCCGCCGAACTGGACGGTCCGGCCCGCCCCGCCCTGTACGCCCTGCTCGCCGCCGGCTGGCTGGCCGCCCTGGTGTTTGCCGTACGCGCCCTACGCCGTACCCGCCGCGCCCGCGCCGAGGCCGCCGAAGCCGCCGCTGCTCCCGCCGCCGCTGCCGGTGTGCCCGCCGAGGCCGCCGCCGCCGCGTCCGCCGGCGAGGTGCCGGCCGATCTGGCCACCACCGGTACGGCCACCCCACGCTGAACCCCGGTTGCGCCCACCCGCCGATGCCGGGTTAGGGCGTGAGCAGGGTGTCGGCCGCCTCGGAGAGCAGGCTCCAGGCTTCGTCGATGTGCGCTTCGGTGCTCTGGGGTGAGCCGACCGCCAGCCGCAGCGTGTAGCGGCCGGCGACCCGGGTGTGCGTGAGGTGCACCCGTCCGGTGGCGTTCACCGCGGCCAGCAACGCCGCGTTGGTGTCGTCGTCGGCGCACAGTCGGAAGCAGACCAGTGAGAACGGGTGTGCCGCTGCCAACTCGAACCGGTCGTCGGCGCGGACCCGCTCGGCGAACCGTTCGGCCAGCGCCACCCCGGAGCGGATGTGTGCCCGCAGCCCTTCGGCGCCGTACCAGCGCAGCACGAACCACAGCTTGAGGGACCGGAACCGCCGGCCCAGCGGCACCTGCCAGTCCCGGTAGTCGATCACCGCGCCGGATTCGGAGGCAGCGTTGCGCAGGAACTCCGGCAGTACGGTCAGCGCCTCGATCAGTTCGGCCCGGTCGGCCACCCAGAACGCGTCGCAGTCGAAGCCGGTGAGCAGCCACTTGTGCGGGTCGAAGCAGTAGGAGTCGGCGTACTCCAGGCCGGCGTGCGTCCAGCGCAGTTCGGGGCAGACGGCGGCGGCGCCCGCGTACGCGGCGTCCACGTGCAGCCAGATCCCGTACTCGGCGCAGATGGCCCCGATCTCCGGCAGCGGGTCGACGGCGGTGGTGGAGGTGGTGCCGATGGTCGCCACCACGATGGCCGGCACGTCACCGGCGGCCAGGTCGGCCTCGATGGCGGCCCGCAGCGCGCCCGGCAGCATCGCCTGGGTGTCCGGGCCCACCTCGATCGACCGGATTCCGTCGCTGCCCAGCCCGGCGATCCGTACCGCCTTCTCGATGGACGAGTGCCCGTGGACGGAGGTGTACGCGCGGTAACGCCGGTCGATGCCGGTGTGCCGCCAGCGGCCGCCGCTGGCCCGGTGCAGTGCGGTCAGGGTGGCCACGAGCGTCGCCGAGGAGGCCGAGTCCTGGATGACCCCACCGCCGGCGCCGGTGGAGCGGAACCGCTGTGGCAGGTCCAGCAGGTGGGCCAGCCAGTCCATCATCACCGTCTCCAGCTCGGTGCAGGCCGGACTGGAGGCCCAGAGCATCCCTTGGACGCCGAGCCCGGAGCTGACCAGGTCGCCGAGCACGCTCGGGCCGGAGGTGTTGCCGGGGAAGTAGCCGAAGAAGCCGGGGTGCTGCCAGTGGGTCAGCCCCGGTACGACGATCGAGTCCAGGTCGGCGAGGATCGCCTCGACCGGTTCGCCGCCGGTGGTGGGTGGCTCGCGGGGCAGGGCGGCGGCCACCGTGCCCGGGGGGTCGGCCGGGGCGACCGGTCGTTGCTCCACTGTCTCCCAGTAGTCGGCGATCCAGTCGACGACGGCGTGGCCTGCTCGACGGAACTCGTCAGGGTCCATGTGGTGAGCGCTCACCCCGACGAGTTGATCAGGCATCGATCGCTGGGGCAAGACCCGAAGGAAGTAACAACCATCGATGTTGCATGGCGGAAAGCGCTTGCCTTACGATGCGCGGTGAGTCGGATCCGTGAGTTCCAGGGCGTTTCACCCCGATCAGATCGCCGTCCGCCGCCGTCGCGGTGGGTCGGGTCCACTGTGCTTCCCGGGCAGGGCCGGTGGGTCGTAGCGATCATCACCGGATCCCCGGAGGCAGTGCATGCACCCGTCCAGACATCGGCTGATCCTGCTCGCCGCCACGACGGCGGCCACCGTCGTGGCCGGCACCCTCGGCACGGTCGTCGCCTCGGCCGCCGCCGTCGGCTGCCGGATCGACTATCAGATCACCAACCAGTGGCAGGGCGGCTTCGGCGCCAACGTCACAGTCACCAACCTCGGCGACCCGGTCAACGGGTGGACCGTCACCTGGTCGTACGCCGCAGGCCAACAGGTCACCCAGGCGTGGAACGCCACCGTCACCCAGACCGGCGCGCAGGTGACCGCGCGCAACGTCGACCACAACACCGCCATCGCCACGAACGGCAGCGCGTCGTTCGGCTTCAACGGTTCGTGGACCGGCAGCAACCCGGTGCCGGGCAGCTTCGCGCTCAACGGCACCACCTGCACCGGAGCGCCACCCACCGACGAGCCGACCACCCCGCCACCCACCACCC